>DRKN01000089.1 GCA_011051755.1 Gammaproteobacteria bacterium
CATCGTCGAGGGTGCAGGAGTGGACTTTGCGCAGTGCGGCGGGAGAACGTTCGGCCGGCGCCACGGGATCGCGCGAGGCCTTGGCCTGCTGATCCTCGTCGCAGAACAACAGTGGGCGCCATGCCCCGATCATGTGCCATTGCACATAAGTAGGCGAGCATGCACAGAAAGATGCGCGCGCGAGCAGGCCGTATATGAAGGATCTCCTAAAAAAACAACAAAAACGGCTTAACGCGCGTCACGTACCAAACGCACCTTCCATTCCTGCTGAGCGTTGCCCATATAGCTCTTGCCATGCAGGAAATACACCAACCAGGTACCCATCTCATAGTCCTGCTCCGAGGTGGCTGACCAAAAACCGGTTGGCGGCGTAGCGGGAAATATTTCGAGATTGACGGCCGGGCTGATGCAACGGTGTTCAACAATGCCCTCGAGTTCTTTCCGGGTCGGCAGGCGCCAGTCGCGGTAGCCGGCAAAGCCACCATTGCCATTCATTTGTTTGATAAAGCGTCCGGCATCTTTCCATTCATACTGGGCCGCCACACCCTCGCAACCACCACCCTTCCACGGCATGCCCAGGGGACAGCGCATCCAGCTCAATTGGGTCTTGGTATCGGTCACAGTGCCATTGGCATGTTCCCGGAATTGGTCGCTGGGGGTCGACGCATAGGTCTTGGGATCGCAGTCCTGGGCCAATAGCGGCCCACTGAGAATCATCAGGAAGGTCGTTAGTCGTAGTCTTCGAAAACACATTTTGCTGGGCATCATGCAATGTAACTCACGGTTTGGGGGCGGTGGCCGTTCTGAAGTATGGTAACAGCTTGTCAATATGTTCCTGATAAATCGGACATAGCCCGCCAGTCTAAAGCCTGAAACTGAACGGCAGCTGACTAAGGAGAAATACTTTACCTGATTTCCCGCTATATTCCCCGCCACTATCCCTCGCTTGCATCAGTATTTCCACTGGCTGGCACGCTCACCACAGGCAGTGAGCTGCCTTGGGTAACTCCGGGTTCCGGTGGCTGCAACCCCTGTAACGCCGAGATGCTTTCCACCAATGACACGGGCTCGTTCATACCCTGTTGCAGAAACTGGATGAGCTGCGAATAGAGGGCAATGGCCTCATCCACCTGCGGATCACTGCCGGGCTGGTAGGCGCCGACGCTGATAAGGTCGCGGTGCTGACGATAGATGGCGTATAGCCGCTTGAAACGATGCGCCGCCTTGAGATGCTCATCGCGGGTGATCTCGGTCATCGCACGGCTGATGGAGGCCTCGACGTCGATGGCCGGATAATGCCCGGACTCCGCCAGTTCCCGCGACAATACGACGTGGCCATCGAGGATGGCGCGTGCCGCGTCGGCGATGGGATCCTGCGGGTCATCACCCTCGGTGAGCACGGTATAAAAAGCTGTAATGGATCCACCGCCGCTGTCGCCGTTGCCGGCACGTTCCACCAATTGCGGAATTTTGGCGAACACCGAGGGCGGATAGCCCTTGGTGGCGGGCGGCTCGCCGATGGCCAGGGCCACCTCACGCTGCGCCTGGGCATAGCGGGTCAGGGAGTCCATCAGCAGCAGTACATTCAGACCCTGATCACGGAAATACTCCGCCACACTGGTGGCCAGCGCCGCGCCATGCAGGCGCATCACCGGCGAGTCATCGGCTGGTGATGCAATCACCACCGCGCGCGCCATGCCCTCCTCGCCAAGAATATTCTCGATAAATTCCTTCACCTCACGACCACGTTCACCGATCAAGCCCACCACGATCACGTCCGCCGTGGTATAGCGGGTCATCATCCCCAGCAGCACACTCTTGCCGACGCCGGAACCGGCGAACAGGCCCATGCGCTGACCGCGGCCGACGCTCATCAAGGCATTGATGCTGCGAATGCCCACGTCCAGCGGCTCACGGATGGGCTGGCGTGCCATGGGATTGATGTTACGTCCCGTGAGCGGCGTGCGGTGGGTATGGGCGACAGGCCCCTTGCCGTCGAGGGGATCGCCAGCACCGTCCAGCACACGCCCCAGCA
Organism: Gammaproteobacteria bacterium; assembly: GCA_011051755.1. Taxonomy (GTDB): domain Bacteria; phylum Pseudomonadota; class Gammaproteobacteria; order SZUA-152; family SZUA-152; genus DRQN01. The sequence continues at coordinate 2,036 of DRKN01000089.1, forward strand.
GGGCCGGGCCGACAGGCACGTCGTAAGCCTCGCCGGTGGGCGTGACACGGGCATTGGGCACGATGCCCTGCATCCGGCCGATGGGCATCAGAAACAGTTTTTCCCCGGCGAAGCCGACCACCTCGGCCTCGATATCCCGCCCGTCCGGGCCTTCCACCCGGCAGCGCGCGCCCACCGGGGCATGGCAGCCCACGGCTTCCAGGGTCAAGCCCACCATGCGCGTGAGCCGGCCCTCGACGATAAAGCGGGGTTTTTCCACCCGCTCGCGGACGGCGCTGAGATGGCGGATCCAGCGCGGGCTGCGGGGCAACGTGGGCGGATCGGCGGAGTTCACAGCGCAGTGGCGTCCGTGGTAGCGCCATCGGCAGAAGTATCGACGGCGACATCCTGCTCACGCTCACCGCCGCTGAGCTGCGCCACCACCGCGGCAAGGCGCTTTTCCATGGTGGCGTCGATCTGTGAATTTTCACTGAGAATGCGGCAATCACCGCGCATCAGGGTGGGGTCTTCCTGCAGATGCCAATCACGACGGGCATCACCGCCGGCATCACGCGCCACCAAGGCCTCGCCCACCACGGCGACATCGTCTGGATGCAGACAGACACGTACATGACGTGAGGCCACCGGCAACGCGGCCAGGGCCTCGCGCACCACCGCCACCACCTGGCCGGGATCACTGCGCAGCTCACGCCGCACCAAGGCCTGGGCGAGGGTCACGGCAAGATCCACCAAGGCCTGTTCCACCGCCGCATCCAGCGCCTCGAAGGGCTGGCCCAGGGCCTGCGCCAGTCCATCCAGCAAGGCGGCACGCTGGACGATCTCCGCCCGCCCCGCCGCCAGGCCTTTTTCCCGACCTTTGATAAAACCCTCGTCCCAGGCCTCTTTGTAGGCCTGGGCCTGTATATTTTCCAACTGCTCGGCCGTCAGCAGGCTGGACGGCGATACCTCTTCGATATCCGTAGCGGGCAGTTCCGCCACCTGTGGCAACTCCCAGCGCTGATAACCCTCGTCCGCCTTCGCCTTGTCGATCAGCTTGGAGCCCATTTCTCATTACCCCGCAAACATGTCCGCTGCTTCAAACACTCTGCATTGTGGTTTTTCACGGCATTCCACCCGGAATGATCGTGTTTCCAACCTAACGATGCGCCATTCAGGACTAAACATATTCTTCGCCACCGCCACCACCTAACGAAATATCGCCGGCATCGGCCAGGCGGCGGGCGACGGAAAGGATTTCCTTCTGCGCCCCTTCCACATCGGACAGTTTCACCGGCCCCTTGGCCTCGAGATCGTCACGCAACATTTCTGCGGCGCGCTTAGACATATTTTTGAAGATCTTTTCCTGCAACGCATCTTCCGCGCCTTTTAGCGCCAGCACCAACGACTCGGAAGAAATTTCGCGCAGGATGGTTTGAATATCGCGATCATCCACTTCCAGCAGGTTGTCAAAAACGAACATCAGATCCTGGATATTCTGCCCCAGATCCGTGTCCACTTCCTTGATGCCGTCCATGATCTCGCCTTCGATGCTGCTGTCCATGAAGTTGAGAATATTGGCGGCGGCCTTGATGCCGCCCACGCTGGAGGATTTGACGTTGGAGTTGCCGGAAAACTGCTTTTCGAGAATATCGTTGAGTTCATTGAGCGCATTGGGCTGAATGCCATCGAGGCTGGCGATGCGCAGGGTCACGTCCACGCGCACGCGATCCGGGAACAATGCCAACACTTCCGCAGCCTGATCCGGCTCCAGGTAGGACAGCACAATCGCCATGATCTGTGGATGCTCCAGGCGGATGATCTCCGCCACCGCGCGCGGATCCATCCATTTCAGGGTTTCCAGCCCCTTGGTGTTACCACCCTGGATAATGCGATCGATGAGGCCTTCGGCCTTATCCTGCCCAAGGGCATTGATGAGCACCTTGCGCACGTATTCATCGGAACCCAGGCCGAGACCCGTCTCCTCTTGCACCGTGGAACAGAAGTTGTGCAACACATCCTCGACCTGCTGGCGGGAGATGTTGTCGATCTGCGCCATCGCCGCACCCAGCTTCTGCACCTCTTTCGGATCCATGTGCTTGAGCACCTCGGAGGCCGCCTTTTCCCCCAGTGTCATCAGCAGGATGGCGGAACGCTGCACCCCGTTGAGTTTTTTTGCCTTGTCCTGTTCTTCAGCCATCCTGCTTGACCCAGTTTTTGACCACTTGCGCCACCAGTTTCGGATCCTGTTCGATGGCCGCATTGGCGGTAGCCAGATTCTGTTCGTAAGAGCCGGGCGGCCCACCCAGCGCCGGTTGCACCGCCTCTTGGCTCAGGCTCACAGTGTCCTCGGCAATCCCCTCGGCGGCGCCGTCCTCTTCCCCATCGGTAAGCTCCAGCTCTTGTACCCGCGGCGCAGCCAGTGACTTCATCACCGGTTTCAGCACACCGAAGATCAGTAACAACACCAGCAGACCGCCCACGCCCTTCTTTACCAAGTCCTGCGCCCAGGGCTGTTCCCAGATGGGCATCGTCGGCAGGGGTTCCGGCTCCACCGGCGGGGTAAAGGCGGAATTGATCACGTTCACGCTGTCGCCACGTTCGGCATTGAAACCAACGGCCTTTTTCACCAGTTCGGTCATGCGCTCCAATTCTTCCGGGCTGCGTTGCTGGCGGGTCACCTGACCCGCTTCATCGACATCGACCCGGTCATCCACCACCACCGCCACCGACAGGCGCCGCAGGTTGCCCATGGCATAGCGCGTGTGACTGATGGTCTTGTCCAACTCGAAGTTGCGGATCTCACGGCGGCGGCTGTGGGTGGGCGTAGCGGGAGCCATGGCACCCGCATCACCCGGCGGCAGGATTTCCGGCGCCTGCGCAAGGCCTGGCGGCTGATTGTTCAGCGCACCGGGAATACCTCCATCGGCGGCGCTACCGCTGGAGCGTTCTTCTGTCATCTGGTTACTGCGTAACACGGATGTATCCGGATTATAACGTTCCTGAGTTTGCTCACTGGCGGTGAAATCCAGATCCGCCGTCACCTGGGCGCGCAGGGCATTGTTTCCCAGCAGCGGGCCGAGAATGCCCTCGATGCGCTCGATGTAACTCTTTTCCAGGCGCCGGGTATATTCAAACTGGGAATTGCTCAGGGCCAGCCGTTTGTCCATATCACCCTGGGTGAGCAGATTGCCCTTCTGATCCACGACCGTTACCCGATCCGTCTCCAGATTCGGCACACTGGAAGAGACCATGTGCACAATGGCCGTGACCTGGCCTTTTTCCAGCATCCGGCCCGGATACAGATCCACCACCACCGAGGCGCGCGCCTTCTGCCGGTTACGGACAAATACCGACTGTCGCGGCAACGCCAGATGCACGCGCGCGGATTGCACACTGCGCAGGCTTTGCACGGTGCGCGCCAGTTCGACCTCCAGCGCCCGCTGGTGACGCGCCTTTTCCATGAACTGGCTGATGCCGAAGGTGTTCTTTTTATCCAGCGCCTCAAAACCGGCACTGACGCCCTTGGGCAGCCCCATGGCCGCCAGCTTGATGCGCGCCGAATGAATCTCGGCCGCCGGCACCAGCACCGCGCCGGAGGTTTCATCCAGCTTGGCATCGATACCACTCTGCCGCAGCGCATCCAGCACCGTGCCCACATCCTGCTCCGCCAGTGCGCCGTACAGCACCCCGTAGTTGGGCGTCCATGACCACAACACCACCGTGACACCGATGGCCACACTGGCCGCCAGACCGATCATGAGACCGACCTGACGCAGTGCATCCAGCCCGTTCAAGCCTGAAAACGAGGCCGACATTTCTTCTGTTTTTACCAATGCCATTTCAGCGCGCCGCCCTTCATCGAATCATTGCAGCAAAAAAAATCACTGCACAAAAACACAGCCCATCAAACCTGCATCGCCATTATCTGCTTGTAGGCATCCAGCAATTTATTGCGCACCTGCACCGTGGCCTGGAAAGCGATGCCGGATTTCTGTTTGGCGATCATGACCTCGGCCAGACTCACATTGGGATCACCCATAACAAAGGCGTTACCCACCTTGCCCGAGTTTTTCTGCAAGCCATTGACGCCGTCGATGCTCTGTTTCAGCAGGGCGCTAAAATCTCCGGCGGCGCCATTGGCCTGCGTCGGATCGGCAACAGTTTGCCCCTGTGCGGCGGCGGCCATGGCACGCATTTGCACCAACAACTGGCTGGTATCGATTTCATTCATGATGGAATCCTCCTGTAATACCTTGCAATAACTGCAATTATTCGTTTCACCACAACGACACGGAGTACACGGAGGCCCGTCAATCCATAGGCCGCAAATCAGTTGCTCTTAGCCACATCGCGGGCATGGCCCGCTCCTACCTGTGCGCTGTGTTTCCGTGCTGCATCATTAACCCACCGCTAAACGACGGCTCATGACATCTCTGCACCGTAACGGCCCGGTACCGACATGCCCATTTCACGCATCCGTGCCAATTTGTAACGCAGGGTGCGCTGACTGATGCCCAGTTTTTCGGCAGCAGTCTTGCGATTGCCATGATCGGCCTTGAGCACCGACAGGATACGGCTGTATTCGTGACCCTTCATTTCATCGACCAGCGATTTGGGGCCGTCGTCGTCGCCATCCGCCAACACCGGCAGTTCATCGATCCGTTCGTATTGAATGTCTTCGGCGGCAATACATTCACCGTTGTACAGAATCAGCGCGCGCTGGATGACGTTGTCCAGTTCGCGTACATTACCGGGCCAATGATGATTCTGTAATTGTGTCTTCGCCGCCTCACTCAGCAACGGAACTTTGACCGAACTGTTGGCCGGGTCGTTGAGCAAAAGAGAGGCGGAAAGCGTGCCACTGACGGCGCGGAAATGCTTCTGCAACAGGCGCTCGGCCAGTGGCACAATATCGTCGGTGCGCTCACGCAATGCAGGAATGCGAATCGGAAAGACGTTGAGACGATAGAACAGGTCTTCACGAAAATGACCGGCCTGTACCTCTTTGCGCATATCGCGGTTGGAAGTGGCCAGCACACGCACATCCAGTTCGATGAGCTTGTTGCCGCCCAGACGCTCCACCTGCCGTTCCTGCAATACACGCAGCAGTTTGGCCTGTAAGGCCGCATCCATTTCGGAGATTTCGTCCAGCAACAGGGTGCCACCCTGGGCCAGTTCGAACTTGCCGGGGCAGGCCTTGTAGGCGCCGGTGAAGGCGCCCTTCTCGTAACCGAACAGGGTGGCCTCGAGCATGTTGTCGGGGATCGCCGCGCAATTGATGGCGATAAAGGGCTGCCCGGCACGCGCCGAATGGCGATGGATATGCTGCGCCAGCACCTCTTTACCGACGCCGCTCTCGCCGGTGAGCATCACCGTGGCGTCACTGACGGCGACGCGCTTTGACAATTCCACCAATTGGCGGCTGCGCACATCCACCGCCACCATATCGTCACCGGCCAGGCCACCGGTGGCCAGTGCCGTGCCGATACGCGGATCGACGTGCAGCGCCACATTGGCCGCCAGCACCTCGGCCTCAAAGGGCTTGGTCAAATAGTCCACCGCGCCGTCACGCATGGCCTCGACGGCCATTTCAATGGAGCCGTAAGCCGTCATCAGCATCACCGGCAACGGTGGCCATTTCCGTTTGATCTGTTTCAACAGGGTATGGCCGTCCATGCGCGGCATCTGAATATCGGTAATCACCATCTGCACCGTCTTGCGGTCGAGGATGTCCAGCGCCGCATAGCCATTATCGGCGGTTTCCGTGGCATAGCCCGCCAGGCTCAGGGTGTCGCAGAGGGCGCTGCGCAGCTCTGCATCATCTTCCACGACCAGAATTACTACTTGTTTCATATAACCTCCTGAACCGAAATCTGTCGCCGCGAATGGATCATTTGTCGTCATCCAGGCGTGGCAGTTGCAGGATAAATTCGCTGCCCTCACCCAGCCGGCTATGGACACGCACACCACCGCCGTTGGCCTGAGCCACGGCCTGCACCACGGACAGACCCAGGCCGGTGCCGTTGGCGCGGGTGGTGAAAAAGGGTTTGAAGAGATGTTTTTGCACCTCGGCTGTCATACCCGGGCCGCTATCGGTAATGGTGATTTCCAGCATGTCGCAGGCGCCCTGGCGCAGTCCCAGTCGCAGCACACCGCCCTGCCCCATGGCCTGCATGGCATTGTTGGTGATATTCAACAGGGCGCTGAGCAGGGTGCGGGGATTACCCTGCACGCGGGCACCTTCGCAGGCAGTGCGAAGCTGTAATTCAGTGCCGCGCTCCTCGCAGTGCGGCGCCACCGCGCTCGCCAGACTGGCGAGCAGAGCGTCCAATTCGATAAGCTCTTCCCCACCATAACCACTGCGTGAAAACAGCAACATGTCGTTAGTCAGCGCATCCAACTGACGCAATTGGGAGACAACCTTGCCGGCCAGTTCGGCGCGGGACGTCACATCGAGATGGGATTGCTTGAGCTGTGAGGCGTACAACAGACCCGCGGCCAACGGCGTGCGTACCTGATGGGCGAGGCCGGCGGCCATCTCACCCAGCGCCGAGAGCCGTTGGTGCTGGCTCAGGCACTGCTGTAATTCACGGGTTTCGGTGACATCGTTGAGCAACAGCAACTGGCCCGGCTCATCGCCCAAGGGGCAGGTGGAGATACTGACACGGCGGCCATCGGCCAGGGAGATTTCATGACCATCGTCGCTGCGGGGAGAAAAGGCGCGGCCAATGATGTCGGTCCAGCGCTCGCCCGTCAGCGGTTCGCCGAGCAGTTTGATCGCCGCAGGGTTGCATTCCTGCACACGCCCCGAGGCATCCAGCACCACGACGCCGGACGGCAGGGCACTGAAAATGGCTTGCAGGCGCCGAGCCTTGTCCGGCACGGGCGGTAACGCTTGATCGACGGAATGCAGCGGGTAAGAAGGTTCCCGCCGTGGAGGAGCCAGATCGAAAACCTGAAAAGAGTGCTCCAGGGTTTGGATCTGTGGGGTTTGCTGTACGGCCATCGTCACGCCTCGCTCTGACTGTTGTTGTCCGCCGCGGGTTTTCCCGCAGGCGGTACCTTGACAGCCGTGATGGAGCAAAATACGTGCCTAAATAATTTTTTCCTTTTTATTCAGTTGCTTGGGGTATCCAAGAAAAAACAGGAGTCAAATTCCCGTCACGGACTCACTGCGTTGCAGGCCATACTTGCGCAATTTCTCGACGAGGGTGGTGCGGCGCATCTTCAGCCGCTTGGCGGCATGGGCCACCACACCGCCCGCCTCGTCCAGCGCCTGCTTGATCAGCGAGCACTCGACGGTGGAAATATGCTCTTTGAGGTCCAGCCCCTCACGCGGCAAGCGGGCAGGCTGTAAGGGCATCACGGGTGTCAACTGCGGATCCAGCGTGATCTGCGGCAGATTTTCGCCACTGCCAGCGGGACGGAACTTAGCCGGTAAATCACCCACATCGACAATGCCATATGGATGCATGATGACCAGCCGTTCGAGCAGGTTGGACAGCTCGCGCACATTACCCGGCCAGCGGTACTGGCACAGGGCAATCAGTGCGGCCGGTGTAAAGCGTACTGAGCCACGTTTTTCATTTTCCATGCGCGCGATCAGTTCATTCACCAGCAGGGGCACATCGTCGATGCGCTCACGCAGGGGCGGCATGTCGATGGGAAAGACGTTCAGGCGGTAATACAGGTCTTCGCGGAATTTACCCGCGCTGATCAGTTCATCAAGATTGCGATGCGTGGCGGCGACGATACGCACATCGGCGCTCAGCACTTTGTTACCGCCGATGCGTTCGAAAGTACGTTCTTGTAGCACCCGCAACAGCTTGACCTGCATGGTCGTAGGCATATCGCCGATTTCATCGAGGAACAGGGTGCCACCCTCGGCCATTTCAAAGCGGCCGCGACGGGCGCTGATGGCGCCGGTAAAGGCGCCCTTCTCGTGACCAAAGAGTTCGCTTTCCAGCAGCTCGCCGGGAATGGCGCCACAGTTGATGGGGACGAACGGTTTGTCACGACGGGAGGAATGGTAGTGCAGGTTGCGCGCCACCACTTCCTTACCGGTACCGGACTCACCCAGAATCAGCACCGTGGCGTCCGTGTCCGCCACCTGTTCGATGAGCTTGTGCACCTCAAGGATGCCACGGCTATTACCTACCAGACTGCGGAAAAGCTCCAGGTTCATACCACCACCGCGCTTTTGACTCAGTCGATAAACCTGGGCGCGGTGCAGAGCGTCGGAGACCTCGGCGTAACGCATGGGAAGATTGATCAGACTAAACGCGTTCTTGACCATGTCCTGGTCAAGATCATGCTCGCCATTTTCCGCAACCAGCACCAAAACAGGTATATTTCCAGGCGCCTGACGCAGTGTGTCAAAGGTTGTCTTACGCGCCTCTGCGGAGCTACACCCCCCCAGGATAATGGCCTCAACCCCATCGTCCAGCCTATCGCCGGCCGCCTGGTAGTCGATGATGGTGATCGGCTCCTGGGCAACGAATTCGAGTATCGCGGCAAGCTTGTCCCGCTGCTGCTTATCGTCTTCCACCAGCAAGATAGTCATGGAATCGGGCATTTTTTTCTCCGTGCACCAGTCGAGTACTCTGTCCATATTCACCTTGACGAAGTACTTGGACTCCGTCAGTTTTCCCAGCCCGCTAAGTAAAACACCTGATTTCCGGTATGTCAAAATATTGTCACGAGAAATAAAGGGAAAATGCCTTTAAAAACGGAGAGCTATCGATTTTTCCTGAATACGGACACAAAGAAACAGGCTCAACTCACTATCCTTTCACCGTGGTTTGACGTCTTTCGGAGGAGCCGCTCCGGTGGGCGCGTAGTTTGTGCCCACGCGCTACAAACCGCGTTGTAGGAAATTTCTGAAGTCGATGCGATATTTTGGGCATGTGCTCGCTCCTTAATACCGAAAAACATACTGAATTTTAACCGGCACTTCGTAAGAAACAAGCTTCCAGGAGTCCTTTTCCGTGCGCAAATGCGCGCCCTGTCGTCCACAGGGCGCCCCGTTTGACCGCCCTTTGAGGTTTGATATAAACATGGCGTTTGATAGGTGTGCCCTTTGCTCGTCCACTTTACCGACCCTGTCATCTGCGGTGAGCCACCGCTATCAAAATCCGTGATCGCTTCTTGGGTCGCCAACTGGCCAATTTCATTACCGGCCTGTTGAATGGCTTCTTCGGCTTCAAACAGGGAGCCACTGATTATTGACCGTCACTTCCAGTGTCCGTTGTTTTTTGTCCGTGTGAGCAATTGTGCCATGATGAGTTTGCCTATTGTATACAAATCATGGTGTTGTAGAGTAAGCTTGGAAATCACATCATGCCAAGTTCTCACCCGGTAAGACCTTATGCTGTGTCGTTACAGCAGCTTTTCTGGAAAGAGAACAGGAATACCTCAAGATTAACCCCAACGTCAGGGCGAGACTGGAAAAATTGCCCGAACTACAACAGCCTTTTAACTTTTTCAGAACAATTGATCAGCTGGGTTTAGGCTCAAAATGATGAAGATACGAAGCCAAGACTGCCAGCACAAGAAACGATTCAGGAAGGCGACCTACGACTATCTTGGTGGTCTGGATCTTTAACCGACCGGTGTTAAACGGGAGGGATCGCCCGTTCGATAATGGGAAAGACCCAGAAAAAATAATGTATTTAAAACAGCATCACTACCGAATCAAGCGATTTTTTTCTCCTATAAAGCCAATATTCTTGTTATTCATGGCGGCCGCTGCTGCAACAGAAAATGCGTGACACCACCACAAACAACATCCACATCGAAATCTTTTCCGACGTACTCTGTGTCTGGGCCTACAGCGCACAGATCCGCTTCGACCAGCTGAAACGGGATTTCGGCGACCAACTGCAACTCCAGTACCGCTACATTCCCATCTTTGCCGCCGTTGAAAAACGCATCGGCCAGGGCTGGAAAGACAAGGGTGGCTTTACCGGTTTCAACGAAAACCTGCACAAGACGGCCGCCGGCTGGGATCATGTCGAACTGCACCCGAAAATCTGGCTGCAAAACCGGCCGAAATCATCCACCGTGCCACACCTGTACCTGAAAGCCGTCCAGCTGCTGCAGGAACAGCACATCATCTCGACACAGGCACTAGTCCACCAAGGTTATATTGACGGAGCAAAACACGACGGCCACAGCCTGTTCGAGGCCTTTTCCTGGTACATGCGCTGTGCCTTTTTCAAAGAGACGCAAAACATCGGTGAAATGTCCGTCCTCGACACCCTCGCCGAAGACATGGGCATCCCCGTGCCGTCCGTGCACGAACGGCTCGACAACGGCGAGGCCCATGCCGCCCTGCAACTCGACAGCGACGCCCGCGACCACTATCGGGTACCGGGCAGCCCCACCCTGGTATTCAACGATGGTCGTCAGCGGCTATACGGCAATGTCGGCTACCGTATCATCGAGGCCAATATCCGTGAGCTGCTGAACGACGGCGACAGCGGGGAAGCCAGTTGGTGTTAGAGCCGGCGCCATGTTTCACCGGAGCGGGCCATGCCCGCGATGGTCTGCCTATGGTGTTGTAGGCGCGGCAGCCCGGTGATGAAAAACTATCGCACCTAAAGGCGCTCCTGATGTGTTGGTGATGTCTCAGGAAACCATCGCGGGCATGGCCCGCTCCTACGCAATCGATGACATCCAGGCGAAACAATACCCATGGCAATCCTCTGGCAAAAACAGGTCGGCGACACCCGTTACGAAGTGCGCACCGCCGGGCGTTCGCGACGCCTGTATTCCAATGGCGTATTCCACAGTCAGTACCACCCGGGTCGCCCCCACGCCGGCGGCGTCTGGGATCTGCTCATGTTGCCAGCTTTTTTCCGCTCGCCCACGCGTATCAGACGCATCCTGGTGCTGGGTGTTGGTGGTGGCACGGTGATTCATCTGTTGCAACGTTTTCTGCGGCCGGAAGCAATCATCGGCGTGGAATTGAACCCTGTTCACCTACAGGTGGCGCGGCAGTTCTTCGATATCAGGAAAGACATGGCCACCCTGCACCAGGCCGATGCCGTGCAGTGGCTGAACGACTACGACGGCCCCGCCTTCGACATGATTATCGATGACCTGTTCGGCAACGAAGACACCGGTCGCGCGGTGCCCGCCGACACGGCGTGGTGCAGCATCTTGCTGCGCAATCTCAACCGCAATGGCGTGCTGGTGATGAATTTCATCGGCGGCAAGGCCTTGCGCCACAGCGCCTGCGTCAGCGAACCGCTGATCGCCCGTCACTTCACGTCCCGCTTTCAGCTTAGTCTGCCGGCCTACGAAAACGCCATCGGCGCCTTCCTCGGCCACCCGGCCAGCAGCCAGGGCCTGCGCAAGAATCTTGCCCGCGTGCCCGAACTCTCCAGCAAGCGCATCGACTTTCGCATCCGGCAGATCACTTGATAAGCGCCGGAGGAAGGTGCTGTAGAAATTCCATTTCTTTCATCATTGAACGATTTCAGTACCATCGAGCACACAGCGCGCGCCACGAACAGGTGTAGTGTGCGCCGTGCGCACAAGATGGATATCCCATTCCTCTGTAAACGCTGCATCTCTGCGATGAGCTGAATAATGACTCTTTTCTTTGCGCTCCCCGCCCCCCTGCGCCCACTTCATTTGACTCAACCCTGCCGCAATACCACCAGCGGTGGACTGCTCACCACCCGCCGCGTACCCAGCAAACCCGCCAATCCGACACCCAGCCCGCCACCCACCGGCCCCAGCAACCATAACCAAAAATTGACGGTGTATTCCAGCTCCAGCACCTGCGTCGCCAACACGTAGCCCAGCACGCTGGCGAGCGCCGCGGCCAACAACCCTGCCAATGCGCCGAGAGTGACGAACTCGCTGGCCAGACTCTGCCACAGGCGGCTGCGGCGCGCCCCGAGGGCACGCAGCACGGCATTCTCGCGCAGACGTTCGTCGAGACTGGATTGAATCGCGGCGTACAACACCGTGAGTCCAGCGGCGAGGGTGAACAGAAATACATATTTCACCGCCAACACCACACGCTCGATGATACTGCGAATCTGATTCATCAGCGCCGACACATCGATCACCGTAAGATTGGGAAAACGTTTGATCAGTGCATCCATCTGTGCCACGTGCTGCGGGGCCAGAAAGAAACTGGTGATATAACTGGCCGGATAATCCTGCAGCAGACCCGGCGGCGACAACACGAAAAAATTGGCGCGAAAACTGTCCCATTGCACACTGCGCAGGCTGGTCACCGTTGCTGTCACTCTTTGCCCGGCAATGTCGTAAGTCAGTCGATCACCAAGAGCGATACCGAGGGTACGGGCAATGCCCTCCTCCACGGAAAATTGCGCCACGTCAATGGCGTTCCCTGTTGCATCGAGCGCCCACCACTGGCCAGCGGTAATGGCATTATCGACTTGTCGTCGTGTCGTCCAGGAAAGATTGAACTCCCGCTCGACAAGACTCTGCGCATGCTCGTCCCGATAGTCACCGGGGCCGACCGGCTTGTCATTAATACCCTTCAAGCGCGCGCGCACCATGGGGTAAAACGTCGCCTCAGGCAGTCCCGTATCACGGAAAAAGGCCTGTACATCGGCCAGCTGACCGGGTTGAATATTGATCACGAAGCGATTCGGCGCATCCACCGGCAACCGCCCCGCCCACGCGTCCAGCAGGTCATCGTGCACCACGCCCAACAACAGCAACACCATCAAGCCCAGGCCGAAGGCCATCACCTGCGCCACGCTGGCCCCGGGCCGGCGGCTCAGGTTGGCCAGTCCGAAGCGCCATGCCACCTGCCCCCGGCGCGGCAACCGCCGCAACAAGCGCACCAGCAACGCCGCACCCAGCCACAGCACCAGTGCGGTAACGGTGATCCCGGCGATCATCGCCAGAGCCAGCGGCCCATCACCCGCCTGCCACCCGATCAACGTGGCGAGGATCAGCAGTCCCAGCAAATAAGAACCGGCACTGGCCGGGCGCAGTCCCCCCAGTTCACGACGCAGCACACGCAGGGTCGGCACCGACTTGAGCTGTATCACCGGCGGCAGGGCAAAGCCCAGCAAGCCACCCAGGGCCACGGCCATCCCCATCAACACCGGCAGCAATGAAGCCGGCGGCAAACTCACCATAAATAGCGGCCCCAGCAGCGTCACCAACACCCCCTGCGCGGCAAAGCCCAGCAGCGAACCGAGCAACCCCGCCAGCAGGCCGAGGGTGGACATCTGCCACAAAAACAAACGGTTGATCTGTCCCTGCCGCGCACCCAGACAGCGCAGCACGGCACAGGTGTCGAGGTGACGACGGGCAAAGCGCCGCGCCGCCATGGCGATGGCCACGCAGGCCAACACCACGCCCACCACGGCGGCCAGACCGAGAAACTGTTGCGCCCGCTGCAAGGCATTGCGAACCTCCGGACGCGCATCGCGCACGCCCTCCATGCGTTCGCCCGCGCCAAGGCGATTCATTATCGCTGAGCGAAAATGCGCCACGGCATCGCTCTCCCCTGCCAGCAGCAGCGTGTATTGCATGCGGCTGCCTTCCTGTTCCAGGCCACTGGCGGGCAGATCGGCGAGATTCATCAACAGGCGCGGGGCAATGCTGAACATGGCGCCGCTGCGATCCGGCTCATAACGGAGTACGGCAGCGATGCGCAGCGTAACATCGCCGACCTCGACGCGATCCCCCACCTCAAGCCCGAGCTGCTGCAACAGCAGCGGTTCCACCCACACCGCACCGCGCGGTGGCGGCCCCGTGCGGATCCGGGTGGCCGCGAACGGCGCCGATGCCGTGCGCAACTGGCCACGCAGGGGATAACCCGGCCCAGCGGCCTTGATCTCCGCCAGCCGCGCACCTTCACCCGCCATCACCATACTGCGGAAGGCACGGAATTCGGCGTGGCGCAGGCCCAATGTCTCGGCCCGTGTCCGCCATGCCGGCGGAAGCGGGTGATCGGCCAGCAGCCGCAGATCGGCGCCCAGCAGTTCACCGGCCTGACGGCCCAGGGCCTGACCGATGCGATCAGTGAAAAAAGCCACTGCGGTGACGCAGGTGACGGCGATCAGCAATGCCGCCAACAGCACCCGTAGCTCACCGCTGCGCCAGTCACGCCGCAGCAGGCGCAGCGCCAGCCGCATCATGCGGTGCACACCAGGCGGCCATCATGCAGACTGAGCACGCGGTCACAACGGGCCGCCAGCTCACGGTCATGGGTCACCAGCACCAGGGTGGTGGCCTGCTCGCGATTGAGGTCAAACAACAGTTGGATGACCCGCTCGCCAGTGTGCGAATCGAGATTACCCGTCGGCTCGTCCGCCAGCAGCAGCGACGGCCCGACGGCAAAAGCACGGGCGATGGCGACGCGCTGCTGTTCACCGCCGGAGAGTTGCAGGGGCGTGTGTTGCAGACGCTCGCCCAGCCCCACCCACACCAACACATCTGCGGCCCGATGCCGGGCATCATTGCGTCCCGCCAACTCCAGTGGCAGCATGACATTCTCCAGCGCCGTGAGCATGGGCAACAGCTGGAAGGACTGAAACACGAAACCCAGTTTTTCGGCGCGCAGGCTGGCGCGATCATCTTCGCCGAGGGCGCTAAGATCCACACCGTCCAGCAGCACCCGTCCACGGCTGGGGTCGTCCAGTCCCGCCAACAGTCCCAGCAGGGTGGACTTGCCGGAACCCGATGGCCCGGTGATGGCCACCGATTCAGCGGCGAGAATGTCCAGGTCGATGTCGCCCAAAATCGTCAGCCAGCCATCGCTTTCGCCCGCCAGCGACGGCACATCCTTGCCCAGCCCCTCCACTTTCAGCACAACCTCATTTAAGCTCTGCAACATGCGACTCACTATCCTCATGGTTTTATTCTGCGCCGGGCTCTTCGCCGGCACCGCCACAGCGGCCCCGGTGATCCTGGTCATGGGAGACAGTTTAAGCGCCAGCCACGGTATCGACCAGCAGCAGGGCTGGGTAAGCCTGCTGGCAGCCCGCCTGCAACGGGAAGGATTCCCGCATCATGTCGTCAACACCAGCATCAGCGGCGAGACCACCGCCGGCGGACTCAGCCGTCTCGGGCCGGCACTGGCGCAACATCAAGCGGCCATCGTCATCATCGAGCTGGGCGCCAACGACGGCCTGCGCGGCCTGCCATTGACGCAGGTGCGCGACAACCTGCAAAAAATGATTACCGCGGCAAAGAGCCGGGGCGCCAGCGTACTGCTGATCGGCATGCGCCTACCACCCAACTACGGACCGCGTTATACCCGCGGCTTTCAAAACATTTATTTGGAGTTGGCAAAAGAAAACAGTATCGCCGTGCTGCCGTTTCTGCTGGAGAGCGTCTCCGAGAAACGCGAATGGATGCAGGCCGACAATTTGCACCCAAATGCCGCCGCTCAACCTAGATTACTGGAAAACGTCTGGCCAGCCCTGCTGCCCCTGCTAAAGAAATAACCCCGTAGGGTGGACACCGCCCACCAATACCGGTTTCTATCATTCGCAGAAATGGTGGGCAATGCCCACCCTACCTGATCGAATGACGAATTAAACCAGACCATCCTCAAATTTTTCCAGTGCACTCTTTGATTTTACGCCGTTACATTTAACTTGCCCCTGAGCTATTGGGGTGCGCTGCTCGGCTTTAGCATCCTGCGTCACCCGACCTCCTATCTAACCGGAAAAACTCACAACGACAATATCTTCAACACCGGCTCACTCCGTTTCGGGTCGTCACGAAACCCGGAAACCACCAACACGGTGTGACCCGGTTTGGTCAGGCCGCAACAGGGATTGATGTCGGCACAGAGCTTGCGCCAGTCTTCGATGGCGGGGCGTTCACGATACACGGGCACGATACCCCAATGCAGTGACAGGCGGCGGCAAATTGCTACAAAATCACAGACACCCACCATCGGTGCAATGGCGCGATGGGCGGCGAGCACCCGCGCCGTGGTGCCCGAGCCGGTGGGGATGATCATGGCCTGCAATTTCAAATCGCTGGACAGGGTCTGCGCAGCATGGGCAATAGCCTCGCGAGTGCTGTAGTCGCTTTTGCGGCGGTCGCCGAAGACGACGCTGCCAAAGCGTCCTTCCTCCCATTGGTGGCGCTCCGTTTCGCGCAGCACGCGATCCATGGTCTGCACGGATTCCAGCGGATATTGTCCGCTGGCGGTTTCAGCGGACAGCATCACCGCGTCGGTGCCGGTTTCGGCGGCGTTGGCCACGTCGCCCACTTCGGCGCGCGTGGGACGCGAGTGGCTGATCATGGATTCCAGCATCTGCGTGGCGACGATCACCGGCACATGCGCACGGCGCGCCTTATTGATCAGTTCGCGCTGGATCAGCGGCACCTTTTCCGCCGGCAGCTCGATGCCCAGATCACCGCGCGCCACCATGATGCCGTAGGACTGGGCGAGTATCTCGTCGATATTCGCCACCGCCTCCGGCCGCTCGATCTTGCTGACCACGGGAATTTCTGTGCCATTGCGTTTCATGAAACGTTGCAGCCGCGCGACGTCCGCGGCACTGCGCACAAAACTCAGGGCCACGAAATCGGCTTGCAGTTCCATGGCCAACAGCGCGTCCACCTTGTCTTTTTCGGTAAATGCCGGCGTCGATACCGTGGAATCAGGCAGGTTCATGCCCTTGTGATCTTTTAGCGGGCCGCCATGCACCACACGGCACAGCACCTCGGTGCCCTTCACCGACAGCACCATCAGCTCCAGGTTGCCATCATCCAAGAGAATGCGTTCAGCCTTTTTCACGTCCTTGTGCAGCTTGCGGTATTGTGAGGGGATCAGGTTCTTTTCACCCAACACATTGCGGCTGGTAACGGTGACTCGTTCGCCGCTGGAAAGAGTGATCATGTCATCACGAAAACGGCCGGCACGGATCTTCGGCCCGCACAGATCCATGAGTATCGCCACGTGACAGCCCAACTGTTCGGCAACACTGCGCACCCGCGCAAACAGTGCCCGATGACCGTCGTGATCTCCGTGGGACATATTCAAGCGCACCACGTTGACCCCCGCCTTGAGCAGACGGCGGATAGCACTCACCGAATGGCTCGCTGGCCCCAGGGTGGCAATGATCTTGGTGCGACGCCACTTCAGGGCGACCTTTTTCTGATTAATGAGGGACACCGGTTTCTCCTTCATGCGCTTTTGTCGGGCGGTCAGGCTTGGGAAATACGCTGCACAGAGAATAGCGGAAAAACCAGGGAATGGTTGAAATGCCGATTGCCCTCGTGACATGGCCCGCGGAGTCATACAAAAAAGCCGGAGCGGGCCATGCCCGCGATAGTTTTGCCCTTACGCCACAGAGATTATTGTTTTGGAGATTGTGGGAACGACTTCAGCTGCGAATAAAACCAGCCTTCTTCGCAACTGAAGTCGCTCCCGTAGATTGATGATTTTCCCACCGATGATCACGGGCATGGCCCGCTCCTACACTTTCGGCACGCCTACAAAAGATATTTCAGATACAGCCCGGCCAGAGCCAGATCTTCGGGATGGGTAATTTTGATGTTGTCAGCGTGGCTTTCCACCAGCAGGGGGGCATGCCCGGCCCGCTCCATGGCGGAGGCTTCGTCGGTGACGAGGGCAGTGGCCGCCAACGCCTGTCGTAAAGCATCGCGCAGTTCGCCAAGACGAAACATCTGCGGGGTCTGCGCGTGCCAGAGCTGGTTGCGATCCATAGTCTCCCGCACATTCCGTGCAGCATCTGCACGCTTGAGGGTGTCCTTTACCGGCACCGCCAGCAAACCACCCACCGGATGCGCTGCACAACGCCGAATCAATTCATCGATATCTTCGCTACGCAGACAGGGACGCGCGGCATCGTGCACCAGCACCCAGTCCTGCTCAACCACCTGTGCAGAGAGTGTTTGCAAGGCATTCAATACAGAGTGACAGCGCTCGTCACCACCTTCGGCGAGCCACAGAGGTTTGTCCGTTTCGATCTTGACTTTCGGCCACCAACCGTCATCACTGGAAATAGCGACTACGGCACCGCTGATGCATGGATGGGCCAACAGGCGTTGCAGGGTATGCTCGATGACGGTTTTCTCCAGCAGGGGAAGATATTGCTTGGGCCGCTCGGCCTGCATGCGGGCACCAACACCGGCGGCCGGAACAACGGCCCAGTAGCGGAGGCTGGCGGCAAGATCAGGGGAATCAGTCACCATGACGATTTCTTCCAGAAAACACCTTTTGTGCAACAGACTCTTCGGTCAGACAAATTTTGAAGATTGGCAGAAAGCGACCAGGAATACTCGCGGACTCCCTCTTGCCCGTAAGCCTGCCGCCCGCCGCCCGATAAAAATTCTCGGCATTTGGATCCCCCTGAATAATCAAGGTACGCCCGCCAGCGGTTTCTGCACGTTTTTTTGCATGTGTGATCAATGCCCGACCTATGCCCGAACCTATGTATCTTGGCTCGACAAATAGCGCTTCCAACTCAAACTCTGCTGCGGACAAGCGTTCGAGGGCGTAGTAACCAACGATGACACCATGATGTTCTGCAACCACATAGCAAAATCGGCTATTTTCCAAATGACTTTGCGGGACAGACAGTTCTTCGCGACATGCGTCCATGAATTCACGTGAATAACCCCAATATGCCTTGGAGCGCATGGCAAGCCCGCTCAATTCAGAGGCCTCATCCCGCCGTGCGTTTCGTATCACGATATCCATGGACATGGTTTAACCGGATTCATCACCTTGGGATATTCAATCGACCACCTGAAAAAAGGTCTCACCCTTTTTGATCATGCCCAGTTCGCGGCGGGCGCGTTCTTCGATGGCATCGACGCCCTCCTTGAGATCGGCGACTTCCGCCGTCAGGGCCTGGTTACGTTCGAGCAATTGCGCGTTTTCCGCGCCCTGCGCGGCAATGGCGCGATCCAGTTTCCAGACCTCCATCATGCTGCCCTCACCGAACCAGAGTTTGTACTGCAACAGTACAAACAGCACGACAAGGGCGGCAATGATGGTTTTCACCTCAATTACGCCATCAAGCACGCTTGAAGGCGGACAGGTCGGGATAAGTGGCGGCGTCGCTCAACTCCTCGGCGATACGTAGCAGCTGGTTGTATTTGGCGATGCGATCCGAGCGTGACAGGGAGCCGGTCTTGATCTGGCCGGTGGCCGTCGCCACGGCCAGATCGGCGATGGTGGCGTCTTCGGTTTCACCGGAGCGGTGCGACATCACGGCGGTATAACCGGCGGCCTTGGCCATGTCGATGGCGGCGAAGGTTTCCGTCAAGGTGCCGATCTGGTTGACTTTGATGAGAATGGAGTTGGCGATATTGTTATCAATGCCCCGCTTGAGGATCTTGGTGTTGGTGACGAACAGATCATCACCGACCAACTGGATTTTGTTACCCAGCTTTTCGCTCATGATCGCCCAGCCGTCCCAGTCACTTTCATCCAGACCGTCTTCAATGGAGAGGATCGGATACTTGTCCACCCAGCCGGCCAGTACGTCGACGAACTCGGCCGCCGTCAGCGATTTACCCTCGGAGGTCAACTCGTACTGGCCGTTCTTGTAGAACTCGGAGGCAGCGGCGTCGATGGCGATATAAATATCTTTGCCCGGCACATAACCGGCGGCTTCAATAGCCTCGATGATGACCTCCAGCGCGGCCTCATTGGAGGACAGGTCCGGGGCGAACCCCCCCTCGTCGCCGACAGCGGTGTTCAGGCCACGATCATGCAGCACCTTCTTCAGGGCGTGGAAGACCTCGGCGCCGTAGCGGATAGCCTCGGCGATATTCGGCGCGCCCACGGGCTGGATCATGAATTCCTGCAGGTCGACACTGTTGTCGGCATGCGAGCCGCCGTTGATGATGTTCATCATCGGCACCGGCATCACCGTGGCATCATCGCCGCCGAGGTAGCGGTACAGAGGCAGGCCGGCCTCGATGGCGGCAGCCTTGGCAGCGGCCATGGAGACACCGAGGATGGCATTGGCGCCCAGGCGTTCCTTGTTTTCGGTGCCATCGAGATCGATCATCAACTGATCGACGGCCGCCTGATCCGAGGCATCCATGCCCAGCAGGGCGTCACGGATTTCGCTGTTGACGTTGGCCACGGCCTTCAACACGCCCTTGCCCAGGTAACGGGACGTGTCACCGTCGCGCAACTCGATGGCCTCGCGCGAACCGGTGGAGGCGCCGGAGGGCACGGCGGCGCGGCCGAGAGCGCCGGATTCGAGGGTGACGTCCACTTCGACGGTGGGATTACCGCGCGAGTCGATGATTTCACGGGCGTGGATGTTGGTGATTTTTGCAGTCATTGGGACTCCGGCATCTCTTGATTAAAGTCGGTTGATCGTAGGGTGGGCACTGCCCACCGGGAATTTTATAACTTATTGTAGGTTGGGGTGGGGAACGAACCCCAACCTACGCGGGATCGTGCGCGAAGCCGCGCGACTTCACCGCATCGTCCAGCGCCTTGAGCACCTCCAGCAGGCCCTCCATTTCACCTAGCGGCCAGGCATTGGGGCCATCGCTGAGCGCCTTGGGCGGATCGGGATGCGTCTCCATGAACAGCCCGGAGACACCCGCCGCCACCGCAGCGCGCGCCAGCACCGGCACGAACTGACTCTGGCCACCGGAAGTAGCGCCCTGCCCGCCCGGCTGCTGCACCGAATGGGTGGCGTCGAACACCACCGGGCAGCCGGTCTCACGCATGATCACCAGACCACGCATGTCGGAAATCAGCGTATTGTAGCCGAAAGAAACGCCACGTTCGCAGACCATGATCTGCTCGTTACCCACCTCGCGTGCCTTGTCGACCACGTTCTGCATATCCCAGGGGGCGAGAAACTGACCCTTCTTGATATTCACCGGCAGGCCGCTACGGGCGACGTTCTGGATAAAATTGGTCTGCCGGCAGAGAAAGGCCGGGGTCTGCAACACGTCCACCACGTCGGCGACTTCATGCAGCGGCGTGTCTTCGTGCACATCGGTGATCACCGCCACGCCGATATCGTCTTTCACCTTCTGCAGGATACGCAGGCCTGCTTCGACACCCGGACCACGATAACTGGAAGTGGATGACCGATTGGCCTTATCGAAAGACGACTTGTAGATGAACGGAATGCCCAGCCGTGCGGTCATTTCCTTCAACTGCCCGGCGGTATCCACGGCCAGCTGTTCGCTTTCGATGACACAGGGCCCGGCGATCACCAACAGGGGCCGCTCCAGGCCGACGTCAAATCCGCACAATTTCATTTTTCGCTATGCTCCCTGGCTGCCTGCACGAAACCGCTGAACAGTGGATGACCGTTACGTGGCGTGGAAGTGAACTCCGGGTGAAACTGGCAGGCGATGAACCAGGGATGATCCGCCAGCTCCACGACTTCGACCAGGCTGCCGTCGGCAGAGTAGCCGGAAATCACCAGCCCGGCCTCGGTGAGCCGATCCAGGTAGGTGTTGTTGAATTCATAGCGATGACGATGGCGCTCGACGATGCGCTCCTTGCCATACATCTCACGCGCCCTGGAGCCTTCGGCGAGCACGCACACCTGACCACCGAGACGCATGGTGCCGCCCAGGTCGGAATCCTCGCTGCGATGCTCTATTTCACCTTCGACGGTCGTCCACTCGGTAATCAGACCAATCACCGGATGCGGCGTGCCCTTGCCGAACTCGGTGCTGTGTGCAGCGTCGAGGCCAGCCACGTTACGCGCAAACTCGATCACCGCCACCTGCATTCCAAGGCAGATACCGAGATACGGCACCTTGTTTTCACGCGCATACTGCACGGTGCGAATCTTGCCTTCCACACCGCGTTCGCCAAAACCGCCCGGCACCAGAATCGCGTCCACGTCTTCCAGTACTCCGGTGCCGTTACGTTCGATGTCTTCGGAATCGATGTAGCGGATTTTCACCTTGGTGCGGGTCTGTAAGCCGGCGTGAACCAGCGATTCGGACAGCGACTTGTAGGCCTCGGTGAGATCCATGTACTTGCCCACCATGGCCACCGTGGCTTCACCGGTGGGGTTGGTCAGCGCCTCCACCACCGACCGCCACTCGGACAGGTCGGCCGGCGGCGCGTCGATGTGCAGTTTTTCCACCACGATCTGATCCAGCTTCTGCGCATGCAGCAGCAGGGGAATCTGATAGATGGTCGCCGCATCCACGGCGGACACGACGGCGCGCTCTTCCACATTGGTGAACAGAGAAATCTTGCGCCGCTCAGCGGCCGGCACCTCACGATCGGCGCGGCACAACAACACGTCCGGCTGGACGCCGATGGAGCGCAGCTCTTTGACCGAGTGCTGGGTGGGCTTGGTCTTCAGCTCACCGGCGGTGGGGATGTACGGCAGCAGAGTGAGGTGCATGAACAGAGTGTTGTCGCGCCCCAGCTCCACGCCCAACTGGCGGATGGCCTCCAGAAACGGCAGTGATTCGATATCGCCCACGGTGCCGCCGATTTCGATCATGGCGACATCCATGCCCTCGCCACATTCGAGGATGCGGCGCTTGATCTCGTCGGTGATGTGGGGGATCACCTGTACCGTGCCGCCGAGATAGTCACCCCGGCGCTCCTTGCGGATCACGTCCGAATAGATGCGTCCGGTGGTGTAATTGTTGCGCTGGGTCATGGTGGTGTTGACGAAGCGTTCGTAATGGCCCAGATCGAGATCGGTCTCGGCGCCGTCGTCGGTGACATACACCTCGCCATGCTGGAAGGGGCTCATGGTGCCCGGATCCACATTGATATAGGGATCCAGCTTCATCAGAGTTACTTTGAGGCCGCGCGCCTCAAGAATAGCGGCCAGCGAGGCGGAGGCGATGCCCTTGCCCAAAGAAGACACGACACCGCCGGTCACAAACACGAATTTGGTCATTGAAAGGCCGGAGATTCAGGTGGAACAGTGGATTCAGGAAGGGGCAAAAGGGTAGCAGAATGGCGTGAATTGCTCAATGGCGGCCAACCGGAAGCCTGTACCCGGACGCTACAGAGCCACACCCTGCCCGGTGGCGGAATGCAGCAACAAAACCATATTTTACAAAGGGATAAAGACACCCGGGCTGGGCTGGTTAAGCGCCCAATAGTGCTTGAATACAGCTTCAAGAATCCCGTCAGTCAGGCTCACTTCATCACCTTGTGTGGCACATCGGTTCCGGCTTCCATCATTTCCCCGGTTTTCAGGACATTGCCCGGGCCACCCGGCAGCCCGGGCCGGAATGCATCAATGATTTCTATCACGTCAGCGCGGCACACTGGAACCCTGCCGTACAACATACCGATGATCGTCACTGGCTCAGTGAGCCGTCAGAAAAAGCAACCCCGCCCCCTTTTCTGTCATCACCTACTTGATTTCCAATAATTGCATCTTGTGTGCAAAATATTCAAACACCTTTCGCTCTCTACCAATATTGCATGCGCCACTTGTTTTTGTTACTGAACTTGGATAAACAATGCCATTGTTTGCAACAGCGACAGCCGTATATTTCGCAATACACCGCTCCTTATTTTCTGCTAGTGTCTCGATTAGCAAAACATAAAAATTCCCAATCCGCTCTGCATGAGGAATATTGGTTTGAGAATGATGAATAAACCGGCAATTCTTCGATGATTCTTTCTCAAAGAAATGAATTTTTTCCATTTTACCTTTTGGCTGTGTCACTGATAGCGTACAATTTGCATTTAGCTCCAGCTTGGAGTCAAAGATTAATAGTGGGCCGGCATATGAACAACCTGTGACCGTAAAAAAAATTACAAAAGAAAAACTTTTCATGGCAGTGTCCACATCCAAATCGTTTTTGCATCCCAATATGAGTCCCCGACAGCAACGTTGTTTTCCCATAAATCGATATGACCCTGACCGTTAAAACCAGGGACATTCATATAACAAACAACTCCTTTTTTTCCAATCGCGTTTGCGGGAGCCGATCCACTTGGCTGGGCATTCCAACCGAGAGTTCGCATTCCCCATACGCTCGGTAGAGCTAAAATAGAAGCTAAATCCTGGGCGCCACGAATATAACCATGAGGACACTTGTTCTTCGGGGATCTTTTGAAGGCATCTAAAAGCTTTGGGTCAGCCCTGACAAGTGCTTCACTCATTCGTATTGCGCACGTATTGGGAAAATGCATTGAGCATGTGTGTATCTGTGTAGACTGTGTTTTATAATTTGTTTTCACTTTTGTAAACGCAGGCTTCATCATCCACTGATTCTCCTCGGTATGTTAATTTTTGGCCAACTTATTAGTATTGATAGTTGCGTAAATATTCGCAGTCGTTCCTCCTTGTTACCTGGGGAAAACACTTGTTTTCATGCGAGAACATACACAACTGTTAATATTAAGCATAAGAGCCCTATTTCCCTGCAATATTAGACCAAAAATCAGGCAATAACATTCGACAATCACCTAAAAACAAGCCAATTCGCCTTGATGTCTTTATAACGCCATAAAATTCAGGCATGTTTTCGTTATTCAAACACCTAAACAAGTAGCGGGACGCTATAAACAACTTTCGTCACGCCTCGCGCCGCAGCATGGCCAGGCATTCCACATGCCAGGTCTGTGGAAAGAAGTCGTAGGGTTGCAGCCGCTCCACCCGATAACCTGCCATGCATAGGCGTTGCAGATCACGCGACAGGGTGCCGGCACTACAGGACAGATAGGCCATACGCTGCGGACGGTAGTCTTCGCAGATCCAGTCGAGCACCGCCGGTTCCAGCCCGCTGCGCGGTGGATTCACGTACAGCAGACGTTCGCCGGGCGCCGCCACCCATTCACGCACCTGCGGCAGACGCTGTGCGCAAGGGCCGCGCAACACCGGCACCCCCGGGGCGTTGTGCGCTGCACAGGCCACCGCCTCGGCGCCAATCTCCACCCCCAGCACGCGTGCGCCAGCCTGCTGCCAACACCGCAGGGTGCGGCCGCTGCCACAATAGAGATCAACGATCCGGGTATGCGCATCCGGTGCCAGGAACGCCTGCGCGGCATCGAGAGATTGGGCATAGAGTGCCGGGATCAGCTGCTGAAAGGCGCTGGGCCCATAGCGCATGCCCGCCTCGTCCGTGGAATACGGCACGCCCCACAACAAGTGCCAGCCGTTCTTGTGAAACAGGCGTTTGCCGGCAGAGGGGAACAGCTGTAACCAGAGCCCCTCGACGCCGGCCCGGTGCAGGGCCTGTACGGTGTCGGCATTGAACCAGGCATTGTCGGGTGGCCTCGCCGTCTTTAGCACCAGGGTGACCTGTGCCCCCGCCTGCACATAGAAGGCAAGGGGAAAATGCGCCGCGGCGGGCAATACTTGCAGCAGCGCGGCGAGGGTTTTTCGCACCCGCACGCTGTGCACCGGGCAAGCGCGGATATCGATAACCTCGTCGCGCCGCATCAGGCCGATGCGCCATTCATCACACGCATCCCCGCCGGCCACCCACTGCGCCGTCAACGTCACCCGGTCACGATAGGCCCAGCGCCGTGTGCCGCTCACCACACGGATCGGCGCCAGACATTCGCGCCACGGCGCCAACGCGCCGGTCAGCCAGCCGAGCTTCTGTGTCTCACTGGCCCGTGCCGACAGGGCGCGATGGGCACAGCCGTTGCAGTCCACCCGGCAACCCGCAACCCGTGTTACCGCAGGGCTCGGCATGTCTTTTGAACTACTCTATGCGCGCCTTGCGCATCATCTCTTCGCGGTCACGGCGCGGCTGGCGAGAGCCATCCTCAGCCTCCTCCCAGACTTCCTCGCGCATGAAGCGAACCACAATGGCCTTACCGGCCACCTGCCGGCGCAACTTGCGCAGCACCTCCAGCACCTTGTCCTGTTCTTCACGTTCGATAACGCCGTAGATGGTGACCACCAGCCGCCGCGGCTGCGCCTCGCCCATCACCGCGGGGCGATCCTGAAACTTCCCCTGTACGGGAAAATCATAACGCTCGATCAGCGTGTCGACGATCTGCTGCACGTCGCGCTGATCCTGATCCGAGGCACCCCAGTTGGAGGAAAAAGCCAGTAACAGCATCATGGAAATCGCAAAGGCCACCAGGGCATATTCACCCATGTGCGGCTTGATGCCGTGTTTGTAGCGCAGGTAGGCCCACACCAGAATACTGATGGGAAAGACCACATAAACGAGAATAACCAGCAACGCCTGAACCATGATGCAGTACCTTGTTTAAGTCCGCGCTGAATCCGTGGATTCAGGCACGAAAAAACGTTCTATAAAAAATACCGTAGCCGAAAAATCCCACCAACAGCAGATCACACGACAACGGCGCACTGCCACCCCATGCACCGATACAAAACCGCTGATTTCGACTCACGGCAAGACTTCCATTGTACAGGAAAAGGACGCAGGCCCGTTCATTCTGTCACGGTTGTCCCCGGGTCAGCGAAACAGCAAGATGCCAATGATGGACTGCGCGGCAAAACCTTCGAACAGGCCGTCTGACACCTGCCGTCGAAGGTGAAAACCCGGCCACAGTGAAGAATCCCACCGCCTTGCCGCTAATGCTAGTACTCCGCCCCGACAATATTGACGGATTTTCAAGGACTTCCGCATGAAGCTGACAGACTCGACACCCGGGCACCGGGACGCCCACTGCCATTTTTCACGACTGGCCCTGCTGCTGGCAGTCTGTCTGCTGCTGGCCGGAACCCCGTCCCGGGCCGCGGACAGCATGGCCGAACCCGTCGACGACGTGCGCGTGCTGATCGATATCTCCGGCAGTATGAAGCGCACGGATCCGCATAACCTGCGCCGCCCAGCCCTGCGCCTGTTCACCTCCCTGCTACCCAAGGGCGCCCATGCCGGCGTATGGACCTTCGGCCAGTGGACCAATATGCTGGTCAAACACGGCCAAGTAGACACCCCATGGAAAAATAATGCCCGCAAGAGCGCTGGCGGAATCAACTCACGAGGCCTGTATACCAACATCGAAGACGTCCTGCGCCGCGCCACCTGGGACTGGAAACGCCCGGACGCGGGCCACCGCCGCAGCCTGATCCTGCTCACCGATGGTCTGGTCGACATCTCAAAGAACCCCGCTGAAGACACCGCCTCGCGCGAGCGCATTCTCAACGACGTGTTACCCCGTCTGCAACAGGCCGGCATTACCGTGCACACCATCGCCTTGTCCAGCGAATCCGATGCCCCCCTGTTGCAACAGCTGGCCGCCGCCACTGGCGGCTGGTTCGAGACCATCGAATCCGCTGACGGCCTGGAGCGCCTGTTCCTGCGCATGTTCGAAAAGGTCAGCAAGGCCGACACCCTGCCGCTGGAGGACAACAGGGTCAACATCGACAACAGCATTCACGAGGCCACTTTTTTGGTCTTCCGCAAACCCGATGCCGGTACCACCACGATCACCGCCCCCGATGGCGGCAGCTTCGACCGGCAACAACTGCCCGCCGGCGTGGAATGGTTCGAGGACGAACGCTACGAGCTGATCACGGTGCAGAATCCGCCACCCGGTGAGTGGCGCATCAATGCCGACGTCGACCCGGACAACCGCGTCATGGTGGTCACCGACCTGCGCATGAAAAACACCGAGCTTCCCAACGATCTCTCGGTTGGACGACCGCTGTTGTTCACTATGCAACTGGAGCAGAGGGGAAAAATCATCGATCGTCCGGACTTCCTGCAATTCGTCAAGGTCACCCTGACACAGGTTTCTGCTAACGGTGATGAATGGCAGTGGCGCCTGCGCGACGACGGCAAGCACGCCGACCTCACCGCCAACGATGGCATTTTTTCTACCCGTCTGGGTGAGTCACTCATCGAGGGCGAGCACGCGTTCATTCTCGATGTGGACGGCATCACCTTCAAACGTAACAAGCATCAGCAGGTCAAGGTCTACGGCCAACCGGTAGACGCCCACATCGAAGCGCTGGGGCACGACCGCTTCGCCCTCATTATCGTGCCCTATGTCAGCCTCATCGACCCGCACAGTATGCACATCGACATCGAACACGTACTGCCCAACGGACGCCTGGAAAAGGCTGAGGCAACGCAGGTGAGCACCGTCGAATGGCGCCTGGAATTGGATGCCAGCGGCAGCACTGGCGAACACGAACTGACTGCCCACATCCGTGGACAACGCAGTGACGGCAGTCCGGTCAATGTACAGCTCGGCCCGATCCACTTTGCGACTGGCGGCGACGCCACGCCACATGAACGCACACCCATGCGGGCACCGCAACCTGAGCAGCATGAAGCACCGGCCCACGAGCCACCCGTTGCCGAACATCAACCACCTCCCGTTCACCACGAAGCCGAACCTGCAGCCGAAAAACCGAAACTTGAGCAGCCGGTCGAAGACAGCGGCCACGCTGCCGAAGAAGACGAGCATCCGCCACAGATCGGCTGGGGCATGATCATCGGCAGCATCGTGGGTCTGACGGTATTGATCGGTGGTTTGGTGTTCGGCGGCATCAAGCTGTGGCCGAAAATCCAGGCCATGCGTAAACGCAAAGAGGAAGGCTCCGCCAAAGAAGAAAAGAAGGAAGAGCCACCAGTGGCGGCGGCAACCGCAGCAGCGCCGGCGCCAGAAGCGGAAGAAGCGGAAGAAGCGGAACCCGACACTGGCGTACCCGACGTGGATCAGGCCATCGACGAATTACTGGGTGACAGCACGCCACAGGAAACACCCCGGGAAACAGAAACAGCCGAACTCGATCCCGAGTTGGATCTCAGCGCCGATGATGGCGAGGAACCCGCCGAGGTCAAAGAAGTCACGGAAATGGATGCCGTTGAAGAACCCCAAAAAACCGCCACACAGGAAACGGTCAGCAAAGAAGCCGAGGAAATCGCCGAAATCCCCGAAGATCTTATCTCACTGGATGACGACAACAAGGACAACAAAAAGGCTTGATCAGGCCTTTATTTGTAGGATCGGCTAATACCCAAAGGGCACGATGAGCCGTTCCCACAAATGACACACAGATGAAATTCAAGCAATCACACCGCACTAAACCAACACCATGAAAGCACCCAAGCTATGGAGTCTGCAAAGCAAATCCATTCTGGTCGTGGATGACTTCCCCGGCATGCGCTCCATGATGCGTGGCATGCTGTCGGCCTATGGCGCCGATGACATCACCGACACCAGCAATGGCGAAGAGGCCATCAAGCGCATGCATGACAAAAGCTTTGACATCGTGCTCTGTGATTATAATCTTGGCGAAGGCAAGGATGGTCAGCAGGTGCTGGAAGAGGCCAAGGAAGACAACCTGCTACCCTACTCGTCCATCTTCATCATGACGACGGCGGAAAACAGCATGGAAATGGTCATGGGCGCGGCCGAATATCAGCCGGACGACTACCTCTCCAAACCCTTCACCAAGCAGGTGTTGCAGACACGCCTCAAGCGCCTGCTGGCGCGCAAATCCAGTCTGCGAAAAATTGCCAGCGCCATGCAAAAAAAGGATTACAGCCACGCCCTCAGTCTGTGCAAAAAACAGCTCGCACTACAGCCCGGCAACCGCTTCGAACTGCTCAGGCTCAAGGGTGAGCTGTCTATCAAGGCACAGCACTTCGATGCCGCCGCCGCCGCCTTCGCCGAGGTCATGGCCGAACGCGAACTGCCCTGGGCCAAGCTCGGTTACGGCGAGGCCTTGTATCATCGCGAACGCTACGAAGAGGCCAAGAGCACCTTTAAGGAACTCATCAAGAGCAACCCCAACTACGTCTTCGCCCATGACTGGCTGGCCCGGGTCTACAAAAAGCTGAATGAACCGGAAATGGCTCAGGAGATCCTCACCGAAGCCACGGAAAAATCGCCCAAAGCGGTACTGCGTCAGCGCGCGCTGGCCGAGATATCGTATCAGAACGAAGATCTGGATAGCGCCGAAGAAGCTTACCGGCGCGTGATGCGGCTGGGGAAAAACTCCTGCTATAAAAGCCCCACCGATTATGCCTCGCTCAGCCGTGTTTATCTGCAGAAAGGCAACAATGCCGAGGCCGTGAAGACCCTGGCATCGATGAAAAAGGAATTCCAGCGCGGCAAATCCGGCGACCGTCTGCATGCCGTCATTCTGGAAATCATGCTCTACAAGGACATGGCGCGAGAAGACGAGGCACGTAAGGGCATCAGCGAGGCCATGAAACTGTTCCGCAACAACCCCGGCGGGCTCAACACTCAGCTGGCGATGGATCTTGCCAGTGCCTGCTACGGTTTAGGACTGAAAGAAGAAGGCGACGAAATCGTGCGCCATATCGTGCGCAATAACCACGAAGATCAGGCCATCCTCGATGGCGTGCAAAGCATGATGGAAGACTGCGGGATTGGCGACTCGGCCGCAGATCTCATCGCCGCCACCCGCGATGAAGTCATCGCCCTCAACAACCGCGGCGTGGAAATGGCCACTAACGGCGCCCTGCAAGACTCCATCAAGCTGTTCGCCCAGGCCGCAGACGGCATGCCGGAAAATCTGGTCATCAACCTCAATGCCGCACAGTCACTGATCATGTTCATGCAGCGCTACGGCGCGGTGCCGGAATTTCTTGAACAAACCCAGGCTTACCTGGTGCGCGCCCAGTCGCTCAACAAACCCAGCCAGAAACAGGACAAACTGCAAACCGCCTACCGCAAGTTGGTCACTTCACTGGCCAAGGCATGAGACGGATAAAGTCATGAGCAACAATGCGCAAAAACTGGATTTCGCCACCGTGATCGCCAGCGCCGTTCACGACATGAAAAACTCCCTTACCCTGCTACTGGACACGCTGGATGACACCGCCAGCGAGCAAAGCATTGCAGCAACCCCCTTGCAGGAAAAGCTACTGCAAGCTCAACATGAAGGGAAAAGGCTCAACCGAAATCTCATCCAGCTACTAGCACTCTATCGCCTGGAGCGTCGCCAGCTATTCATCAATATCACCGAGAACGGTGTTGCCGAACTACTCGAAGATGTCGCCATGGAAAACCAGCAACTGCTGGATGCCAGAAATATAAAACTGGAAATAGATTGTGAAAGAGGACTCATCGGATTTTTTGATCGTGAGCTTATTAGCGGAATCGTTAATACCATCATCAACAATTCCTACCGCTACACCAAAAACACCATACGCCTCAGTGGAAAAAATCAAGGCCGCTATCTGTGCATTCATATAGAGGATAATGGCCCTGGCTACCCGGAAAAAATGCTACACGGTGAAAGTAACACGGACTCACCCATCGACTTCCAAACCGGCAGCACTGGTCTTGGCCTCTATTTCGCTGCGCAGATCGCTCGAATGCACAGTAATAGTGAATGTCATGGCTATACCGAAACCAGCAACGATGGCATCAACAAGGGTGGCAAATTCAGTCTGTTCTTACCCTGACACCGACGGCAAACGGGGCGGCCGGCCCGCTTTTGCAATCCAGCCCTGTCATCAATCCCTGAGATTACACATATAGGACGGTAGGTTTCACGCATCGGTCGAGAGCAGTGACGCCGATAAATAGGGAGATGTCTATCCATATTTGTGCGCACAGCGCACACTACACTTGCCCGTAGCATGCACTGTGCGCACGACATCCCTGAAATAGAACCACTCAGCAACAAAAAACATGAAATACAAGCCTGTAGGGTGGGCACGTCTTTGGTGCCCACGCGGTTGACTGTAATGATATAGTTACTTCATTTGTCTAAAACCCCTAACCGGAGAAAACGAATGGAATTGCCAAATTTAAGGCGCGAAATCAGATACGGAATGCCTGCCGCAGATCAAGTCATATTCAATAGACATTACGTGCTGGGTTATTCGTACTATTTTCGCCAAGCAAAATGGGCTTTGGAAATTGTAGATCCTGACAATATTCGCTTGGATCGCGCAGATAACTTTCGACCGGATTACCGAATACCCGAGAATTTTCGGGCTGACCTCGTTGATTATTCCGGCTCTGATTATGACCGCGGCCATCTCGTGGCAAGCGCCAACCAAAGAGAAACAAAATTACAAAACAGTGAAACATTTCTTTTATCCAATACGTCGCCACAAAGACCCCAATTCAACAGAGATATATGGGGTAAATTGGAAGCTGAAATCAGAAATCTGAATGCCAAACCAAAAATACTGGAAACGTATGTCATTTGCGGCCCTATTTTCTATTTTGACAAGCCAGTCGAATGCATAGGAAGCAACGATTCCAACAAGGTAAAAATTCCGGTGCCTCATGCCTATTTTAAGTCTGTCTTGACCGAGAATAACAGAGGAACCCTCCACATGTGGTCATTCATACTGGCGAACGAGGAATCCAACCAGGCACTGGATACATTTGCAGTACCAACGACATTGGTTGAAAAATTAGCCGGCATCAATTTATGGGAAAGTTTGGTAGGAAGAAAAATTGACCGGGAAAAATCAAGAGTCCGCAAAATGTGGTGAACCCTCAAAAAAACCAGCCGCAAAATTTTGATGCCTTGCCACAGGCGGGCGCACAGTGGCCAAACACGGCATATATTGTTGCCGGGTTAATATTGTCGATTGGTGGTGACGCAGGAATCCCAACATTGTTGGTTTCGTTGGGGTTCGCAAGCTCACCACCAACCTGCAAAACAGTCATTATCTTGTTAACTTAATGGCATTGATGGGCTTTCCATCCCATTGCCCTATTTCCAGCTTAGTGCTCATCACCGTCTCGGGCTAACGTCGTGATTCAATAACTTCACGTATCTCATCGTCGGTTAACACGATGGGGTTGGTGCGCATACTGCCACTGCGACAACCGGCAACGATGCTGTCCACGTCCGATGCCCGGACACCATAGTGACCCAGGCGCGGAAGCGCCATTCGTTGGATCCATTCATGGAGTCTCGTGATCAACGCCGCCCATGCCTGCGGGTCGGTTAATTCTGCACCCGGATTCAACAAACGACCAAGCTGCGCATATTTTTCCAGCGCCGGACTGTCCGGCTGGCGTTGGCGCAGGCTGCGGATATTGCGCTCAGTGGCGGCTGCAACCAAGGTGCCACAGACAACGCCGTGGGGAATAGGAAAATAGGCACCGAGTGGCGACGCCAAACCATGTACGGACCCCAAGCCCACCTGTGCCAGGGTAATGCCGGAGATGAGCGCGCCATAAGCTATGCCGGCACGTCCTTGCCTGGCCGCCGCACCATCCCCCCCTTCCCAGGCCGCCAAAAAATGCTGGGTCATCGCTTGCAGACCACTCCATGCCAAGGCGTCCGTTAGCGGGTTTGCACGACACGACAGATACGATTCCAACAACTGGGTGAAAGCATCCATGCCATTGGCGGCGATCAGCGCGGGTGGACAGGAGGCCAGCAATAACGGATCGACAACGGCAACCTCGGCCACCAGATCGGGATGACGAAACGATTTTTTAAAGCCATCACGCCCTTGCTCACTAAGCACCGCATTCATGGTGGCTTCACTGCCAGTACCGGCAGTAGTGGGTACCGCAATGAAAGGCACGGCAGGCCCCGCATAACTGAGACCCTGACCAACACCTTCCAGATAATCCATGACCGAATTCCCTTTTGGCAAGAGTCCGGCAATGGCCTTGGCCGCATCCAACACACTGCCACCACCAATTCCCAGAACGATATCAATACCTTTTTGGTAAAACTCCGCCACAATCCGATCCACCTGCTGTGGCGATGGCTCCCCGTCGACGATGACATCGCTCCACTGCAATCCTGCCGCCGTCAGTGCATCCCGAAGCGGCGGCCAGTAGGGCGTGGCGCGAAAAGAGGAGGCTCCGGTCACCAATAACATCTGCCGACCATAGGTGGCCACCAGGGCTGGTAGTTGCGTGTGGCTGTTTTCAGCAAAAATAATCCGTGGCAGACGGACGGTGGAAAATGCGGGTATCTCCATCGACTCAGTACTCTGGATACAGGCCGATGTAGCGTACCCCCTGGCGCGGCGATGCCATCCAATCGGCAACAGCCTCCCGCCATGCCAGGTAGTGCGCGGTCTTTTTATGCGCGGCGGCAGCATCGGCATCACGATAGGCTTCGTAAAGGATGAACTGGCCGGGGGAATCCACCATTTGTAATACATCAAAGCGTAAATTTCCGGACTCCTGCACAGAGGCTTCATGATTCAAGCGTGTTGCCGCAATAAAATCATCAATGTGCTCGGCTTTGACGTTGACCTTGACCAGCGTTGTATGCATGGCACGTTCTCCTATTCTTTACTGCGCTATCGGTCGATACCATTTCAATGTGCATGCCCCTTAACTGTCAAGCAATGGACAGTCCACGGGTAACAGTACCGTGAATGTCGATCCGACGTTCACGGTCGACGTGGCCATCAGGCGGCCACCCATTAATTCACAATAACTGCGGCTGATCGTCAAACCGAGACCGGTGCCCCCATAACGCCGGGTGGTACTGGTATCCGCCTGGGAAAAAGGCTGAAAAATATGCTCCAGACGGTCAGCGGGAATGCCAATCCCGGTATCTCGAACCTCGAATGCGAATTGATCCCCATCCTCGTCTGTATGACGTAAAACAACATGAATATCAATCACGCCGGCAGTCGTAAACTTAGTGGCATTCGAGACGAGATTCAGGAGTACTTGATGTAAACGCTCTCTATCGGCCCATACGCTATCCTGGGATACCTTACGTGTCACGCGCAACGTATTACCACGCTGCTCAACCGCAGGCGCAATTGTCACGCGGACTTCTTCCAGCAAGCTATCCAAATCGACCCAGGTCATATTCATGTCAATGCGTTCAGCCTCGATTTTGGACAAATCAAGGACATCGTCGATGAGTGATAGCAATTGCGTGGCGGCCAGCAATATTCGCTTGAGATCGCTGACCATCTCCATGTTTTCATACGCTTGCGCATCCTCGGAGAGTAATTCTGCATAGCCAATAATGGCATTCAACGGGGTGCGTAGCTCATGACTCATGTTGGCGAGAAAACTGGATTTAGCGCGATTCTCTGACAATGCCGTATCACGTGCAATCACCAGTTCGGCATTCATGTCTTGCAAGGCCTGTTCGGCAAACACCCAGCGGGTGACATCGGCAATCACCAATAGCCGATCATCGCCTGCGGTCTCCATTAAGGTGACCTCATGGGTGAAACGGTTGCCCAGCGGACTGACATCACCGATGCGCACCGTATTGCCAAGCTCCAATCGGCTGCAATAATGTGACCACCAGGCATCTGGCGTCCCCCAGTCCGCGAGAATCTCATGCAGCGTGCAGCCGAGGGGAACCAGGTCTGCCGATAGCACATAACCAACACCGGCCCCCACACTACCCAAGGCACGTTCAAGAAGGTCGCGGTGAGCCGCAATCGCGGTCGCCGCCTGGTTTTGCTGCTCGCTTTCAAGCCGTAGCTGAAAACCCTGAATAGAGAGCAGGGCGGCCGATACCATCGGCACAATACGCTGTGCAGTGCGGGTATGGCGGGCGGTAAAAAAACCTTTCTCGGCATGGCCACAAATCAGTACGGCAACACTCTCTCCGGCAAAAATAGGAATGTGCAACGCCGAACGAATGCGGCCGAGCAAGGCGGGCGATTGCGCCGCCCAGGCAGGTTGTTTCGAGGTATCAAAGACCGCCACAGATTTGCCACGCAGCACTCGTTGTAGCGCGGGGTCGATACATAACTGAACCCCAGAAAGAAGGTGGTCTTCTGCGGCCATTGATACCAATACACTATCGTCAACCAAAAACAGGGCGGCAACATCAAAGTGCAGCAATGGGCCCAGTACATCGACAAGTACCGCATAAACAGCTTCAGGGTCTCGTGCAGTTGCCAGGAGGGCAACCCCCGCAAGCAGTAAATCACCTTCCTTGCGTCTGGCGCGCTCGTGCTCAAGCTGCACCTGAAGCTCGACCAAACTCTCCCGCAGCTCTTCATTCACTTGCTTCATGTGCTACACGGGAGTATTGCCTAGCAACAGTACTGAAATCATCAGATTTCCGTGGCGATTTTCACCACCGATAAAGCAACCCTGTTCGCCAAAGGTGAACGAGCCCAGAAAGGGACGCCCTTCCAGGGCATCATTAAGATGCCCGACCACGTTATCCATCTGATCCTGGACGGTTAACATACAGCCGGCACAGTAAATCACCAAACCACCGGCGATATCACCGGGTGCCACATCACCGGTTCGCATCGCCGCCCGAGCCACTCGCCCCGCCCGCT
Source organism: Gammaproteobacteria bacterium (assembly GCA_011051755.1). GTDB lineage: Bacteria > Pseudomonadota > Gammaproteobacteria > SZUA-152 > SZUA-152 > DRQN01. The sequence goes on from DRKN01000089.1 coordinate 38,111, forward strand.
CGATCAAGCTGTCCCGCGTCCCTTTCATCAACCAAAATTCGTCGCCCACCGCAACATCTGCAAATAAGCTCAGGCCACGTTCCGGGGTAATCTGATCCGGGTGGGATAGTTGGTGATAAGCGGTACCACCGACACTGCCCACCACCCGACCCAGCGGGTATAACGTTGTCAGTGGCAACACATTTTGCTCACCGCTCGCAAACGCATCCTGGAGTACGCCACCGGTCCAGTCATTGTAAACCTCTGCCGCCGGACGCCCATCGATCTCATACAGAATACGGCCATCAGCACGTGTCACACGCCCTTTTATTTCTGTCGGCTCATAACCACTGTGAAACGCAAAACAGAGTTCGGTCGACGGAAACAGCACCGAGACGACAATCGCATCGCGGTACACACCGACCTGAGTCAGTTGAGCCCATTGACCACTCACATCGTTGTCGGCAGAGCTACCGCCGACAATCGGCACACCCGCCCCGAGCGAGGTCTCAATCTCACTAATCACTCTTTCCTCACAACCAGGGGGGGCACTGATCCATATCAGGTCGGGTACTTCGCCGGGCCGTCCGGCATCATTGAGCGCAGCATCCAGCGCTTGGCAAGTAGCGGCTTCCGGTGATGCCGCCGCATCCAGCGTTGCCTCGCCAACACCATAATGTCCATCCGGATCGACAATACCGAAGGCGGCAATACCCCGTCCCTCGGCATTGACCACACCCCGCTCGGTCATTGCGCCAAGACAAGAAGTACTTCCATGAAAACGCTTGGCTCCGTGGTTAATCAGCGTTTGCTGTAATTGAGAAATATCGTAACTGACGGATGGCGCAACAATGATCCAATCAGGGGAACCACCCAGTCGGGCTGAGAGCTGTTCCCAAAGTTGATCTGCGGCTTCTTTGGAAGAGTCAAGAATTGAGTCTGCGGTTGCAACATGCATGCTGTTCTCCTTTGTTACAGCAATACGACCTGAAACATACCTCTTTCCGGTCACTGGGAGGTTGTTAACAATCATTTTGACAACCCCTGAGGGTCATCCGGCACCAGCAGTCAGCCTAAAACAATCCATTGTAGAGCGCAAATAACCGGATCACCCACTAACCGCCTTCCATATTGTCGGACTGTTGCAGGAAATTTTAACACCGCCATGGAACAAACAAAGCGTGTAATAACACCTGAATTTTCATCGTTTTGGGGCGATGCCGCCGGGTCAGCCGGCCTGACCACCATTGCGACAAGGCCACCCCTTCATTGATGTCCACAAAACCGGGGAAAAAAACGGATCGGCACGATAGCGGAAAGTTCTGTCGATCAGACCGGATGGGCAAGCGCACGCCGATCCGGGTACCGGATCAGAGACAGGGTTCAAGGAGATCAGGCTGGCCAGCGGTCGTACAAGAAGCCAAACCTGGAATCCTTATGCCATTACCCACCATCTCCATTTTTGTATGGCGGCAACAATACTTATATCGATAAATTTTATGCTTTCTGATATTGAAAAACGCATCACTCAAGCAACCTCGGATGTATCTATTCGCCGTTTGACAACCACAGCAGACTGGCCATGCGCCCGGTAATGCCGTCACGGCGATAGGAATAAAACATGCCGGCCTCGCTGTAGGTGCAACGGCCACCGCCATATACAGCGGTAACCCCGGCCCGCGCCAGTCGCCGGCGCGCCAAGTGATCGATATTCGCCAGCCAGCGGTCATCCCCCAGAGCAACGAAGGCACTGGCGCTGTCGGCATCGTCATCGACGAAGGCCGCACGCACATCCGTGCCCACTTCAAAGGCCTGCGGGCCGATGGCGGGGCCGAGCCAAGCCATGATCTCGTCCGGGGCCACGAGCATCTGCGCCACCGTCGCCTCCAGCACCCCCGCCGACAGCCCCCGCCAACCGGCATGGGCGGCGGCAACACGCGTGCCGGCACGATCACAAAACAGCACCGGCAGGCAGTCGGCGGTCAGCACGGCGCACACCCGACCAGGCCCGGTGCTGACACTGGCATCGGCCTCTGGCGGCCCGGCCGTTGGCAAACCATCAAGGGTAATGACACGACGGCCGTGCACCTGTTTCAGCCATAGAGGCTCCGCTGGCAGGGCCAGTTCTTCCAGCAACAACTCGCGGTTGGCCAGCACCGCCGCCGGATGATCACCAACATGATCGGCCAGATTGAAGCTGTCGAAGGATGCAAGACTGACACCACCGATCCGCGAGGTAGTGGCCGCCTGTACATTTTTCGGCGCCGGCCAGTCCACGGAAATCAGTCCGGGCATGGCGTTAAACCGCCTTGCTGTCTTCGCGGCAGGCATCCACCAGCGCCGCCATATCAAGCGGTAAGGGCGCCCGCCAGCTCATGGACTCACCGCTGAGGGGGTGCTCGAAGCCCAGCCGTCCGGCATGCAGGGCCTGACGCTTGAAACCACACAGGGCTTCTATCAACGCCGGTGTGGCGCCGGCGGGAATGCGCAGACGGCCGCCGTAGACCGGATCGCCCACCAGTGGATATTTTAGATAGGCCATGTGTACACGGATCTGGTGAGTACGGCCGGTCTCCAGTTTCACGCGCAGCAGGCTGTGGGCGCGAAAACGCTCCTCGACCCGGTAATGGGTGATGGCCTCACGGCCACCCGGCACCACGGCCTGGCGCAGACGCTGGCCGGGATGCCGGCCGATGGGCGCCTGCACGCTGCCACCAGCGGTCATCAGGCCCATGGAGAGGGCCAGGTATTCGCGCTCGACGTCACGCGCCTGCAGCTGTTCCACCAACGATTTCTGTGCCGTCAGGGTGCGCGCCACCACCAGCAGACCGCTGGTGTCCTTGTCGAGACGATGCACCACACCGGCGCGCGGCACCTGTTCCAGCGCCGGGTCATAGTGCAGCAAGGCATTGCTGAGGGTACCGTCCATGTTACCGGCGCCGGGATGCACCACCAGTCCGGCGGGCTTATCGATGACCAGCACGGCCTCGTCTTCAAAGACGATATCCAAGGGAATATCCTGCGCACGCCAAGTGGTCTCCACCTCCTGCTCCGCCGCCAACACCACTTCCTCACCGCCGTGTACGGCGTCGCGGGGGCGCAGGCGTTTACCATCCACCAGCACATGGCCGCCCTTGACCCAGCGTGTCAAACGGGCACGCGAGTAATCGGGGAATAGTGCCGCCAAAGCCTGATCCAGGCGCAGGCCGGCCAGTGTCTCGGGGACGATTTCGGTCAACCTGTGGGACTCGGTCATGGATTGTCGCTCACTGTTCTCTACCCCGCCGGGCCGCTATAATAACCTGCTTTGCAGCAATTGCCCCCTTTCTGACCCTTTCCGAGGCCACAACCCTGAATACCAACACACCGCTCCACCGGCTATCCGCCCTGCTGCTGACCGCGCTATTGCTCGGCGGCTGCGCCTCCACGCTGGACGACAGCAGCAAGTGGTCTGCCGAACTGCTCTACAGCGAGGCCAAGGCCGCACTTAAATCCGGCGATTACGAGTCGGCCATCAAGCACTTCGAAACCCTGGAAGCCAAGTATCCCTTTGGTAAATACGCCGAGCAGGCACAGCTGGACACCGCCTACGCCTATTACAAGTTCGAAGAGCCGGATTCCGCCATCGCCGCTGCTGACCGTTTCATCAAGCTACATCCACGTCACCCCAGCGTGGATTACGCCTACTATCTGCGCGGTCTGGCCAGCGCCAGCAAGAAAGACAACCCGCTGGACTTTGCCATCACCATCGAACCCAGCCTGCTCGACCCCAGTTCGGCACGGCAGTCGTTCAACTACTTCAACCAACTGGTGCAGCGTTTCCCCAACAGCCGCTATGTGCAAGACGCCATCCGCCACATGAAGATACTGCGCGAACACCTCGCCGAGCACGAGATCCATGTGGCACGTTATTATCTCAAGCGACATGCCTATGTGGCGGCCGCCAAACGCGCCACCTTCGTGCTGGAAACCTATCCCCGCTCGCCCACGATTCCCAGCGCACTGGATATTCTCATCACCGCCTACGAGGCGCTGGATCTGCAAGACCTGGCCACAGATGCGCGGCGGGTAAAAGAACTCAACTTCCCCTCGGCGCTGGACACTCCCCGATCCGCTGTCGATTTCAGTCTGTAACAGGCAACTGAAACCGTTCAGAAACAAAACCCCGTAGCGTGCGCCGTGCGCACGACACCTTCTGGATTCAGATATTCGGGAAAAAGCAACCACGGGCAGTCAGAGGGCTTCGTTGTCCTGCTCGCCGGTACGGATGCGCACCGCGCGCTCCACCGAAGAGACGAAAATTTTGCCGTCGCCGATCTTGCCCGTGCGCGCCGCGCTGGTAATGGCCTCAATAGAAGCATCGACACGATCCGCCGCGACGACGATCTCCAGTTTCACCTTGGGCAGAAAATCCACCACATATTCGGCACCGCGGTACAGTTCGGTGTGGCCCTTCTGACGACCAAAGCCTTTGACTTCGGTCACGGTCATGCCGGTAATACCGATCTCTGACAGGGCCTCGCGCACGTCGTCCAGCTTGAAGGGCTTGATCACTGCTTCAATCTTTTTCATCATTCGCTCCTGCTCGTTGTTTTCCAGCCCGGATGCTTCATGGGATATCCGCGCCAAGAAGTGTCCTTAACGCCGATCATAACCCGAGGTGATGGGATAACGCCGGTCGCGTCCAAAGGCGCGGCGGGTGATGCGCACCCCCGGCGCTGCCTGGCGGCGTTTATATTCGTTGCGGTTCACCAACCGGATCACCCGGTTCACGATGGCCGTATCATACCCCGCCGCAACGATTTCTTCCGCACAACGATCCTGTTCCACATACATTTCCAGGATCGCATCCAGCACATCGTAAGGCGGCAGGCTGTCGCTGTCTTTCTGATCCGGGGCCAGCTCCGCCGACGGCGAACGTTCAATGACGCGCCGGGGGATCACCGGTGACAGACGGTTGCGGTATTCGCTGAGACGGTAGACCAGGGTCTTGGGCACATCCTTGAGCACGTCGAAACCACCGGCCATATCGCCGTAGAGGGTGGAATAACCTACTGATATCTCACTCTTGTTGCCCGTACTCAATACCACTTTGTGCTTCTTGTTGGAGATCGCCATCAATAGCACGGCACGACAACGGGCCTGGATGTTCTCCTCCGTGGTATCCGGCTCACAACCGGCAAATTCGTCCTTGAGAGTCCCGAGAAAGGTCTTGAAGGCCGGCTCGATGGACAGTACATGATACTCCACGCCCAGCATCTCGGCCTCGGCCCGGGCATCGCTCAGGCTGATATCCAGGGTGTAGCGCGAGGGCATCATCACCGCCTCCACCCGCTCCGCACCGATGGCGTCCACCGCCACCGCCAGGGTGAGGGCCGAATCAATGCCACCCGAAAGACCGATGATGGCACCGGGGAAGGCGTTTTTTTCGATATAGTCGCGCACGCCGAGAACCAGCGCCTTATAGACGCTCTCTTCCTCGCAGACCGGCGTGCAGACGGTACCCGGCACGGCATCCACACAGCCATCACCGGCGATGGTGAAATCGGCCGGGTAGAGGTCGTCCACAAAGGCCGGTGCACGCTGCGCCAGACTGCCATCGGCATTCATCACCAGCGAGGCGCCGTCGAACACCAATTCGTCCTGCCCGCCCACCAGGTTGACATAGAGCACCGGCAAACCGGTCTCGGTAATACGTGCACGCAGCGCCTCGATACGCTCGTCACGCTTGCCGAGGTGAAACGGCGAGGCATTGAGATTGACCAGCAGGCGCGCCCCCGCCACCTTGGCCGCGGATGCCGCCCGGGGATACCAGATATCCTCACAGATAGTGATGCCCACCGGCACCCCGGCGATCTCTACCACGCAGGGCTCGTTACCGGCGGCAAAATAGCGTTTTTCGTCGAACACACTGTAATTGGGCAGCTCGAACTTGTCGTAGGTGGCAACGACCGCGCCATCACGCAGCAGGCTGGCGGCATTGTAGAGACCGGCCTCCGCCTGCCGCGGATAGCCGAGGATCACATCGATGCCGTGCACCTGCTCAGTCACACGAGCCAACGCGGCATCGACACGGCGGTTGAAACCAAGGCGCAACAGCAGGTCTTCCGGTGGATAACCACTCAAGGTCAGCTCGGGAAAGACGATGGCCTGCGCATTCAATGCATCGCGCGCCGTTGCCGCGGCGGCAATGATTTTTTCGGCATTGCCGTCGATATCGCCCACCAGCAGGTCGATCTGGGCCATGACGATGCGTAGGGAACGGGACATGTTTTTGCCTGAAGAAAATACCGGTTTGATTCGCCACGATCCCGTAGGGTGGGCACTGCCCACCAAAATGACTTGCCTTATGCGGACAGAATGGTGGGCAATGCCCACCCTACCTGACTGTGGTCAACAGAAAAATCAGCCGCCCAGCGCCTCCAGCATGCGCGCACCCAGCTCGGCGGGGGAACGCGCTACGGTAACGCCGGCCGCCGCCAGCGCGGCGAACTTATCGGCAGCGGTGCCCTTGCCACCGGCAATAATAGCGCCGGCGTGCCCCATGCGTTTGCCGGCTGGCGCCGTGACGCCGGCGATATAACCCACCACGGGCTTGCTGACCCGGGACTGGATGTATTCCGCCGCCTCTTCCTCGGCGGCGCCGCCGATCTCGCCCACCAAAACAATGCCCTCGGTCTGCGCATCCTGCTCGAACAGCGCCAGACAATCGATGAAGTTCATACCCTGGATGGGGTCACCACCGATGCCGACGCAGGTGCTCTGCCCCAGACCGTTGATCGTGGTCTGGTAGACCGCCTCATAGGTGAGGGTGCCGGAGCGGGAGACGATGCCGATCCTGCCCGGCTGGTGGATGGCGCCGGGCATGATGCCAATTTTGCACGCACCGGGGGTGATGATGCCCGGGCAGTTAGGGCCGATGAGGCGCGATTCGCTGTGCGCCAGCACCGCCTTCACCTTCACCATGTCCTGCACCGGAATGCCTTCGGTGATACAAACGATGACTTTTATGCCCGCCTCCTCGGCCTCGAAAATGGCGTCGGCAGCAAAGGCGGCGGGGACGAAGATCAGGCTGGCATCGGCGCCGGTTCCATCCACCGCGTCACGCACGGTATTGAACACGGGACGCTCGAGGTGACTCTGCCCGCCCTTGCCGGGGGTGACGCCGCCGACCAACCGGGTGCCGTAGGCGATGGCCTGTTCGGCGTGGAAAGTGCCCTGCCGGCCGGTAAAACCCTGCACGATGACGCGTGTCTGCTGGTCGATGAGTATGGACATCAGTTCTGCCCTCCTGCGGCGACCACCTTGACGGCGGCATCGGCCAGATCGTCGGCCGGAATCACCGCCAGCCCGCTGTGGGCGAGGATCGCGCGGCCCTGCTCGGCATTGGTGCCTTCAAGGCGCACCACCACGGGGATATCGAGGCCGACATCCTTGATCGCCGCAACGATGCCGTCGGCAATCAGGTCACAGCGCACGATGCCGCCAAAAATATTGACCAGGATCGCCTCGACCTTGTGGTCGGCGACGATCAGTTTGAGGGCCTCGGCAACACGCTCGGCGGTCGTACCGCCACCCACATCGAGAAAATTGGCCGGCTCGCCACCGTGCAGCTTGATGATGTCCATGGTGGCCATGGCCAGACCGGCGCCATTGACCATGCAGCCGATGTTGCCGTCGAGGGTGACGTAATTGAGATCGAACTGCTGGGCCTTGTGTTCGGTGGGATCTTCCTGGCTGGGGTCGCGCAGCTCTTCCAACGCCTTCTGCCGAAACAGGGCGTTGTCGTCGATGTTGACCTTGGCGTCCAGGGCCAGCAGGCGATCATCACGGGTGAGCACCAACGGATTGATCTCCACCAGGCTGAGATCCTTTTCCGTGAACAGGCGGTAGAGACCGAGCATGGTGCGGGTCAGTTCACGCACCAGCGCGCCTTCGAGGCCGAGGCTGAAGGCGAGTTGACGGCACTGGTAGCCCTGCAAACCGGCGACGGGATCGACGGCCACGGTGAGAATTTTTTCCGGGGTTTCGGCGGCCACCGCCTCGATATCCATGCCACCTTCGCTGGAGGCCATGAACACCACACGGTTGCGGGCGCGGTCGATGAGCGCACCGAGGTAGAGTTCGCGGACGATGTCACAGGGCGCCTCGATGAGCAGCTTGTCCACCGGCAGGCCCTTGGGGCCGGTCTGGTGGGTGACCAGATTCATGCCCAGCATGGTCTTGACGGCGGATTCCAGCTCAGCCTCGCCAGTGACCAGCTTGACGCCACCCCCCTTGCCGCGGCCACCAGCGTGTACCTGCGCCTTGACCACCCAGCGCTCGCCGCCCAGCGCGCGGGCCGCGGCGCGGGCCTCGCCGAGGGTGGCGGCCATCTGACCGGCCGGCACCAGCAACCCATATTCCGCAAACAGGTGCTTGGCCTGAAATTCGTGAAGATTCATGACGGTTCCCCAGACGATCCCGCGTTGTCCATCGCCGGTATCGTTGCCAATAACGCGCGCAAGTCTGACATACAAAGACGGCCAATGACAAAACCCCATTCAAGCAGCCACAAAACACACCGTTCCTTAATTATGTGTCGGGTGATGAGATGGGCTCCTCTCCCCTTTTATAAACGGCGAACGGCGTCGCAATGCGCCATGCTGGAGTCCTGCCTGATCGGCATGAAATCCTGTGCAAGCGCCCATTACTGGGCCCGGCGGCTTAAGGCACTGGGTCATGAGGTCAAACTGATTCCGGCGCAATATGTGAAAGTCTGCGTGCGAGGCAACAAAAATGACGACAACGATGCGCCGGCCATCAGTGAAGCGTTCACTCATACCACAGAGGCGGTTTGTCTTAAGCACAAAGAATCTTCCCACGACCGAAGCAGAAAAACCTATTGGACAAGGAGCGGGCCATGCCCGCGAAAAGCAACAAAAAACAACCTGTGAGGGCGGCTTCCACAATGTCCGGATATTCTATCTCTGCGGTGAAGGACAGGACTATCGCGGGCATGGCCCGCTCCTACACACACGGCCCTGCATGTCAGCGCCGCCGCGCACAAACGGGTGCATATCTGTTTAGGTGTCCTGAAACACCAACCTCGTTTCAGGCACAGCCCCACTCAGAATAGGTGGGAATACATCACCTGCCAATTGACCTGACTGTGGCTGACGGTCACCCCCTGACCACTGGTCGCCGGGACCTCGGGCGAATAGGTAAACGAGGCGTTCACGCTGGAAGATTTGTTGATGTCATAACCACCACCGAAGGTGTAGTTGTTCTCTATCGTCGCCGGGAACAGGGGATTGAGGTACTTGTCCGGCACCGGATTGGTCGAGCCGTTGTAACCCACCCTCAACACCAGCTCCCCGGTGGTCTGAAAACTGGCCCCCAGAGCGATGACCGTCTGATCCTCCCAATCCTGGAACATAACGGCATCCAGTGTTTGACCGGCAAAACCTGCCGCCAGGGGATTGGCCTGGTTCGCATCGGCCACGAAACGCATTTCGAAATTCTTCATGACGCTCGCCCAACCGATACGCTTGACGTCGGCGGCGATCATGATCCTGTCAGTGGCCTGGAAGGCGGCGCCGATACCGTAGGTCTCCGGCCATTGGAAGTTCTTGACGCTGATTTTGCCCGACACCGGAATAGCCACGGCCGTGTAACCGGTGGAAGCACCGCCTCCCGCCAGACCAAGATCCATGTTGACGTTCATGCTGACCTCGGCGTTACCGGTGGTCATGTCACCCAGGCGGGTCTTGGCGTGGTAGGTGGCGCCCACGGTCCAGCGGCTGCCAATCCTGTAGGTAAAACCCAACTTACCGGCGAAACCATTGCCGTAGGCCTCACCCAGGAAGGCGCTGTTGTTAGAGAAATCAAAACGCGCCCAATTTACCGGCCCGGTGGGATCCAGTGCCGTGCCGACCATCCCCATCATGCTGTCGACCATCGAGCCACTGGCCGTACCGTATTCCTGGGCGCCACCGTAGGCGGGCGCAAGCATGTCACCAAACTGCGCCCCCGACAGGGCCATCTTCAGATCCATGCTGGCCCAAATGTAGTCGAGACTGCCAGCAATATTGAAGCGGTCATTGACGCGATAACTCAGTGGAATCAGGAAACGCCCCAGCCCCACTTCGGAGCGAACCGTCTCATTGGAACCCGCCGCCAAAAAAGAGTTGGTATCATACTCGGTACCCATACCGCCTTGGGCGAAGACACCCACGCCATAGGCCAATGCACCGCGCTTCTTCACCCAACCCACCGCCGGCATGTAAAAGGCGCTAGCGGATGAGTTCGCGTCGGGCATGCCATCCATGGCGCTTGAAATGTCGGGGCCCAGAGAACCCACCGCGACATCCAGCCGGCTGCCTTCTTCCATCATGCCCAGGGTGGCCGGATTATTCATGACTGCGGCAGTGCCGTTGTCGTAGGCAAAGGCCGCACCGCCCATGCCGCCAGCAATGGGGCCGTAGGCCTCCAGGTTCATCCCGTTCGTGGCCCAGGCCGCAAGTGGCGCCAATAAAGCGCTGATCACCGCCATTAAAAGAATACGCTTTTTAGTGGAACCCATACCGCCTCCCCGCCCCGCATATCGCGACAAAATACTGCTTTTCTCTTCCGCGGTTAGCACAGTCTGGCCAGGAAATTCATTATCTGTCAATATTAGAATCAACAGATTTATTAAATCCCACGATAAAAAAAATAAATATGAAATCCAATGATTTACTTATATCTATACACGCTAAGTATAGAGTTCGGCTGATTTGCGTGTTAAAGATACAGTGACAAAAAACGGCCGGATTCAAGACTGGCCCACGGCAAAACCACTCATTTTACTGGCTTAATTCGATTATTTTTGTTATAGACGCCCTCTACTTACCTTAATTTTTCCGCAAAAGCGGGGCTGAACGGTTTCCCCCACGACGACCGCTTATGTACGATGACACCCTTGGGTGAGCAATCATTAATTATGGAGAAGCACAGCATGAAAACACCTATCCGCTTAACCCTGGCAGCGACGGCACTGACTACCTTCGGACTGGCGGCATCGGCCAGCCATGCTGGCGGTTTCGCACTGATTGAGCAGGGTGTCAAAGGACTGGGCAACGCCTACGCAGGCGCTGCAGCGAGCGCCGAGGATGCCAGCACGATTTTCTTCAATCCGGCTGGCATGACCCTGCTCGATGGCCACCAGGTTGTTGCCGGACTGCACATCATTCAGCCTTCCACCAAGTTTACCGACAACGGTTCCAAATCCCTTATTACCTCTGCCAATACCAGCGGGGGTAATGGCGGAGATGCCGCTGATCTGGCCGTGATACCCAATCTCTTTTTGGTCGCCGACATTAACGACGAGGTGAAACTCGGCCTCGGCATCAGCGTGCCCTTCGGCTTGGGCACCAACTATGACAAAGACTGGAAAGGCCGCTACCAGGCGGTCGAGACGGCCGTGGAAGTCATCAACATCAACCCGTCCCTGGCCTTCGAGGTCAATCCGCAATGGTCCGTCGGGCTGGGCGCGAACATCCAGTATTTCAAAGCCAAGTTGACCAATGCGGTGGATTTCAGCACGGTATGTCTGGGCTCGGCCCTCGCACCCAACTGCGGTGCGTTAAACCTCAGCACTCCCCAGACGCCAGCTACCGATGGCTTCGCCGACATCACGGGCACCAGTTGGGGCTTTGGTTATAACCTCGGCGTGCTGTTCTCCCCCACCGAGGCCACCCGCGTCGGTCTGGCTTACCGCTCTCAAGTCAAGCACTCCCTGGACGGCAAGGCGGACTTCACTCTGCCGGCAGCAGCCGGGGCGATCTCGCCAATTGCGGCACGATTTGCCGACACCGACATTACAGGAGACATCGACCTGCCGAGCACGCTGTCCCTGAGCCTGTCCCACCAGTTCAATGATACCTGGACATTACTGGCAGACATCACCCGCACCGGCTGGAGCAGCTACGACAAACTGGTCATAGAGTTCGATAACCCCGCCAAAGACCCATCGGAAGAAGTCAACGACTGGGAAGACGTCAATCGCTACTCCATCGGCGTCAATTTTACCCCCAGCCAGACCTGGATCTACCGCGCCGGTATCGCCTATGACGAATCCCCCGTTCCCAGTGCCGAACTGCGCTCTGCACGCAGCCCGGGCAGTGACCGTACCTGGCTGGCGCTGGGCCTGGGCTACCAGATGGCAAAGAACCTCACCCTTGATTTTGGCTACGCCCACCTGTTTGCCAAAGACGCCGAGATCAATCGCGAGGGAGCGACAAAAGACCTTTTAAAAGGCTCATACGAAAGCAACGTGGATATCCTCAGCGGCCAGGTCGTCTGGGTATTCTGACCTCGCTCTAGTCTCGTTTTACGTTGAACTTGTGACACCGCTCTGCGGTGTCACACAGCCCGTGGCGCTCAGCGCCACCTTGGTGGATTAGCCTGGCTTTCTTACGCCACACCGCAGAGCGGTGTAGCGAGTCACATACAAGATGATACTAAGCCAACCGCGTGGGCACAAAAAACGTGCCCACCCTACATGGCTGGGTATTTTAGCCGCGCACCCGGCATGATCCCGCGCAAAAAAAGGCAGCCCCGAAAGCTGCCCTTTTTTATTAACCCTGAAATAACGCTTGTCGAGCGCCCGGTTAAACGCAACCTTCAAACAAACAGCGTAATATCCGACTCACCCGCAAACTCGAAAAAGGTCGCGGCACCCCCGTATTCGATACCGTCGATAAAATCACTGCTATCGAAATCAAACAGATCCACCGTCATCTGACAGGCAACCAGCCTGACCTCGGCCTCGATGCACAGCTCACGCAGCTCTTCGAGGCTGGCCACGCCCTTCGACTTCATCTTCTGCTTCATCATCAGGGTCATCATGGATTGCATGCCCGGCAGCGCCTGCAATAATACCGGCATGGGCATCGGCATGGGCATGCCGGGATTACCCAGCGAGGTGACCTTGAGATCCAGTTTCTTGCGCAGCAGTTGCAGACCGTAGAAGGTGCAGAAAATTTCCACCTCATAGCCCAGCGCAGCTGCCGTAGAACCCAGAATCAAGGGCGGATAGGCCCAGTCCAGGCTGCCCTTGGTGGCAATAATCGCCAATTTTTTTCCAGACATAACGCCCTCTTCCGGTCAGACCAAGGCCATCCCGCTAGTGCTTTTTCATCAGAAAATGAAACTTGCCACCTTCCTCGCGGGACTCCACCAACTCATTGCCGGTCTGCTTGGCAAAGGCCTCAAAATCCTTCACCGCACCCGGATCGGTGGCGATGATATGCAGAACCTGACCTTCGCTCAGGGCCGCCAGCGCCTTTTTGGCACGCAGGATCGGCAACGGGCAATTGAGGCCGGATGCATCCAGTTCTTGATCAAAATCTGCCATGTCAAACTCCTTCGATGGTTATTGCAAAAAAGTGCCTATCGCCGCCAGAAGCGGCCTGTCCGGCCTTTCCCTCGCGATAATCGCCCCAAAAACCCGGCAGGCCCCCAGTGAAACCTTTATTAGAATTCAATGGTCAACTTATATTCCAAAGCCGGAAAAAATGCAACCCGAATTCTCCAGCCCTGCGAATGAACAAAATCACCGGCTGACGATCTCAAACAGGTATCGGATCATTGATACAAAATCTGCAACATATTTTGAACCGCAGGCCAGCGACAGTTTTGATTAGCCGACATTCACATCTATTTTTCCGAATAAGAAGCTCAATTCAATAAGGAATGCTCGCCATTAAACAAAATTCACACTACACTCGACCTTCCCAAATGCGGGGATTCCGCTCACGTCCGCCGATGCAACTGCGCTCCATTTTTCTGTTTTTTCTTGCCTTTATCGCAGGATCTGTTTCCCCTTTCCATCATGCCGGGGGCAGCGAGGTCATGCCCCTGAACCTGCCCGATATCGGCGATGCCGGCGGCAATCTGATCACCCCGGAACAGGAGCGGCTGATCGGCCTGGAATTCATGCGTAGCGTACGCCGCTCGCTGAATATCCTCGGCGACCCCGCCGTCACCACCTACCTGCAAAACCTGGGGGAACGCCTGATATCACAAGTCGACGGCTATGAGCAGAGGGTCACTTTCTTTCTCGTCAACGACCCGTCGATCAATGCCTTTGCCGGCCCGGGTGGTTATATTGGCGTGCACACTGGACTGATTCTCTCCGCCCGCACCGAGGGTGAACTGGTGTCGGTACTGGCTCATGAGTTGGCTCATGCCGTACAGCGTCACCTGGTACGTTCATTCGAGGCCGGCCAACGAATGGAAATCACCACCATCGCCGCGATGATCGCCGCCATTCTGATCGGCAGCCAGAACCCACAGGTCGGGGAAGCCGTGCTGAACAGCACCATGGCCGGTTCCATCCAGCGGCAGCTCAGCTATTCACGCCTGCATGAACAGGAAGCGGATCGGGTCGGCATCACCATGATGACCCGGGCGGGCTTCAATCCCCGCCAGATGGTCAGTTTCTTTGAAACCCTGCAATCCGCCAACCGCTACGCCGGCCTGCGCGCGCTGGAACTCCTGCAAACCCACCCGCTCACCCTTTCCCGTATCGCCGACGCGCGCAACCGCGCAGAGCAGATAAACACCGGCAGCAAAGGAGACGACCTGACCTTTCAACTCATCAAGGCACGCGTGAAAATACTCAGTGGTGACAACATTTATCGACAACGGCAAAAGACGGCGGACGAAATACCGCTGGCCGCCACCCAGTACAGGCAGGCATTGAGCTGGCTGTCAGAAAAGCACTACGACAAGGCAAGAAATACCATACGGCAGTTGTTGGAAAAGGATCGCCAGCGCGTGCTGTACCACCTGACCGCCGCCGAAATCGAGCTGGCAGCGGATAAACCACAGGCCGCACACAGGGTGCTCGCCCCCGCCCTTGACCTGTTCCCCAACAACCTGCCATTGACAGAAATGCTGGCGGAAACCCTGCTCAAGGAGGGCAAGGCCACCGAGGCCAGCGCGCTGTTGGAACAGCAGCTTCGCCACCGGCCTGAGCGCAGGCTGTATGCTCTTCACTTCCAGGCCACCAAAACGGCTCGCCGCTACGCCGATGCCTACCAGTCACTGGCCGAGTTAAATTACATCGACGGCAATACGGTGCAAGCCATCACCTACCTACAACAGGCTATTGAGCAAGACAGCAAAAACCAGTATGAACAATTGGCCATGCAGGCCAGACTGGCGGCCTGGAAGAAGGAAGTCCGGACAACCCGGACTGACGGCAGTAAGAAGCATTGATACAGACACTGCGGAGAGCAACCATTTATTTTCCCCCGCACCATCCCTGTATTTTTCAGCCGACCTGTTGTGCTACCCGTCAATTCTGGTATAAGAGTCCTTGGCGTTCAGGATCTCCTCAACGGATCGATATACGATATGAGCGTTTCCTACAAAGAATAAAATCGGCTCATGGCCATCATATAAAAATTAAATACCCGGCGAAAAATAATTTATATTTCTAATTAAGGAGGAAGCAGCAATGCGGAAATCCGCGAGTAGTACACTGGCAGCGGCCGGTACCCTGGCCTTGATGCTCGGCAGTCTCGCCATTGCCCCCCAGGCCGCCCTTGCCACAGAGGCCTCGGTGGTGGAGGAAGGAAAAGCCATTGCCTTCGACCGCAAAAAAGGCAACTGTCTGGCCTGTCATAAAATGAAGGATGGCACACTGGAAGGCAATATCGGCCCAGCCCTGGTGAATATGGCCGACCGTTACCCTGACAAAAAGAGGCTGCGTGAACAGATCTGGGATGCCACCAGGATCAACCCTTACACCATTATGCCCCCCTACGGCAAACACAAGATTTTGACCGAAGAAGAACTCGATAAGGTTGTGGAATTTATCTACACACGTTAATCGACGGGTCACTTAATAAAAGTAAAAGCTAGAAGGAGATCACCCTATTATGAAACGTAGAAGCTTCCTCAAGGGCACCATTGCCAGCAGCATACTGGGGGTTGCCGCCGGCGCAGGTTTACTGACCCCGCAGAGCGTACTGGCCGCATGGCCTAAAGCCGCCTTCGAGGCAAAGACTATTGACGACGGCATACAGGCGGCTCTGGGCGCCTCCGACGTCACCGAAAGTGGCGATATCAATATCAAGGCACCGGATATCGCGGAAAATGGCGCCGTTGTCCCTGTCACCATTTCCACCGGCATGTCCGGCGTGGAGTCCATCGCCATCTTTATTGAGAAAAACCCCGTGCCCCTGGCCAGCAGTTATGACCTGGGCCCCAACACTGAAGGCTTCATTTCCTGTCGGGTCAAAATGGGCAAGACCTCTGACCTCATTGCCGTCGTCAAGTCCGAAGGCAAGCTGTACAGCGCCAAAAAGATGATCAAAGTCACCATCGGCGGTTGCGGCGGTTAAACCACACCCACAACACCCGACAAGTTAACCGTTTGAGGAAAAGAGAATGGCCAAGAAAAAAATCCGTATCCGCGCCAAAATGAAAGGCGAGGTGACTGAAGTCAAGGCGCTGATGAGCCACCCGATGGAAACCGGCCTGCGCAAAAACAAAAAAACGGGCGAAAAAATTCCCGCACACTTCATCCAGGATATCACCTGTGAGCACAAAGGCGCCCGGGTACTGGTCGCCCACTGGGGGGTTGCCATTTCCAAGAATCCCTACCTGGCATTCAAATTCACCGGCGCCGCCAAAGGCGACACAATCAAAGTTAGCTGGAACGATAATAAAGGTGAAAGCGCATCCGCTGAAGCCAAGATCGGATAATGCATACTGCCAACAATAACCGGCTAACGAACCACTGCCTGCAGGCAGTATCGATATGGATGGAGGAACACTCATGAAAAAACTGCTTTTGATTACTGCGGTTATTGGCGCCCTGGGCGCAGTCCCGCTGATCAGCCAAGCAAGCCCGGAGGATGACCTCAAGGCATTTCAGGGATATTTTACGGAACGTTTTCCCAATGTACCGCTGGAAGAATTTGCCAATGGTGTCTATGCCATCGACAAGGCTTCGCGTGAGCAGTGGGAAGCGATCGAGGAATTCCCTCCCTACGAAATCGCCATTGAGGAAGGTGAGGAAATGTTCAACACCCCCTTCAAGAATGGCAAGACCTACGCCAGCTGTTTCCGCAATGGCGGCATCGGCATCAAGAGTGACTACCCCTACTACGATATCGAAAAAGGTCGCGTGGAAACCCTGGCATCGGCGATCAATGAATGTCGTACCAAGAATGGCGAAGCCCCCCTCAAATACATGAAAGGAGAACTCGCCTCACTGGTCGCCTACATGGCCTATACCACCCGGGGTCAGATCGTCGACATCAAGATTCCGTTTGACCAGCGCGCCCGTGACGCCTACGAAGATGGCAAGCGTTTTTTTTACGCCCGTCGCGGTCAGCTGAACATGTCCTGCGCCCATTGCCACGTCGACAATGCCGGCAACAAGATCCGTGCCGACCTACTGTCTCCGGCGCTAGGCCATCTCACACATTTTCCGGTCTACCGCTCGAAATGGGGCAGCCTGGGCACCGCCCACCGCCGCTTTTCAGGCTGCAACAAACAGGTTCGCGCATTACCTTTCAAGGCACAAAGTCCTGAATACCGCAATCTTGAGTACTTCATGACCTACATGAGTAACGGGCTTCCCTGGAATGGCCCCGGCGCCCGCAAGTAAGGTGTTTGCAGCGTAGTTTGCAATGAAAAAGGCCCGGCGAGATTTCTTCCCGGGCCTTTTTTCATTGACAACGCTTCCGAAGTGGACACGGCCCATTGCAAGATATCGAGAATCCCCAGGGTCACCAACGAATACATACCCCTTAAGAGGAGTGTGAGTGCTCGTATTCACATGTAAGACTTTCTGTTCGCATGGCCGCGAAGTATCGCAGTCACCCGGCCTATCACCACGCCGTAAACATGAGTGCACATACCGGCAGGCGGCTGAACACAACATATTAGGTGGCCGGGTTAATAACCAGCCACAGGCATCCATTGACGACACAATGAAGGCCTACCAAAACCATCCGTAGTAGGAGGAACGCATCATATGAACATCTCCCGTCGTGAATTTCTGCAAATGCTGGCCGTGGCCAGCGCCGCTGGCGTCGCACTACCCGGCCAGGCGGCCAGCAAGGGGAGCATTGTCCCTAACCAGATGTATGAACTTCCCGCTTTTGGCAATGTTTCATTTCTGCATTTTACGGATTGCCACGCCCAATTGATGCCCATCTGGTTCCGCGAACCCAATATCAACATCGGCGTCGGCAACATGAAAGGGAACCCTCCACATCTGGTAGGCGGGCATTTCCTCAAGCACTATGGCATCGCCTCGAATACACCGGAGGCCAATGCCTTCACCTATTTAAATTTTGTCGAGGCCTCCAAACAGTACGGCAAGGTCGGCGGTTTTGCGCACCTGGCGACATTGGTAAAACATATCCGCGCGCAACGTCCGGAATCCCTGCTACTGGATGGCGGCGATACCTGGCAGGGTTCCGCCACCGCCCTGTGGAGCAATGGACAGGACATGGTCGATGCCACCAAGCTGCTCGGTGTCGATGTCATGACCGGCCACTGGGAATTCACCTATGGTGCAGAACGTGTCAATGAAATCATCGAAAATGATCTCGCAGGGCACATGGATTTTGTAGCCCAGAATGTCATCGACAACCAGTGGGAGGAAGACGTCTTCAAGCCCTACGTCATCAAGGAGATGAACGGTATCCCGACAGCCATCATTGGCCAGGCCTTCCCCTACACACCCATCGCCAATCCGCGCTGGATGATTCCTGAATGGAGCTTCGGCATCCGCGACGACAAGATGCAGGATACCGTCGACGCCGCGCGGGAAGCCGGCGCACAGGTTGTTGTCGTTCTTTCTCACAATGGTATGGACGTCGACCTGAAAATGGCCAGCCGTGTGCGCGGTATCGACGCCATCCTGGGCGGTCATACCCATGACGCCGTGCCCGAACCAGTCAAGGTCAACAATGCCGGTGGCGCCACGCTGGTGATCAACTCCGGCTCCAACGGCAAGTTCCTCAGCGTGTTGGATTTTGATGTAAAGAACGGCAAGGTGCGAGACTTCCGCTACCGCCTGCTGCCCATCTTCTCCAACGTCATCGAGCCCGATGTCGAGATGAGTAAGTTCATCAGTGCCGTGCGCAAGCC
The DNA here is from genome assembly GCA_011051755.1 of Gammaproteobacteria bacterium. Taxonomy (GTDB): domain Bacteria; phylum Pseudomonadota; class Gammaproteobacteria; order SZUA-152; family SZUA-152; genus DRQN01. The sequence goes on from DRKN01000089.1 coordinate 57,233, forward strand.
GTATATCAAGAGGCTCGACGAGCAACTGGGCGTGGCGGACGAAGTACTCTATCGCCGCGGCAACTTCAACGGCACCTTCGACCAGCTGATTCTCGATGCCATGCTCGACGTGCAGGAGGCCGACATTGCCTTTTCTCCCGGCTTCCGCTGGGGCGTGAGCGTGATGCCGGGCGAACCGATCACCTTTGAGCATGTGATGACACAAACCGCCATCACCTACCCCACCGCCACACTGAACGAAGTCAGCGGCGAACAGATCAAGGTGATCCTCGAGGACGTGGCGGACAACCTGTTCAACGAAGACCCCTACTATCAACAGGGCGGCGACATGGTGCGCGTGGGTGGGCTGAAATACAGCATCGACCCCATGGCAAAGATCGGTAAGCGCATCACCGATATGGAGCTGAATGGCAAACCGCTGGACGCCAGGAAAAACTATCGTCTGGCCGGCTGGGCCAGCATGGAGAAACGCGAAGGCACCCCTATCTGGGACGTGGTGGCCGAGTACATCCGCGCCCAGGATACGGTGCGCATCAAGGAACTCAACATTCCCAAGATCAAGGGACTGGGCGGGAATCCGGGGTTGGCCGAGGTCTGATCCCGGTCTGTCGCAGTGGTGTGCTGATTTCATTGTGCGGATCACTGTCACTGCGAGCAGGTAAGTAGAGCTGGCACTGACATGCTGGGCTGTGTGTGTAGGAGCGGGCCATGCCCGCGATTATCGGCCATAAAAATTGGAGCGGCTTCAGCCGCGACAGCCGTGCTCGACAATAGTCACGGCTGAAGCCGCTCCTTGTATGCCACGAATCCTTATTGCGCAGCGATGATCGCGGGCATGGCCCGCTCCTACACTCAATAGACTTTTCTGCCTCAGTTGTGGAAAATTCTTCGTGAGTAGTGGCATTGATGGGCCGTAGGGCATGACAACGAGCCGACCGCCTTGCGCTGTCGCTTCGGTTTTTGTTTTTTCACCGCAGTAGGGCACAAAGTACACGAAGCCATTGATCACTGCCCAAAACCATACATAAACCAAGGCAGTATCGTTTTGTAGGATCGGCACCGCCCACCATAATGCAGCCCCTGTGGTGAGCACAGACTAATTCTACTCCGTTACATTTACCTTGCTGAGTCAACATTCCCGCCCCAAGGGGCGAGGTATTGGGAGGAATTCACCCACTACGCATTGTTCAATGCTTGTTCGCAGCAGCAAAAGTAGGCGCTTTTCTTAAAGAACCTACTTTTGGTAGGCGAGCTGTGGGGAATTGACCCCTCAGAGATTAAAGTAACAGCGTAGAACTAATAAATCCGCCGCATCAACCAAAACCCGGCGCCCAGCGCGAGGGCCAGGGGTAGCACCGACGTCAGCGCTGGATAGATGCCCGCCACCAAGCCAAGGTAACCCAACATCTGGTTCAGTAAATGGAATCCGATACCCACCAGGGTACCCACCAGAATACGGTGGCCGATGCTGACCGAGCGCAACGGGCCGAACACGAAGGGGATGGCCAAAAACACCATCACCCCGGTCACCAGCGGCGCCACGACCTTGCCCCACAGGGCCTGCTCATAGACCGCCGCATCGAGGCCATTTTCGCGCAGATAGCTGACATAGTCGTACAGCCCCATAATCGACAGGGTGTTGGGCTTGACCGTCACCACGCTGAGCAGATCCGGACTCAGGCGCGTGTTCCAGGGCTCGGTCTCGATACGCTGCGCCGTGACGCCCTCGAAACTGACTTCGCTGCCGGTGATATTTTCCAGCATCCAGCGGCCATCCTGATAGACCGCCGATTCGGCATACAGCATGCGCGTCAACTGTTGCTCGCCATCGAAGGTATAAATGGTCACGCCGCCCAGGCGTTTGCCCGGCAGAAAGTTGCGTACATTGACGAAACTGTCGCCGTCGCGGGCCCAGAAGCCGCTGCGTCCGCCAAGATCCAGCTTGTCGGACTTGGCCACCGAGCGCAGCGTTTGCGCCCGCTCCTCCGCCACCGGCGCAATGCCCTCACCGATCACCAGTGAGACGATGACAATCAGCAGTCCCACCTTCATTACCGACCGGACAATACACCCCAACGACACTCCGGCAGCGCGCATCACCGTCAGCTCGCTGTTACTGGCCAGCACGCCGAGGCCGATGGTGCAACCGATCAGCGCCGCCACCGGAAACAGTTGATAGGCCAGTTTGGGCACCGTAAGCAGCACATACTGAACCGCCTGCCAGGTGCCGTAATTACCCTTGCCGATGTCACCCACTTCATCCATGAAAGCGAAGAAGGTGAACAGGGTCAGCAGCACCGTGAGCGTAATGAAGGTGCTCCAGAGCACGCTGCGGCCGATGTAGCGGTCGAGAATCTGCATATTAATCAGACACTCTTTGCAGCCGCACCCGCCCGCGCAGGCGATCGAGCAACCAGCGCGCACCGATCTGGCGCACCATCAGCCAACCCAGCAGCGCCAGCAAAACCGCATGCACCCACCACAGCCCCAATTCCGCTGGCACCACCCCACGCTCGACCCAGTTTTTCGCCACGCCCAGGGTGTTGTAATAAATGATGAACAGCAGGATGGCCACGAACAGCTTGCCGAAACGGCCCTGACGCGGTGAGGTGCGGCTCAGCAACGCCCCCAGCAGCGCCAGCAGGAGGGTGGCGACAGGCATGGCCAGACGCCACTGCAACTCGGCGATTTCGTTCAAGTGCGACGAACCCCTCAGTCGCTCTGTGGGCAATGCCCACAGACGGCGTTCCATCTTTTTCACCTCGCCCTCATCCAGCCGCACCCCATGCTTGTCGAAACGATAGATGCGGAAATCCACCTCACCGGGCATCCCCTCGTAACGATAACCATCGACCAGCGCCAGATACAGCACCCCCGTATCGGGGTCACGGTAGCGGTAGCCGCTGCGTGCGGAAAACAGCGTCAACCTGTCCTGACGGCGATCAGACACGAACACATCCCGCAGCTCGCTGCGATCTTCCGACAACGCCTCCACATAAAACACCCGGTTGGCGCCACCCACCTCGCTGAACCGCCCCGCCGTTACCGCCGCAAAGGCATTGGTTGCTGCGGTCTGCTCCTGCAACCGGGTGGATGCCTCGTGCGCCCAGGGCGTGGTCCACAACGAAAACACACTGACCAGCGCCGCCAGCAACAGGCCGATCACCAGCACCGTGCGCAACACACGTCCCATGCCCACGCCACCAGCGGCCAGCGCGGTCATTTCGTTGTCCTTGTACAAACGCCCGAAGGCCAGCAATACTGCGACATACAGCGCAAAGGGAAACATCATGCTCAGCGCGGTCACGGTGCGCAGCAGCAGCATATCGAGCACAATGGCCGCGGAAATCCTGCCCGCCAGGGCATCGGACAGATAGAGGGCAAAAAAACGGCCGAGGAAAATCAGCAGCAGCACCAGCAACACGGCCAGCATGGTCTGCACGACCTCTTTTGCCAGGTAGCGATCAATAATCAAAAAATTCGGCCTGGAATGATTGACGGAAGACAAATCCCGGGACACACACTTTTGTGGCCAACACGGAAGTTCGAGTAGACTCTAACCGTATAATAAAAATCCACGTAACAAAACCGCCCGAAATCGACAGATTCTAAACAGGAATATCTATGGAATTCAGCATCAAGAGTGGCTCCCCCGAAAAACAACGCTCCGCCTGCGTGGTGGTCGGTGTCTTCGAACCGCGCCGCCTCAGCCCCGCCGCCGAGGCCCTGGACAAAGCCAGCGACAGCTTCCTCTCCACCGTACTGCGCCGTGGCGACATGGAAGGCAAGATCGGCAAGACCCTGCTGATTCACAACCCCCAGGGCGCCATGGCCGACCGCGTGCTGTTGGTTGGCTGTGGCCGCGAACGCGACATCAGCGACCAGCAATACCGTGAAATCATCGGCAGCGCCGTAACCCGACTCGACGAGACCGGCACCATGGAGGCCACCTGCTACCTCACCGAGGTCAACGTCAAGGGCCGCGACTTGCACTGGAAGGTTCGCCACACCGTGGAAAGCAGCCGTGAAATTCTCTATCACGCCGATACCCTAAAAACCAAAAAGAACGACATCCGCCGCCCACTGCGCAAGCTGATCCTCACCGTGCCACGCCGCAGCGACCTGAGCAATGGAGAACTGGCGATGCGCGAAGGCGAAGCCATCGCCGAGGGCGTGTCACTGGCCAAGGATCTGGGCAACCTGCCCGGCAACATCTGCACCCCGACCTATCTGGCCACGCAGGCCGTCAACCAAGGCAAGAAATACAACAAACTCAACGTGGAGATCCTGCAGCAGGCACAGCTGGAAAAACTCAGCATGGGCTCCTTCCTCTCGGTGGCCAAGGGCTCGCGCGAGACGCCACATCTTATCATCGCTGAATACAAGGGCGGCACCAGCAAACAGAAACCGGTGGTACTAGTGGGCAAGGGCATCACCTTTGATGCCGGCGGCATCTCCATCAAACCCTCGGCGGCCATGGACGAAATGAAATACGACATGTGCGGCGCCGCCACCGTATTAGGCGCCCTCACCGCCTGCTGCGAACTCGAACTGCCCATCAACCTGGTAGTGGTCATTCCCACCTGTGAAAACCTGCCCGATGGCGCCGCCAACAAACCCGGTGACATCGTTACCAGCATGTCCGGACAGACCATCGAAGTGCTCAATACCGATGCCGAAGGCCGTCTCATCCTCTGCGACGCCCTGACCTACGTCGAACGCTTCTCACCCGATGCCGTGATCGACGTCGCCACCCTCACCGGCGCCTGTGTGATCGCCCTCGGCCGCCATGCCAGCGGCGTAATGGGCAATCATCATCCACTGGTGCACGACCTGCTGAACGCCGGCAAGAGCAGTGGTGACCGCGCCTGGGAGCTGCCGCTGTGGGATGAATACCAGGATCAGCTAAAGAGTAACTTTGCCGATATCCCCAACATCGGCGGCCGTGAAGGCGGCACCATCACCGCCGCCTGCTTCCTCTCGCGTTTCACCAAAAAGTACCACTGGGCGCACATGGACATCGCCGGCACCGCCTGGGTTTCCGGTGAAAAGAAAGGCGCCACCGGCCGTCCCGTACCGTTGCTCACCCAATACCTCATCGACCGCTGCGACAACAAGAGCAAGGCCAAAAGCAAGAGCGTAAAAGGCAAGAAATAATCCCCCATGACCAAGGTCGATTTTTATATCCTCTCCACCGGCTCACGCGAACACATCGCCTGCAAGTTGGCGGAAAAGGCCTGGAGCCAGGGCCATCGCATCTACATCCACACCGCCAGCGCCGATCAGGCCCGACATATGGACGGGCTGCTGTGGATCTTCCGCGAGGGCAGCTTCCTGCCCCACGAGCCGTATCAGGCGGGCCGGGAGTACGACTCACCGATCCTCATCGGCAACGACGAGGCACCGGACACCGACAGCGACGTGCTCATCAACCTGGCCAACGACGTGCCACTGTTTTTCAGCCGTTTCCTGCGCGTGGCCGAGGTCATCGGCGCCGACAACGATGCCAGGCGCAGCGGCCGCGAGCGCTTCCGCTTCTACCGTGATCGCGGCTACCCACTCGACAGTCATGAATTGAAGGGGTAATGCACGCTCAACCCGAGCCTCTTTGCATGCAGGCAAAGCTACCGCGTCCTGCTCTCGCCCCTCGCCTAAGAGCGCCTACTTTTGGTGCCTGCGTCCATGCAGGCAATAAAGCCAGTGAGATTATGCATGACTTCATGCAATATCCAGTCTAACCATGAACGACAAACACCACAGATGCGGCCAGCCTTGTATGCGCTGGAAGCGACTAAAAGCCACACTATTTTCAATGACCAAGTCAATCAATGGGTTAAAAAAATCATCTTACGTCCAACAGGCTCCTAAACAAACATGGATTCAGCAATGTTTGACTTGAGCCATAATGAGCGATGGCTTACAGTTAGCACCATCGAACCAGGACTGTGAGGGTGCATCATGCTTGTTAAACTATTGATTTACAATTTGTTTCAATACGGTGGCCCTGCGTAGAAATTCCCGAGTGAAAATACCTGGCGGATTCTTGACTTTTTTCCTCTTTGCATTCCTCGCCCCAAAACCTGCTTTGACGGGAAAAATCAAGGGGGAAATGGCCGAAGTAATGAACTTTTTGGTTTTTTGACAGACTATTTCCATTGCATGTTCAATGGTATTGATAATGAATGTAGTATGTCGTCATAGGAAATATTGACGACATATTTTCTAAAAAGTTTTTATCCGGGCAGCAGCACCCGCTTAAGAACGAAACAAAACAACCAAGGCCAATCGACGATTGCCGACGGTTATACCAGCCCCGCCGCCACATCGCGGGAAACACCACCCATTTGAGACCAACGAAGAGAATACCTATGAAACCTATCATGCTCGCCATCACCCTGTGCCTGTCCGCCCTGATCACCACCGGCGCCATGGCCGCCGCCACCAAGACCGTTGAAGCCGTCAATAAAGAGTTCACCAGCCTGAAAGGTCAGCAAGTCACCGTCAGCGGCAAAGTTGTAAAAGTGAACAACGGTATCATGCGCCGCAACTTCATCCACATTCAGGATGGCACCGGCGGCCAAAACAGCAACAACCTGATCGTCACCAGCAAGCAGACCGCCAAGGTTGGCGACCAGGTCACCATCACCGGCACCGTAGCGCTGGATACCGACTTCGGTATGGGCTACATGTATCCCCTGCTGGTCGAACAGGCCACGATTCAGCCCCGCTGAGCAAACACCTGAAACACAAAAGGCCGGCTGGGCTTCCCCGGCTGGCCTTTTAAATGCCTCTAAACGACTTTCAGCTTCCTGACGTAGAGTGGGCACCGCCCACCAGTTACGTTCTATCCAAGCAGCGATAGTGGGCAGCGCCGCCCTACATATTTAATTTTGTGACCACATACGCCCTGTTTAAAGACATATTTCCTATGTGGTGCCATTGACTATGCATGGGCTGTTAGGCTTCAAACCTCACCCCGCCGCCCTACCGGGCTGACAGTATTTGCGCTTGTAGCCCACCAAGCCAAGAAGGCCGATACCCATCATCAGGATGGAGGAAGGCTCGGCGACGGGAACCGTGCTATTTAATTCAATTCGCAGGGTATCCCAATAGATATCTGCACCCATAACGCCATTCATCCCGCCGCTGTATTGTTGATCCAGCCCAGCGAGCAATACGTTAACCTCAAAATTTGTGGTAGGCCCCGTATTGCCGAAATCATAGCTAACGGATCCACCGGAATACGGATTGACGGACCACGTCAATGCCCCGGCAGTGCCACTAAAAGGCGGCAGTGCAGGAATCAAGTAAACACCCGAGGTAAAGCTGGTGTCCGGCAGATCAAAATCCGAGATCGTATCGCCATTGAAATCCATCCAGAACCCGTCCAGGCTGAAGCTTATCGTGTATTCCCCCGGCACAAAAAGGCTCAGGTTTTCATCAATATTCCCGGAAGTACCCGTAAAGCTGAATGTGGCAGGATTGTTTATCCCTAAACCTACAGCATAATTAACTTCACCAATACCTGTTACGTTTGTTGCCTCATAATAAATTGACGTCGCCATTGCAGACCCGCCAAAACACAAAAATGCAGCACAAGCAGTGGTCGTTATGAGCTTTTTCATTCGTCTACCTCTTTAGCAGCCTGTTAAATCGCCGTATTTATTACTTACCGGCACACGCAATAACCTTAAGCAAACAGGGTGCCACCCACAACAACCACTTGAAATGAAAGGGAACCATACAGTGCAAACCAGTTGGAACCCCGATCACTGTAAAAAATACCGACAGCCCCATAAAATCGCCGTTTCGATTCAGTTCGCTACAGAGTGATAGAATTTACAAAGGAAGTGTTTATCCCTATTGCGCGCACAGCACACACCTGCCCGTAGCGTGTGCCATGCGCACGATGCCCCCAGGATCAGGAAATCATTGAAACTACGAAATTTCGAACCGGACTCTGACGACTCCCCACAAAAAACCTGGTGGGGTGGGCAGGTTTTTCATGCCCGGGTGGAATATGCGTCAACGACTAAATTTCGGACCGAGTCCGGAGACCCAAAACACTTCGCGGGGCAAACCCTAACGAGAGAGGCTGCCTGAATTTATGTCCCAAACACCTTCAATCATGCTGCACACTTTGCAAACAGAGTATTCAAAATACGGTAAAAATCTGTTAATGGCACAACAATAACCATGGCTACTGACTCAGATTCACCGCAATTCCGACAAAATCCTCAACGTTCTTTTTCTCAACATCCTCAATGATATAAATCTTTATATGCCGCCTTTTTTTACCCTTGCCTTCCAGCACCTTATCGGGATCTGGGAATTCAGCGCCAAAACTGAATTCAATGGAAATGTGTTTCGCATAAACGAAAATACCGCCTATCAAGGTATTGGAAAGGATAAACACCAAGCCACCATATTTTATATCTTCAACTAAACCCGAATTGGTATTGTGAAATATCGTTCTTATCGATATAAGAATTTCAAACATTTCCGGTGATTGATATTGAATGTCGTTTAAAAAACTATCAACTTTATCATTATTCGAAAAATTCATCTCAGTTACTCACTTAGCAATCTTTCTTAAAAAAACGTCTCTCATTACCTGTAGTACATCGCTCAGGCTCAGTGATAGTAATGCCCAGTATTCAAACATCGTAGAGCAGCATACCTCACACCAGACCACCATATTTACTAGCGATCACAGGGTCATATCTTAGCGCATAATGTCATACGATCATTAATAAACATAGATCTCCAACATTATAATTATGGCATCAGCAACCGAAAATTGGCCACCGCTACTGAAATGCCATTTACCACAACTTCCACTGCCTGCATTCCTGGATAGAACACGCGAGCAGTGATTTTTCTACGTTCTTTACTTGCGCCTTTCATCCACTGCTCTGCTATTCCAATCACAGCATCAGAATGATCTTTAGCAATATCATTTAGGTTATTTGCAACCGAACGTCGGACATATTCTTTATCATCATCTTTGAGCCGTTCCAGTAGATCGATCACTGGAGAAGTGATTTTTGATATACATCGGCAATCTCATCGCCCAAGGCAATCCTGACCGACGTCCTTCCGAAACCAATCGCCGTACGTGTTGATTGTTATCAGTAGTCCAGGTTTTCAACACCGATAATGTTTTTTAAAGACTGGGGGAGATGCTCTACTTCATTGCATCGCGGTTGACATCCTCAAAAAAGCTGTGCTACCGGGCTACAGATTCTGCTGAGAAGCCAAATATTATTTATTATTGATGCTCAGCATTGAGTAAAGAACATTTGACAGGCGCTTTATTTTTTCAATTAATTCTTCATGCCCTTTTTGATGGATTTTTGTTTCTGGACTGGACATTACTTCTTCCACAAATCTTTTTTGTGTGTTTTGGTAATCTTCGTGATCAGGAAATAGTTCACGGATTTTTTCAAGTTCTTCGGCATCCAGCCATATACCGCCACACTGAGGACATTCATCAATCTCGATCTGGAATTTACTGCTATAGAAACGGCGCATCATTATTACATCTGTATCACGCGGGCAATTCAGCCTTTTGTTCACATCGACTAAAGGGTTGTGATATTCTCTTAGGTGTTCAATTAAAACTTCCCCCATAGCAATGGATGATTGATTAAGTTTATCTAGCTCAAAATTATCGAACCATATCCCCCCACATCCTTCTGAAATATCCAGATCTATTCCGGCTACTTTTATTGGTTTAAGCAATTTCCTAGTCCTCGGACACTTCATCTTATAAGTCCTTTCATTGAAAAAAGAGAAATTACACCTTTTCTGGTGCGGGTATATGGATATTTTATCATGAATCCCGTCATTCTAAAGGAACTACACCCTCCTCAGAAACCCCTGTAGAATGTGGTAAGTTCCACGAACCACATCCTATGAAGACTCTTGCTTTCTACTCCGGTCGGCAATCATCTGCTCAATGCGCAGCGGCAACATGATGACGAGGTCATAGAGACTCACCAGCACCCTGCCCAACTGGTAACTAAGGTTTCCTAGCAGCCGCAGCAGGAAGGCGATACCACGCAGCAGCCCGGCCATCGCAAGCCCCATAACAGTACGTGACGAGTGGATGAAGGATTCCAAAGGAATGGCGACGAAGGCCAGCGTGAAGGGCAAAATGAAGCCCATCACCATCTGTCCGATAGAGGGAATCCAGCGGAATTGCGCCTCGACCACGCCAGACCCGGCCAGTGACGGGGCAATCACCTCACGATCCATCGCCAACAGGTCACGCATATAGGCCAGTGACGCCTCGATGGAGGCCAGAATGAACAGGATGCTGAAGGTGATCACGATCATGCGTTTGCGCATCGCATCATCCATGCTGCCAATGACGGGAAACAGGCGCGTGATACGCAGCGACTCCAGCAGGAACAGACCCATGGCAACTTCCACCATGATGATATAGCTGCCTCCTCATTCAATGTGGAAACCTCTGATTGCCTTTTGTCATTCCGGCGCGGGCCGGCATAACGAATCGATCAGAGATTCTTTCAGTCTTGCCCGCGAACCTCGCGTGGCCTTGTAGACCGTTGTACCAAGGGGCTGTAAAAAATCTGTGAAAACACCCATTCACCGATGGACATTTTCCACAGCGCTGGACGCATCACACATTTTTGTGCTGATTTGGTTACTATTGAGGGCAGAAAAAGGAAAGAAAAAACGGCCGAAGGGTGCACTGATGGCAAAGATTTTCTGGGTCGAGGATCAAGCTCACTGGATAAACCGCTTCAAGGCGGCACTGGAGTCCAGCGATTTCGATGGACGAGCCAATTCATCGATCTCTCCACCACCGACAACATCGCCATGTATATCGCCAACAAACTGTATGAATCCGAGGAACAGTATTACCAGCAGCTACTGGCCGGTGACGATGAAGCTTCCCCCTACTCACCAACTTTTTCTGCCCGCAATGCAATACGTAAGGCCGTGCATGGATTTATCGATGCAGACGACCTGATGATGCCGAATGAAAGCGGTGCAGAGTCCGTCTGGCGCCACAATGACAAGCATTTCCGCATCGAACTGCATGCCACCAGTGAGCTGCTGGGCGATGAAAACTACCTGGTGTTACTGGCAGAAAATCTAATCAATAATGCACTTTTTTACAGCGGCAAAAAACGCCAGAAAAACCCCCATGCCCGGGTCGCCATTCGCCTCGTCGACGACGACGACGAGCACATCCGCTTGTCCATCTACAACCGCGGCCCGGAAATCCCCGATGAGATGCAAGATAAAATCTTCCAGTTGGGTTATTCCACCAAGCGGGCACGCGAAACCTCCGGCAGTCTTCGTGAGCACACCGGCAAGGGCCTGGGCCTGTATTTCGTCAACGAAATCGCCAAGGGTTATGAAAGTTCGATCCGCGTCGAAAATATCCGCAATCGTGAAGACGCCTACGTCATCCGTATTGAACTTGACAGTGGTGAAAAACTCACCGAGATCATTCACACGACGCTGGATGAAAACCGCCTGCCACGCTGCCGCCCCTCGAAAAATAACCCCGAGAACGAAAAGACCCTGGCCAGCATGGAATACCGTTTTACAGAGACCATCACCAGCATCGAGATCACCTCGCAGGCCACACAGAAAACCTGGCCCGTCGAATCTCCCAGCAATGACGCCCCCATCACCTTCCTCGACCCGCAAAACCCCGATCACCCCTGCTGGTGCCTGGAAGTCACCTCGCTCAAAACCCGGCAAAAACTGCTTTTCAGGCCCCTGGACATCAGCGGTGTACAATTCACCATAAACATCCCCAGCGCCAAATCCCGCCTCGACCCCGACTATCACGACATGGATGACGATGAACTGGACGACACAGAAAAACTCGACGAGAAATTTGAAAATGTCAGCCAGTACCTAAATTAATCCATCAATGTTCACCAGATTATCGATATTTTCACAATCCCTGCTGACATACCGTTGTCAGCAGGTGTGTTTTATACTCGAACCAGATGTAAAAAAGACTCACCCCCTTGGTGACAACATGGAGAGCAAGAATGATTCAGCCCAGTAGCGCCTTTCCCGTATTTATCATTGAACATCTTGGCAAGGCCAAAACATTTTATGGCGATCACTTTGATTTCAATGTTGTTTTTCAGAATGAGTGGTACCTGCACCTTGCTGCACAATCAGGCATCCAGGTTGGCTTTATGCTGCCGAACCAGGCCACACAACCCGACATATTTCACGCGCCGCACGCTGGTGACGGCGTTATTTTCAGCCTGGAAGTCAATGATGCGGATTCAGCTTATACTCATGCAAAAAACAGCTCGCTGGATATTGTTTTGGCGCTTCGCTCAGAGGAGTGGGGACAGCGCCATTTTTCAGTAAAAGACCCCAATGGCATCTACGTTGATATTGTCCAGGCAACAGAGCCATCTGAAGAATATCAAGAAGGTTACAATGACAAACAGAAGCTTGACTGAGCTAAAAAATATAGGCGCCAAGATAGCCGGCCGGTTAAACGAAGCGGGTATTTTTTCTGAGGAGGAACTGCGGTTTTATGGTGCTGCTGAAGCGCATAAGATGATTAAAGAAAATCATCCCAATGAGACTTTACCTGTCTGTTACTATTTGTACTCATTCGAAGGGGCATTGTGTGATCGACATTGGGATGACATTGGAGAACGAAAAAAACAAGAGCTTAAAAACGCTATCGAAGAAAAATAGCCTGGATGGAGCAGCACGTCATCCGGGAAGTATTGAATCTCTTTGAGTCGAACGCCCCACAGCCTGCTGAGACTGTCGTCATTCCGGCATGTTTTTAGCCGGAATCCAGAAACTGCCCCCCTCTGGGGTTCGGTCTTTGTCACTGGATTCCCGCCCCGGATTTCATCCGCGCTGCCGGGTCGCCAGCATCCGCCGCCGGTACGCCACCATCAGAATAAACAGCAAACACGCAACGGCTGTCGCCACGGGAAATAATACGGTCGTCAATGAATAATGCTCCAATGCCGCAACGGCAATAAAGTTGCGCACCACGAAAATCAGATAAAACGTCAAGCGTTCGTCATGGGGAAAACAGTACGCCTTTCTGAAGGTTGGCCCAAATCCGATCACATCCACCGTCGTCAATATCAGCACGGCCCATAATGGATCAGCGGTCAGATACCAAAACGGCAAGGACGTCATGGCCATGATCAAAAACAGCCAATCTATTTTGCTAATCGTGCTATCCGACTTTTTGCGATAGGCCAGGAACGCAACGAATAGGGTGATGACGCCTGAAACACCGATTGGCCAGGCACCCGCCCCTCCCTTGTCCGCCAGTTGGGCGAGGAAAACAACGAAGGTCGTGGAACCCCAGATTACCCAGGAAAATACATGCGGCTTGGTTTTACCTTGCAGGATTGAGCGTATGTATGGAAAAAACGCGATGAAGGTCAGAATAACCGCAGTGGCACTGAGAAGCTCTTTATGCACAATGAGCCATGTGCAAGTTGACGTTCATCCTGACAATATCCTGAATCCGGGGGCTCATGAATATCAACACCTAAAACGGCTGCTATCACACCTGCCATCCCCCGCAACACACCGGGCAGACCCTCATCGATGGGCAGTGCCCACCCTACCGTATGGCTTTCATACTTGGGAGCATCACTCGCTTCCAACCGCTTATAATAGGCTGCGCTTGCCTTCATTGCCAAGGTATAATACATGCCTCTGCCATCCGGCAAACAGTCCTGCAATCACTCAAACCTCTGGTGAACCGCTCCCATGGAAAAAACCTATGACCCCCACAGCATCGAACAGCGCTGGTATGAAACTTGGGAAAAAGAGGGTTATTTCACCCCCAGCGGTAAGGGTGACCCATACTGCATCATGATCCCGCCACCCAATGTCACCGGCAGCCTGCACATGGGCCACGGCTTCAACAACACGGTGATGGATACCCTGACCCGCTACCACCGCATGAAGGGCGACAACACCCTGTGGCAACCGGGCTCGGATCACGCCGGCATCGCCACCCAGATGGTGGTGGAGCGCCAGCTCAACGCAGAGGGCAAGACCCGTCACGACCTGGGGCGTGAGGCCTTCATCGAGCGCATCTGGGCATGGAAAGAGGAGTCCGGTGGCAACATCACCCGTCAACTGCGCCGCATGGGGTCGTCCCTGGACTGGTCACGCGAACGCTTCACCATGGACGCGGATATGTCCGCTGCGGTACAGGAAGTCTTCGTGCGTCTGCACGAAGAAGGCCTGATCTATCGCGGCAAGCGGCTGGTGAACTGGGATCCGGTACTACGCACGGCGGTGTCGGATCTGGAGGTGATCTCCGAGGAAGAAAGCGGCTATCTGTGGCACATGCGTTACCCCCTTGCGGATGGCAGCGGCCATCTCATCGTCGCCACCACCCGTCCGGAGACCCTGCTGGGTGACGCCGCCGTGGCGGTGCACCCGGACGACGAACGCTACCGCCACCTCATCGGCCAAAAGGTGAAACTACCCTTCACCGGACGCCTGATTCCCATCATCACCGACGACTACGTGGATCCCGAATTCGGCAGCGGTTGCGTAAAAATCACCCCGGCGCACGATTTTAACGATTATCTGGTCTGGCAGCGCCACCGCGACGAGACAGCCATCGCCGAGCTGGCCAACGGCGGGCTGATCAATATCTTTACCATCGACGCCGCCATCATCGGCCTTGATGATGAGTTTGGCGAACTGATACCGGCCGAATTCCAAGGTCTGGATCGTTTCGAGGCGCGCAAGCTGGTCATCGAACTGCTGGGCGAAAACGACCTGCTGGAAAAGACCGACGAGCACAGGCTGATGGTGCCACGCGGCGACCGCTCCGGCACCGTCATCGAGCCCCTGCTCACGGATCAGTGGTACGTGCGCGTCGCGCCGCTGGCCGGGCCGGCCATCGAGGCGGTGGAGGACGGCGATATCCGCTTCATCCCCGATAACTGGAAAAACACCTATTTCGAGTGGATGCGCAACATTGAGGACTGGTGCATTTCGCGGCAGATCTGGTGGGGCCACCGCATCCCCGCCTGGTACGACGCACAGGGCGGCGTCTACGTGGGCCGTTCCGAGGCTGAGGTGCGCGAGAAGCATAAGCTCAGCGACGACATGGTTTTACGTCAGGACGAGGATGTACTGGACACCTGGTTCAGCTCCGCCCTCTGGCCCTTTTCCACTCTCGGCTGGCCACAGAAGACGCCCGAGCTAAAGACCTTCTACCCCACCTCGGTGCTGGTCACCGGCTTCGATATCATCTTCTTCTGGGTCGCGCGTATGATCATGATGGGCCTGAAGTTTATGGGTGATGCGCCCTTCCACGACATCTATATCCACGGCTTGGTACGCGACTCGCACGGGCAGAAGATGTCCAAATCCAAGGGCAACGTACTCGACCCCATCGATCTCATTGACGGCATCGATCTCGAATCCCTGGTGAAAAAACGCACCGCCGGGCTGATGCAGCCGAAAATGGCGAAAAAGATCGAAAAGCAGACCCGCAAGGAATTTCCGAACGGCATCCCGGCTTACGGCACCGATGCCCTGCGCTTCACCTTCGCCTCCCTGGCCACCACCGGCCGTGATATCGTGCTGGCGCCGGGACGCATCGAGAGTTCACGCAACTTTTGCAACAAGCTGTGGAATGCCAGTCGCTATGTGCTGATGAACACGGAAGAACAGGATTGCGGCGAAAGCGGCGGCGCACTGGATCTGTCCGCCGCCGATCGCTGGATTCTCACCCGCCTGCAACAGACCACGCGTACGGTGCGCGAGGCCCTCGACGGCTATCGCTTCGACCACGCCGCGCAGGCCATTTATGAATTCACCTGGAACGAGTACTGCGACTGGTATCTGGAGCTGTGCAAGCCGGTGCTCAACAGCGAGGCCAGCTCCCGAAGCACCAGTGGCGCAAGAGGCGCGACGGCAAGAATGCAGGAGGCGACCGAGGCCCAACGCCGTGGCACCCGCCACACTCTGGTGCAGGTACTCGAGGCCGTTCTGCGCCTGACCCACCCGGTCATGCCTTACATCAGCGAAGAAATCTGGCAGCGCGTGGCGCCACTGGCCGCTGTCGCCGGCGACAGCATCATGCGCCAACCCTACCCCGAGTACGATGAAGGCCTGGTTCATCCACAATCCGTGGACGAAATGCGCTGGGTGATGGACTTCATCAGTGGCGTGCGCCAGATCCGTTCCGGCATGGACATCGCCCCCGGCAAACCACTACCCATCCTGCTGGCCAATGCTAGCGGGGACGACCAACAAAAGCTGGCCGACAACCACCACTACCTCGAATTCCTCGCCCGCACCGAGCGCATCGACGTGCTGACCAACACGGACGATGCCCCTGAATCCGCCACCGCCCTGGTGGGTGAAATGAAGGTGCTGGTGCCCATGGCCGGGCTAATCGACAAGGCGGCCGAGATCACCCGCCTGTCGAAAGAAATCGACAAAAAGGAAAAGGACGTCGAACGCGGCGACGCCAAGCTGGCCAACCCCCAGTTCGTCGAGCGCGCACCGGCGGCCGTGGTGGAAAAGGAACGGAGCAGAATCAAAGAAATGCGGACTGCACTGGAGAACCTGCAATCCCAACTGGGGCGTATCCAGCGTATGTAACGCAGGAAGTGTTGAAAACCGACAGCGGCCACCCCGGCGCCGACCACAAAACAGACCGGGGCGCGAAAGCGCCCATCAAATCCAGGATGACGCGCCGGCAAACACCACGACTATCCCCAGTAACAGAAACAGGGTGATGGCATAGGCCCAGCGCTGTAGAAAACGCTCGCTGCCGTGTAACGCTCTTTGCCATGCACGAATCTGCCGGAGACCACCCACTTTGGCCCGCCATGCGGCACATAACCGGGACAGCCCCCCCACCTGCGCCGCCCAACGTGTAAGCGCGCCAGACCAACGCTCGAACCACGGCGGCGAATCATCCACCGGCTTCCCGGACATCGTGGGATAATGACCCCGCGCCCGCCGCCAGCCGGTGATGATGACCAGTACCGCCACCCCGGATCCCAGAAAGACGATGAGGAAATAGGCCACATTCCCGTGCCGGTTCCATGCCACAGGATCGCCCAAGCCCACGCCCAGGAAGGTGGTGAACAATCCTGAGGCAAAGATGGCGGCACAGGCGGGTAACCGTATTGGCTGCGCCCGTTTCGCCGCTGCCAGAATGGCGTAGAACATGGCAGCCGCGCCCATGGCCTGGATGATCAACCCCAGCGCAGGCAGGCGGACTTCACCCAGGGGCAGCCAGCGCACAAACCCAAGCAGTGCAATAGCAACGGGAACAGCCCCCAACAACAGAGCCACCGCCGGCGGAAATGAGCGAAAGGCCAGCGGCAACCAGAAGTGCAACGGCCAAATGCCTGCCTTGAGCGCAAAGCCAGCGAGTACCATCGACAGATACAAACCCGGGGAGGCGGACTGGGCCATTGCCTGCCGCACCGCCTCAAAGTCCAGATCCCTGGCCGTTGCAGCCGCTATCAACAGGGCCTCGAACAACGCCAGATCGGCCACAATCAGGCACACCAGATAGACACGCGCGGCCCGCCGTGTCTCTGCGCCCCCCCCGGCAATCAGCAGTGCATAAAATCCGTACCCCATCAGGCTTGAAAAAGTGAAAAAACCCACCAGATCCGTCGCCAGAATCGCCCCCAGATTACCCGCCAGGGTCAGCAGAAAACAGCTCGTCAGACGATCGTCCACGGGCTTGCCATTGACGCTATGTAACAGGCTCGCGGCAACCGCCCAGAGCAACACTGACATCGCCAACAACAAACGGCCTGCCCCGTCATCGATACCAAGCCCGCTACCCATCAACAGCCAGGGCAAATCAATCGAGACAGCCTGCGGGACAGCCAACAGAATGAGCGCCGGCAAAAGGGCGATATAACAAGGCCGGGAAAAACGCGAACGCAGGGCTGGAAATACCAGTAACAGCGGTAGCAGCGGCACCAGGATTAGCAGCAATGCGCTCGGGACGGTGTTCATGGTGTGTATTCCAGACGGGTGATAAAACGCGCCCATTGCAGCGGACTGAACGGCGCGGATGCCAGCAACCCAAGAGCCAGCGTCAGAAAGGCCGTCACCAATGGCGGCGCTAAAAGAGCCCAAGCCGTCTCACGCCCTCCGAAAGAGCGCTCGGCGAGCCAGGCATCGGGAGGCGCCTTGAACCAAGCAGCGTACAAAATAGGCAGAAAATACGCCGCATTGAGCAGGCTGCTGCCAGCCAGGACAAAAATCACCCAGCCCTGTCCGCCATCCAGCGCCCCCAATCCCAAATACCATTTACTGACAAAACCGGCCAGAGGTGGCGTACCTATCATGCCAAAGGCGGCGACGGTAAAGGCGACCATGGTCCAGGGCATACGCCGCCCGACCCCGTTCATTTCGCTGACGTTGTGAATTCCCAGCGTCTCGGCGAGATTGCCGGCGCAGAAAAACAGGGTGATCTTCATCACGCCCTGATGCACCAGATGCACCAGGCCGCCGACGGCCGCGAGTGGACCGACGATGGTGATACCGAGTACGATATAGGCGACCTGGCTGACCGTGGAAAATGCCAGCCGGCGTTTCAGATCATCCTGGAACAGTGCCCGCATCGAACCATAAATAATGGTCACCGCTGCCACTATTGCCAGTGGCAAGGTCACGCCCAGACTGGCGGAAAACTGCAGGCCGTAGACATCGTAGACCACGCGCACGATGCCAAAAGCCCCTGCCTTTACCACCGCCACCGCATGCAATAATGCGCTCACGGGTGCGGCTGCCACCATGGCCTGCGGCAGCCAGCCATGCAGCGGAATCAATGCGGCCTTTACGCCCAGACCAGCGATCAAGAGTACAAATATGACGACCAGAACCCCGTTGTGTGATTCATCCAGGCCGGATAAAAAACCGCGTGCCGTGAACGCCAGGGTACCGCTCAGGGTGTACAGCCATGCCGTGCCGATCAGCAACAAGGCGCCACCCGCGATGGTATAGATCAGGTAGGTACGACCGGCACGCCGTGCCTCGTCGGTACCACGGTGCACGATCAGCGGATAGGTGGCCAGGGTCAGCAGCTCGTAAAACAGCAAAAAGGTCACCAGGTTGCCGGCCAATGCCACGCCGATCGTTGCCGTCACACACAGGCTGAAAAATCCGAAAAAGCGGCTGCGATTGGGCGAGCCTTCCAGATAGCCGACGGCATAAACGGTGGTCACCAGCCACAGGACACTGGAAAGCACCACGAACAGCAT
Organism: Gammaproteobacteria bacterium; assembly: GCA_011051755.1. Lineage (GTDB taxonomy): Bacteria > Pseudomonadota > Gammaproteobacteria > SZUA-152 > SZUA-152 > DRQN01. Next base: position 76,498 of record DRKN01000089.1, read on the forward strand.
CGACAGGGAGTCGGCACGCAGTAGCAGATCCAATCCGGGTAACAGGGGTAGCCGGGTCTCGTAATGAGAGCCGTGAAAAACACCCCAGATCATCACCCCGACCAGCGCCAGCTTGAGCACCGCGCCGGCAAGGTTCAAGGTGGTACGAATTGCAACGCGCTCTTCGGGCAGAAAGAAAATCACCAACCCCGGTAACAGGGAGCTGGCGAGCACGAAGAGTGGCAGCGCGCTATCCCAGCTCATCGCTGCGGCACTCCATGCGCCCGCGAATTTAGTGCATCCATGCACGTCATCCGGCATTCTCCCTGCCGAAGGGTGAACCGATTTCCAGTAATGCCAGCGGCCAGGGGGCGAACAGACCCAGCAGGATGGCGACCACGGCCATGACCAGCGCAGTCCACTCCATACTGGCAGGTACCGTCCTGGTTTCATGGGGTACCTCGGACTGGGTAAAGGCATAACCGACCACTTTGAAGACCCAGGCGGCAGACAGCAGTCCACCGAGGATCAGGATGCCCCCCCACCACCACTGAGCGGCACGAATTGCGGCCTCCAGCAGCAGCCATTTGGCGATAAATCCACCGCTGGGCGGCAGACCCATGATACTGACGCCGGCCAGGGCAAAGGCGGTAATCGTCAGGGGCAGACGCTGCACGACACGATCAAGATCCACAATGCGGTCATGGCCACCAAAATACAGGATGTTGCCGGCCGCCATGAACATGGCCGTCTTGGCCACAGCGTGGGATAACAGCATATAGAGCGCCCCCGTCCAGCCGATGACATTCGCCAATGGAAAGGCCAGAAACAGATAACCCAATTGCGCCACGGTCGAATAGGCGATCAGCATCTTGAGCCGCGCCTGGAACAATGCCTGGAACCCGCCCCAGAGCACAGCAGCCGCGCCGAGCAGGCCCAGCAGCTGGGCCAGGGCGGCATTGGCAAATGGAAATATCTCCAGCCACAGACGCAACAGAATATAAAACGATGCCTTCACCACTAATGCTGACAACAGCGCACTCACTGGCGCCGGGGCACTGGCATGGGCCGACGGCAACCAGAAATGCAGCGGAAACAGCGCAGTCTTGAGCAGCAAACCGGTAACCATCAGTCCCATCGCCGCCCACACGACGGGGGACGGTTCCACCCGCTCCGCCAATAGCGTGATATCGACGCTGCCAAAACCATGATAGAGCAGCGCGACACCCAGCAAATAGAACAACGACCCCAGCAGACTGACCAACAGATAACGCATGGCCCCGGTCAGGGCATCCGCTCCGCCTGCCAACGCGACCAGCGCTACCGCCGCCAGTCCCAGCAGTTCCAGGGTGACATAAAGATTGAAGATATCTGCGGACAAAAACAGGGCATTCAGTGCGGCCCATAGAAACATCCACAATGGCCAAAAGTGCTTCGCCTTGTCTCGTTTAGCATCGGGGCGATGAAAATAGCCGCAGGAATAGACGCTGATCCCCAGCCCCGCCACTGCCGCCACCATCAGCATCAACAGACTCAAACCATCGGCATAAAGGTCGATACCCAATGGTGCGCCCCAACCACCAACTGCATAACGTTGTGCCCCCTGCTCCACCACCTGCCAACCCAGTCCGGCCACGCAGGCGACGATACCCAGCGCAGTAACCAGGCCCAACGGGACGGCGCGCCGCGGCCACAAAAAGCAGCACACGGCCCCGGCCAGCGGCAACACAATGACCATCACCCCCCAGTGGATATCGGGTACATAAGACACCGGACACTATTCCTGCGACTCTTCGGCAAGTTCAGCCCGGCCGGTTTCGGCCCGCACCCGCAGCATCAGCGCCAATGCCAGGGCGGTGGCCGATACGGCAACCACGATACCGGTAATCACCATGGCGTGCGGCACCGGATCCGGCGTTGCCCCCTGGGTGCGGGCCGCCAGAGCCACCAACACCAGAAACACGCCACTGGCCATCACATTGATGGCCAATATTTTGCGCAGTAAATGCGTGTGGACGATCAAGGCGTACAGACCCAGGGTGAACAGCCCCACGCCCACCAGTGCATAGAGAAAAGCAGAACTCATCGCTCCTGCGCTCCATGCGCCCGCGAATTTAGTGCGTCCATGCACGTCATCGCTCCTGCGCTCCATGCGCCCGCGAATTTAGTGCGTCCATGCACGTCATCGCTCCTGCGCTCCATGCGCCCGCGAATTGATGCACAGGGATGTGTGAATACCGAACCGACATAGCGGCCAATGAGTGGCGAGAGCTTCCACGCACATCAGCTGTGCCCTCCCGTTTCTGGCCGGCCACCCAGGAACAGGGCCGCCAGGGTTATGCCAATGGACAAGGTCGCTGCCGCCTCGATCAGCAGTATCAGCGCACCCGCGAATGATGGGGGATATGCCAGCAGGCGCCCGCCCATCGGTATCAACACAATACCCACCACCACAAACACCCCCAGGCCGGCCACCAGAGTAATGCGCAGGGGCAACCCGGAAAACCTGGTGTCGAGCCGCCACCCCGTCAACAATGACAACACCCCTGCCGTCGCCAGCACCGAACCGGCCTGAAAGGCGCCGCCCGGCGCGTGGACGCCGATCCACAACAGGTAGCCGGCAACCAGAATCAGTAAAGGAACCAGCAGACGCGACAGCATTTCCAGTACCAATCCAGGGCTTGACTCGCGGCGTTTCGGCGCCGCACCGAGTGACCAGACCCCAAGCAGGGCCAACAGCAGCACCCCCAGTTCCAGCAAGGTATCGTAACCACGAAAGTTAAGCAGCACCGCAGTGACCGGATTGCTGACTCCGCTGCTTTCGAGGTTTGCCGCCACAGGCTCGCTCAAACCCGAGGCCTGTGATGGAAGGGAAAGCACCGCATAACCCAAGCCCACGGCCAGCGCTGACAAGAGTACCGCGGGCAGCAGGCGAAACTGTGCCGGTTTTTTACCGTTTTCAGTGATGGACTTCGGTTTCCGGGTCTTTTTCATGGGTTGATTCCGCATCACTCTTGGATTCGAGCCTTGTCAGCGCCGCCAGCAGCAGAGCGCCGGTCAGTCCCGTGCCGATAGCCGCCTCAGCCAAGGCGATATCCGGCGCGTCGAGTCGCACCCAGGCCAAGGCCATCAACAAGCCGAAGGCGATGAACAGCACAATGGCCCTGAACAAATCCGGACTCGCCAGCGCCCGCCAGGCCAGCCATAACAAGACAAAGCCCAGCAGGACATCGAATGCAAACGACAGCAGGCTCATCGTATCCCCCCCCCATGCACTGAATTGATGCACAGGGATGTGCAAATACCCAAAACACTCGCGACGCTCATGGGGCAGGCCCTGCCGCGCGGGCATGGATGCCAATGAGCGGCGAGTACATCCATGCACGTCATCGCTCCTGCGCTCCATGCGCCCGCGAATTTAGTGCATCCATGCACGTCACCGTTTCCACAGTTTGATACCTCTTTGCCGCGCCGCTGCGGCCACCAGATAAGCAACACTGGCAGCAGCCAGCAGCACCAACAACCAGATCAGCAGCAGCTTGCCCACCACCGTCCAGGATTCCGCCTGCAGGGCGAGCCCGGCCACCATCAGTCCCAGACCGACATTGTCGGCCTTGGTCAATGCATGCAGACGGGTATAGACATCCGGAAATCGCAACAGGCCCAAGGTGCCCGCCAGAAAAAAGAGGCTCCCGGCAATCAGTAATATCACGCTAAGGTAATCACCCGGCATCATGATCCGTCTCCCGATCCGGCCAAGCCCGCCGCACGAAGGCCACCGCCGTCACCGCAGCCAACAGGGCAAACACCAACGCCACGTCACGCAGGGCCGCATTGCCAGAGACCTGCGCGAGCAACAGCAACATGGCCACCGCCGTGGTACCAAACAACTGCGCGGCCAACATACGATCAGCCGCCGTCGGGCCACGCAGTATCCGCCACATCCCGGCGCCAAGATTCAGCAGTAAAAACAACGCCAATACGAGAAAAAAGGTCTGCATGTGTATTCAACCCAGGTTCAACCCGCGTTCAGTTCTCCAACGTGACCGGCGTTACAAAACCGGGCGGTTTGACGGCCAGCACGGCGCAATCGATCTGGTTGAGAATCGTCTCCGCAGTGTTGCCCATGAAGAGTCCGGCCAAACCGGTACGGGCCACGGTACCCATAACGACAAGATCGGTGTCAATCCGTCTGGCCTGCGCCGGAATTTCCTTGCGCGGGTTGCCCTGACAGAGATAAAGCCTCGGTAACAGATAATCGTAAGCTTCCGCACCGATCCAGTCGCGCAACCTGCCGGTCAGTCGTTCGAGCCGGGTCTGGTGATCACGCCGTTCACGATTCACATTGGCAGCGATTTGCTGTTCGGACAAGTCGCTGCTGAACACTCTGATCAAACTCTCCGTCATGGACTCCCAGGCATGAACCACATGCAATTCAGCAAAATCGGACAGTGCTATCGAACTCGCCAGCTCCAGGATAAGCCGGTTCAGATCATTCTCCCCGGCGCCCCCCTGCCATGAATCAAAATCGACTGCGGCCATAATCCGGCGATAATTGGCTTTTTTCTCCGGCAACATGACCCACATCGGACATGGACATTTACGTAACAGGTGCATATCGTCGCTGCTGAATAAGCGATCCTGCCAATCCCGACGTTCAGCGGTTTTGATCACCAGATCACGCCCGTTGCGCAGTATCTCCCGAATAATTTCCAGAAACGGCGTACCGACCAGCACCTTGGCTTGCACATTGATTCGTTGGCGGTAAGGCGCAATCAGGGAGTCCAATTCCTGCTCATGCGCGCTGACGACGGCTGCCTGCAGGTCTGCCGAGATCGGGCCGCCTGCCGGCATGCCGATACCGGCAGTAATGCACGGGGTCACATCAATAACCGTCAGGCTCGCCTGGTTGTTTTCAGTCAACGTGACCGCACGTTCCAATGCGGGTTTGCCTGCCGCCCCTGGCGTCACCACACAAAGAATATTATTGAATCTCTTCATTTTATTCGCCTCCGCTGGATGGCGGCAGTAAAGAGATACCGAACATCACGGCCACTCTTTGCTCCACCGTCTCGAGTTCTGACAAGCAGTCTTTCCGTTCGTCGAGCACATGCACTTGCAAACAATGTTCACCGAGTTGCGTGCTCAAGGTGCCTGGTAACAGGCTGACAACGTTGGCCATGAAGATCCGCGGCAAGCCCGGCGGCAACCGCCACGGGTAACAAAATAACCCCGGCGAAATCGGCAGCCGGGGATGCAGCGCTCGCCTGGCCACATCCACTCCGCCATACAGGGAGCGCCAGAGAAAAAACGGGACAAAGCGTATGATGCCCGTCAAAGACCAGAAATAAGGAGGCAGTAACACCTTGCTAACCAGCGTCGCAAACAGTATCACTGGCACGCCAACCCACCATGAATCCATTGCCCCGTCAGTGAATATCCACCACACCAGGGCAAACAGAACAGCACGTAAACACCCGTTCCACAAATGAAACAACACCAACTCGCGCGGTGTAAGTTCTAAACCTTGTCTTCGATCAACGATGCGCACGATCATCCGTCAAGTTCCCCATCAACAAACCTGCTGCCACTCAAGCGGCCGCACGAAAAAAATAGGATCGTTACGTCACACCTTCAGCATTGTGCCTATCGTCCACGCCGGGTGGGTGGATACTAAACAAGTTATCAACGGCCTCCGCGGCCGCATCCGCGTAAGGAATCAACACCAGGTCGGCGCCCGCCTGCCTCAATTGCTTGGCATGGACGCTAGCGTTGGCCGTTACCGCGACACGCCCTTTGTAACCATAACCGCGCAGGCCATGCAGTAAAACGAGATTGACGGGCGTTTCCCGCAAGCTGCTCAAAACCCAACGCACCTGCCCAAGCGGCAAACTGGCGAGAAATTCCGGATCCCCGGCATCGCCGTAGCACACCTCATAGCCATTTTCTTCCTGTCGGCGTATCAGGTCGGGATCGAAATCAACCCCGAGCACCCGGTAGCCACGTTGCCGCAGCTCCCGCGCAATCCCGGTGCCGAACCGCCCCAGACCGAACAAAATAACATCCACCCTGCCCTGTTCCATATATCGATCCTGGGCCTCTTCCCGGTACGCCCGCTTGCGCTCGAACACACCCAGCCAAGGGGAGAGTCGCTCATAGAGAAGATGGGAGTACAAAATCATGTAGGTGGAGGCGCTAATGGTGATCAGCCCCACCAGGGTGATGAGGCCCATGGTGTCGGCATCGATATGGCCCAAACTCAGGCCCAATGCCGCCAGGATCAAAGAGAATTCGCTGATCTGGGCCACCATCAAACCCGCCAGAAAGCCGGTACGCCTGCGGTAACCCATGGCGCCCAGGATGATCATGACGATCAACGGATTGCCAATGAGTACGAACAACGACAGCAGAATGGCCGGTACCACCTGCGCACCGAGTGTTGTCAGATCCAGCCCGGCGCCCAGGTCGATGAAAAAAAACAGCAGCAGAAAATCCCGCAGGCTCACCAGACGCGAGCCGATGGCTTCACGGTAGGGCGTGGAGGCCAACGACACACCGGCAAGAAAGGCACCGACCTCCTTGCTGAATCCCAGGTATTCGCCTGCCGCGCCCAGGGCCACCGCCCAGGCAATGGCGAACAAAACCAACAGCTCGGGTGAACGGGCCAACTGGTGCAATAGCGGTGTCAACACATAGTGCATCAACAGACCAATAGCCGCGATAAACAGCCCCCCCTTGATCAAGACCGCAAGCGCCTCCCAGCCTAGGCCAGCAGTATCACCGGCCTCACCCAGTGCGGTCAGACCAATCATCACCAGCACCACGACGATGTCCTGAACGATAAGGAAACCGATGGCGATGCGTCCGTGCAGTGCGTCTACCTCACGTTTATCGGACAGCAATTTGACGATAATAATCGTGCTGGAGAAGGTCAACGCCACCGCTACATAGAGGGCGGTCACCGAAGTCATCCCCAGGGCGATGGCGATGAAATAACCGACCACGGAGGTAAAGAAGACCTGCCCCAGTCCGGTAGCCAACGCCACCGCCCCCATGGCGCGGATGATATGTAGATCCAGCTTGAGCCCAACCACGAACAACAGCAGGGCAATACCCAATTTGGCCAGCAGATCCACCTGATCGTTTGCCGACACCCAGCCGAGTACGGACGGCCCCACCAGAACGCCTACCGCGATAAAGGCAACGATCAGCGGCTGCCGCAAGCGCACACCGATGGCGCCGATGACAGCGGCCACCAACAGCAGCACCGCTATTTCCGTAAAAACATCACCGAAAACCGATGTCATGATTCAGTACCCACTCACTCTGGTGGATTTCATCCCACGACAGGCTGCCAGCAGGCCCTGCAATGTGTTAGGTTGCAATGTGCGGTGTAGCGACGGCACTGGCGCTTCTCATGGGCACGCCCATGCAGTGTCTCATACTCAGTGCAAATAGAGACGAGAACCATGTCATTAGCGTCACAGTTTCACCCGTAAGCACCCGTGATATCCTACGCTCCGGTGTTGACACAAATCACCGCTGATGGTCTTTTGGACACCATCAATCTGTCTTATTTCGGAGGACATCGAAAGAAAAGGATATCGAACACGGCGATACCAGGCAGGGTAACCCTGTGCGTCGGGTACACACCGCAAGCCAGGGTGTAAAATAAGGAGTGAGCCAGGATCAAAGCAATACGCACGACACTGGAAAACCCGCAATTCCAACGAACGGGAGCGTATCCAGCGCAAATAGACCATCACCCATGCTCCATCAAGGTGATAAATTCGGCTTCAGCATGCCTGTGATATTTCCCGGTACCAACAGCAGGCGCTCCTCTTTGTTGCAAAAGGGCGACGGCCATTCGCGCTGCGCTGCAAGGAATGCCTCGCCTGACAGCACCTACGGTCGCCTCCGTGCGCCTCCGTTTGGTGGTGCCTTGAATACTGACAGACCCACTGTACCCTATATCTGTCACCTCGGCGGAGTAGTGGCATTAAAAACAAGGTTAAAATACACAATAGCCCGATATTCATGCATGTTTTCCCTAGAGGCAAACCACTGCCAAATGTGTCACTCTTCAGCCCCTCTCAAATTAGCAAACCCGCCTAAACCTTTCGAGGGGCGATGCCGACAAATAAGGGAAGAAGACTGCGGGCGTCGTGCCTTTTTGCACTGACACCCATCCACAGGAAGGAAACGCCCCGTGCCCAAGCCCTTGCGCATATCACCTATTGCACTGGATCCAACCAATCGCAAGGTACTCAAGGTCGCCGTTGACCTGATCAACGATGACGGGATTGCCAGCCTGCTACTACCCGACAACAGTCCCCACGGCCATCTTCTGGTCATCGATGCCGACAACGACATCGGCCGCCAGGTGCTGGAAGAGTCGCGCGACGGACAGGTAAAGCTCGTGCTCAGCGAGAAGCGTCTGGAAGGGAAAAACCTCATCTGGCAGGAACCTCCGGTGCGAGTAACCGACATGCAGGAACTGCTGACGCGTATCTGCCTGCGCATGAAAGCCACCTTTGCCACCCAAAAAGCCATGAATACGCCAGCGGACAATAACGAATCCGCCGCTGTCCCTCTGAGTACAAAAACCGCCAAAACCGAAGGCACACGAACCACTGAAGCCGCGACAACCCCTCCCCCTGCAAACACCGCCACCCTCGAAGACACACAAGAGCCGGCGGCAGCACCGAGCAAAAGCCTGTTTCACATCCTGCTGAGCGCACGACAACAAAAGGCCTGCTACCAGGTCAGATTCGACGCCATCTGGCTGCTGATTGGCGGACACAACGGCACCGTGGCCAGTAAAAACGAAACCGATGCCAAGACCATCATGATGGCCCCATTCAAGAAGCTGTACATCGAACAAATCGATATCGTCGCCTTCGCCAAAAACGCCCAGGAGATGAATATCTCCACCCTGGACAGCCTGCTCTGGCAGGCCGGTGTCGACTTTTCCGATGGCCGCTTACTGGAGGGCCACGACATGGCCCAGCCGGTGCGGCTCAAGGCCTGGCCCAATTTCACCCGCAATGGTTTTCGCCAGTCACATTTCAAGCTGGCCGCCATCATGGCGCGCCAGCCCATCAGCCTGAAAGAACTGCGCAAGGAAGCCGGTGTGGCGCGGGACGAAGTCGTCAGCTTTTACAACGCGGCCTATGCCGTCGGACTCATCGACCGAACCGCCACCGCCTCTGATCCGGGGCTGCAAAACGGCAAGCCCCGCACCCGACGCAAAAGCCTGCTCGGCATGCTGGCCCGCAAGCTGGGCTTCCGTTAGGCTCCTCATCTCGCCTTCTCAAAACATGTATCTCCAAGGACGTCTCGCATAATGTTTCAGGCCACAGACAAAATCATCTTCACCGGCCCCGTCGGCGCTGGCAAGACCAGTGCCATCAGCGCCATCAGTGACGAACCCCCGGTACGCACCGACGTCGCCACCACCGGCAGTGAACGCGACATCAAAAACACCACGACCGTCGCCATGGATTACAGCTATATTCAATTGGAAAACGGCAAGCGCATCCACCTCTACGGCACACCGGGACAGGAACGCTTCGACTTCATGTGGCAGATCCTGACCCAGGGCGGACTGGGTCTGGTGCTGCTGGTGAACAATGACCACCCGGATCCCGTGGCACAGATGGACTACTATCTGGACGCCTTTGGTGACTTCATCCGCGACACCGGCGTGGTCATCGGCGTGACGCGCATGGGCGTACAAGACAATGCCAGTATTGCGGATTACCAGGCCCGGCTGTTTGAACGTGAGCAAATTTTTCCCGTCTTCGAAGTGGATGGGCGCTCTTCCGCTGACGTGCGCATCCTGGTCAACGCCCTACTGGCCGTATTGGAGAACTGAGACATGACTTTCCTCAACGACATGATCAACAAGGTCAGCGAAGAAGGCACTCAGCACGAGGACAGCGTCTCCCGTGAAGTCCGTCACACGCTCAGTGCGACCCTCGCCGAAATGCTGGATGATTGCGACGACATGCTCGGCGCCATGATCAGCGCCAGCGACGGCCGCGCCCTGGCAGAACGTCTGCAGAGTGGACTGGACAAGCACCGTTTCGCTGCCATGAGCAGCGCCCTACTGGCCCTCAGCGACAACGTCATCCGCGAGACCCACGGCGGCCGTGTCAAGAACGTGCTGATCCAGAGCGATGACGGCAACATCTTTATCCTGCACGCCGGCAGTGGCCTGCTGCTGACGGTCTTTTCCCAGCCCGATGCCAATCTTGGCATGTCGCTGGCACATGCCAGCAAGGGAGCCGCAGATATCGCCGCACTGAACCTGCGCATGGATACCTAACCGTGATTGGCATAAATAACACCTTCCCCCCTTACCCCCGAACAACAACTGCGCTAAAGTTCCGGCCGGGGCAATCCGAAAAGTAGACAAGCTGATCAATACACTTGCGAAAAACATGCATGAGGAGAAAGAAAAATGGCTGGTATCAATAACATTTGCCGGGAAATCGTCGACAACGTGGAAGACGCACTGGGCGCTGCTGTAGTAGATTTGAGCACCGGCCTGATGCTCGGCGCCCACCACAATGTTCCCTACTTCACTTCCAGTTATATGGATGCCGTGTCAGCGGCTGCGGTGGACATGTTTCGCGGCAAGGGCATCACCAATGTGGAAAAACGTCTCGCCCAGACGCGTGGCGAAGAAGTCCGCAACAGCATGCTGGAAATCCAGATGACCACACCCAAGACCTTTCACTTCATGGTGGTGGTGCCGGGCAAGCCCAATGCGCTGGCGATCCTCATCACTGGCCGCCGCGCCAATCTGGGCATGGGCTGGGCCGGACTGCGCAGTGCGTTGCCGAAAATCGAACCCATGTGTCCCTGAGTCCGAACCGCTCGACAGACAAGATCGGGACGCCTGAGGATTCAGGCGTCCCTTTTTTGTTTCTAGCCGAGTGGAGGATTGTCCGCAACTGGGCGCGAATGTGAGAGCAGGAGCGCCGCGTGATGCAGACAACCAGGAACTCTCAGGGCCAAAGTCATCCCCGCTAGGCTACGCCGTGCGCACCACACGAAAATGACAAGAGGCGACAGGAGTCGCGCCGAGTCATGGTGCGCACAGCACACTAGGTTTTTAGCAGGCGACGAGAGGCAGGGCTGCCCACACCAATAACCCTTGTCGGATGGCGGCCATGGGTGCGCATTCGCGGACATTTTCCCCGCAAAGGCATCTACTGCCCGCGCCGCAGACGCTCCGCCATTTCCGTTGGAAACCGGTGCTTTTCCATATCAGCCAGAGTCGCTTCCATATCATAGGGCAGGCGCTGGTATTCCAGCTCCCGAGAGGCCAGGTCGATAATCGCCAATTCCACTCCCGTTTCGCCACCGCGTGGCTGACCGATGGAACCGGGACAGACCAACACATGCGCGGCCTCCGCCAGCCGCTGCCGTCGACTGCTGTCACCGGCATCACCATCAGCATCGCGCCGCCAGGTTTTCTGAATATGCGAGTGGCCGTGAAAACACAGTGGCATCTGCCGCTCACTCAACTCATCAAGATTCTCGACATAACTCATCTGATAGACATAACCGTTAAAAAAAGTCTTGTCCAAGGGCGAACCATGCACCGCCAGCCACTGATCACCCTGCTGATAAACCGGTAGCTGCGCCAGCCACTGGCGTTCATCATCACTGAGCTGAGCAATGGTCCAGTCCAGTGACCACGAAGCCAGTGAGGTAATGCCGCCACGTATCTCGCCACAGGCCACGGCATGATCGTGATTGCCACGCACCATGCTCCAGCCCTGCAATGCCTGCACCATCTCCACACACTGCTGCGGATGCGGGCCATAGCCCACCACATCACCCAGCATGATACCGTGGTCGATGCCCCGTCCCGCCAGATATTCCAGGGCGCACTCCAGGGCCGGCGCATTGCCGTGAATATCACCAATCAGCGCCACCACACTGCCATTGCTCTTTGGCTTCGGTGCTTGATAGCTAAATGTTTGGTCGCCATACAGGGCCTGAATCAGCGCCTTTGCCACGACCTGCCGTTGCGGTGGGATGAACACCCCACGCAGACCTTCGGCGACGACGGTAATAACATGCGTATCGGAAAAATGCTGGCGCAGACTCTGCGACAGCACTTTGCCCAGAGCCGTCGCCAGGGTTTCGTCCAGCCAGTCCAGCGCACGCACCCAGGTGCCCAGCGCGTCACTGAGCATGGTGAGACTGCTGCCGGGATAAAAATCGTCATCCAGATAGAACAGATGGTCATCGGCATCCACCCCAAAGTTCGACAGACACAGATCAAGGCTCAACTCATCCTTCACCAGCACCGCCAGATAGTCATCCAGCATCTCCGCCATGAAACCGATCTGCGATGATGGTGAGTAGCGCTCACTCAGTTCGTCGTGTTTATTCAGCGACAGCAGACGTGGCATGATATTACCGATCACGACTGTGTCGTCGCCACCAGCGGGCGTCCACAGGAACCAGGTCTTGTGCGGATGGTGTACGCCCAGCAGACGTTCCCGTTTGATAGCCTGCTCGACAAAGCGCCGTGCCGCCGATGCTGGCAGTTGGTATTCGGTGCGCAACTTGAGCATGTCGCTACCGGTGTCGATGAGGGCCGTGACCGGCCGGCCTGTCAATGCCTCCCCGGGCCCTGCCATCACCTGCTGTTGATGGCAGGCAGCGAGAACCAACTCACTGTCATAAGGTGAATCGGCCAGGGGAGAAATCAGCTCAATGTGGGACACAGTATATAAACCTCTTGTTTAGGACTCAAAAAAAGACCGAGGACTAGGGGGGTGTTCTCAGTCTTATGCCCTTGTCCTGATCCTGGAATTATACCTGCACCCTGAACCGATACTGAACAAAAACCTCGGCCTCGCGCACTATCGAGGCCATCACCACCTCGAAGGCCTGCCCCTTCACCCGCACGTGCAGCGATTCCTGGTTGGCCCGTCGTGGCAACAGCAAGGAAGCGGAACACCCTTCCGCATTGTTTTTGGGGAAATAAAAACCCAGTTCCGGCGCCTGATCCAGATCCTCCGCCGTACGGCCAAATTGGATGGGCTGCGCCGCACCCTCGATAATCTCCACACCCAGTTTGCTGCGTCCCTCACTGACCTCCCCCCGCCAGCGCACGATGCCCATGGACAGACTCTGCTGCCCCATCTCCGGCAGAAAGCCTACCACGCCCAGTAATGAGCCGACCATCGGCATCTCATCGGCAATACCCACGCGGCCCAGCAGCAGGCAACCCGTATCGCTCTGATCCAACATCTGCCAGTCACTCAGTTGATAACGCACCTCATCTTCACTATCCAGACTCAGGACTTCGATACCACCGTGCACTTCGGTATTGCAAGCCTGCGTCAAATGCCCGGGATCGGAGAGAAAATATTCCAACGCCTTCAGACCCAACGCCACCTTGACGACGCGCCGCGCCGCGGATCGCGGCCCCCTACGCCCCCAATGGGAACCCAGCAGACCCACCAACATCCTCATGGGGCGGACGTCCTGGAGCTGTGTGGCGCCATCTTCTAACTTATGCAGCGCCAGCCACGCTTCGGCGGCATCACGAACCGGCAGAATATCCAGTGTCCGGGGTTTCACCCATTCACGCCCCGTCATCTGCTCCGCAGTCAGTGCCTGCGGTGGCCTGTCCGCCATCAGGTCGATGACAAAACACCCGGGACGCACCACATCCGGTACCTCCTGGCCGATGTCGCAGAGTGAGGAATACTCTTCCAGCAACAAAAACAACTCCATCAACTCAGCACCCGTCAGTTGCCGGGTATCCATCACCGCCATTAGCAGCGCCTGGGTATAAACACGTTCAACGGTCGGCATAACCGACTCGTGCCGCGCCACTCTCACTCGCTTCTGTAGGGCATCATACCCTTCACAAAAGGCATACAACTGGTGTAATTCCACCCAGGCCGGCTCCGGCGTCGGCCGGTTCACCCGTCGTGCATAGAGTATGGCCAGGCCAATCAACTCCATGGCGCGGTAAATCGCCTGCAGCAGAAAGCCATCCCGCGCCGGGTCATCACCCTCATCAAAACCGTTGCGCACCAAAATCTTGTAGCCGTTGGCCAGTTCCAGGTAAAGTCCCATGATATCATCGGCAAGTTGCTGCCGCTCGTTGGCCGACAGTGACAGCACTTTGAGGCGCTGCTCGTCATAAATCAGGAACACCTCTTCCAGCCCTTGCCGATAGACCTCCAGTAACTTGAGACGCTCGGCATCGGACAGGGACAGTTCATTGAAGGGAGAAATCGACGCATGCAGACGCCGCACCGTCTCCACCGCATCCATAATGGGCAGTTCGGTCAGCCATTGTTTCAGGCGACCGGCATTGCGCTCTACCGCGGGGTTATCGGCCGCATGTTGCGGCGGTGTTGTTAACAGGAGGAAGTCCACATCCCTATCCGATGACGACTGAAGTTTCCCCAGACCCGAATCAAGATCTGGCTAGCACTTATTAGCATCGGCCTGGCGGGACTGAACTTGACGCTGGACGGGACTTTAGTATCACTGCCGCTTTCATTTTCCATTTCAGCGATTATGGTTAGGATATATAAACGGTCGGAATGGAAATGCACAACGACCCACTGGTTTACACCATTTTCCTGATATTCAGTGGCGCCGCGTTGGTGGCGACACTGGCCCTATACGCCCGTCAAGCACTGCTGGTAGCCTATATTCTGCTAGGCGTATTGCTCGGGCCATCCGTAAGCGGGCTGGTCGATGACCCACTATTGATCAAGGACATCGGCAGCGTGGGCATCATGTTCCTGCTCTTTCTGCTCGGGCTGAACATGCCGCCGGCCAAACTGCTACCCCTGCTGAAAGAAGCCACCTGGGTAACCGGCAGCAGTTCACTGGCATTCGCCCTATCCGGCTTTGTGCTGGCCTGGCTGCTGGGATTCACCCTGCTGGAAAGCCTGCTGATCGGCGTCGCCGTAACCTTTTCCAGCACGATCATCGGCCTCAAACTACTGCCGGACACGGTACTGCACCACCGCCGCACGGGTGAAATCATCATCAGCATCCTGCTGGTGCAGGATGTCATTGCCATCATTGTGCTACTGCTGTTGCAGGCCACCGATAGCGACAGCCTGCCCTACGGAAATCTGCTGCTGCTCGCCGCCAGTCTGCCGGCCATCTTCGGCCTGTCCTATGCGCTGGCGCGTTTCGTACTGATGCCGCTCATCGCCCGCTTCGACCAGATTCAGGAATATATTTTTTTGATGGCCATCGGCTGGTGTCTGGGGATATCACAACTGGCCGTCAGCCTCGGACTGTCGCACGAAATCGGCGCCTTTATTGCCGGCGTGGCACTGGCCACACATCCGATTTCGCTGTTTATCAGCGAACGCCTGAGGCCCCTGCGCGACTTCTTTCTGATCCTGTTCTTCTTTTCCATCGGCGCCGGCTTCGATATCGGCATGCTGGAAGAGATCATCGTTCCCGCCCTGCTCCTGTCGGCGCTGATCCTGCTCGGCAAACCGCTGCTGTTTCGCTTTCTGCTGCGACGCAGCGGGGAAAGCGCCGGACGGGCTTCGGAGGTCGGCGTACGACTGGGGCAGATCAGCGAATTCTCGCTGTTGATTGCGGTACTGGCATTGCAGCAGGCGGTGATCAGTGAGCAGGCATCCTACCTGATCCAGCTCAGCACCCTGATCACCTTCATGGTGTCGTCGTATGTGATCGTGCGGCGCTACCCGACACCGATCGCCGTCTCGGACAAGCTGCGACGGAACTGACGGCGCTTACGACTCCAGCAAATCCCGTAGCGTCCGCCCACCCAGTTCCTGTTCCAGACTCGCGTCGAGCGAGCGCATCACGGCCTGCGTCTGTGGCGCTATACCCGGCACGACAATGCCCCCGGACACGGCATCGACGATATCCTTCAGTGTCATGGCGCCAAGGTCTCGAGCCGGCACCAGATGTGGCGGATCTTCATCACTGCCCAGCAACAGCCCGTGCCGTATCAACTGATCGACGATATCCGCCATCTGCTCCGGCGGCAGTTGCAGCGCCGTGGCGATGCCCTGCTGTGTGCACAACGGCGTCTCCCCCAAATGCGCCAGACCCACGCGGCGCATGATCTCCACCGCCAGCGCCTCGCGCGAACGCGGCCCCAGCACCCGGCTGGCCGGGTGCACGGCGACCGGATTCTGATAATAGAAGGCGATAGAGGCCCCCAGCAGCAACACCTGCCAACTGATATACAGCCAGATCAGAAACAGGATGACGATGGCGAAGCTGGAATAGATAGCCGTGTATTGGGTGGAACTGATGACAAAAGCGGTAAAACCCCAACTGGCGACCTGCCACAGCAGACCCGCCACCGCACCACCCACCAGCGCACTGGGCACCCGCACGCGGGTATTGGGAATGATCAGATAGGTCGCGGTGAAGGCGCCACTCACCAACAGCCAGGGCAGCAGCTTGCTGAAGACGACATACAGGCCACCCAGCGGCGCCACCGTCAGCAGCTCCTTGACCAGTGAATGACTCATCACCGTCGCCATCACACTCATAGCGACAAACACCAGCAACGGTCCCAGCAACACCACGCTGAGATAGCCGCTGATGCGTTGCAGCAGCGGACGCAAGGTCGACACCCGCCAGATAAAATTGAATGCCCCTTCAATCTTTTGAATGGTGGATACCACGGTATAGATCAGCACCGCCAAACCCACCGCGCCCAGCACCCCGACGCCAATATTTTCCACGAACTGCACCAGTTGCCGAGCCACCTCCACGCCCTTCTCGCCCAGCGGCTCCAGCAGCGAGATCAACGCCGGCTCCAGCTGATTGTGCACGCCAAAGGCCTTGAACATGGAAAAGGCCAGCGCCAGCAAGGGCACCAGCGACAGCAGCGTGGTGTAAACCAGGCTGGTGGCGCGCAGGCTCAGTTGCCCGGCGGCAAAATCCCGCCCCACTGCCACGGCAATGCGCGCCGCCCTCAGCAGGGCCGCCTTGCCCTTCGACAAAGCCTGGATATCCGTATCCCACAACAGGCCCAGCAGGCGTTGTTTCAATGCAGAAAAATTACCTCGATTCATCGCTCGGCCGGCCTTCGATTCATGCGTAAAATCGCCACCGGTCACACCTCCAGCTGTAAAGTTTCGTGATCCTGCAAGGCCTCCAGCAACGCCACCGCCTGCTGCCAGTCCGTGCTGGCCTGCAATGCTTCACGGCTGACAGCGTGGCGCTCGTGCAGACGCGCCAGACGCAAATGCGACACGGGATTATCATGTACGCCAAGGCCATCCAGCAGGCGCACCACATCCTGTGGATGGTTGCACACCAGCACCATGTCACAGCCCGCCGCCAGCGCCGCCTCGCCGCGCGCCACGATATCCCCCATGACCTGTGCACCCTGCATACTCAGGTCGTCACTAAAAATCACCCCCTGAAAGCCCAGCTGGCCGCGCAACACATCCTTCAGCCAGCGCGCGGAAAAACAGGCCGGCCGTTCATCCACCGCCGCATACACCACATGCGCCGGCATCACCGCCGCCATGCCGGCACGGATCAGGCGCCCGAAGGGATACAGATCCTCGGCCTCGATATCGGCGAAACAGCGTTCATCCACCGGCAGATCCACATGAGAATCCGGCGCCACCGCACCGTGGCCGGGAAAGTGCTTGCCCGTGGCCGGCATACCTGCACGGCGCATGCCGGCGACATAGGCCTGGGCCAGATCGCCGACCTTCTCCGGATGCGAATGAAAGGCGCGGTCACCGATCACCTCGCTGACCCCACGGTCGAGATCCAGCACCGGCGCATAACTGAAATCGATGCCCACCGCGCGCAACTCAGTGGCCATCAACCAGCCACCCAACTCCGCCAGATGCTTGCCGCGCTTGCGATCCTGCTCGTAGATCCGTCCGTAGATCCGCGCCGGCGGCAACGCCGTAAAGCCGTGGCGAAAGCGCTGCACCCGCCCCCCCTCGTGATCCACCGATACCAGCAGATGTGGGCTGCGCAGGGCGTGAATCTCCGCCACCAGCCCTTGCAGCTGATCAGGTGATGCGTAATTGCGGCTGAACAGGATCACCCCGCCCACCAGTGGGTGCGTGAGCATCTCGCGTTCCTCCGGGCTGATCTCCAGCCCGGCCAGATCCAGCATTACGGGACCGAGTGACATAGGTTCATTCCTGTAGGGTTTAGGCTATATTCTCAGAATCGAAGCGGGCCGTCACCGGCCGCGACCCATCAGCCACCAAGGATCACGCCATGCCCAGCAACAAACCCGCCGACAAATCCGCCACCCTGGACAAAATCGTCGCCGATGCCCACCGCAACCGCGAGCAGCGCGAAAAGGGCTACCGTGAAAAAGCGATGAAAATGTACCCCTGGATCTGCGGCCGCTGTCAGCGTGAATTCACCCGCGCCAACCTGCAAGAACTCACCGTGCACCACCGCAACCATGACCACGATGACAACCCCGAAGACGGCAGCAACTGGGAACTGCTATGCCTTTACTGCCACGACAACGAACATCAGCGCCAGCTTGAGGCCGGCAACAGCGGTGATGTAAAAACAAAAATAGACATCGCCACCCACAACCCCTTTGCGGCGCTGGGGGGGCTATTGAAAAAATAACAGCATGTTTTCACCACCGGGAACACAGAAAAAAGCGTATTGAGAGACCGATTGAGGGATAAAAAACCACCAGTGAGATAGGTGTTTTTCATGAACCCCAACATGCATACCAGCAAATTATCCAAATGAGCACAATGATTAAAATTATTGTCTGATACAGCGGCAGTGTCACCCCCCTTAGCCCAAGCGGAAAAGGCTACAAAACAGATACTTTTCTCTTTCACCGTTCAACGCTAGCCTGAGTTGAGCCTGCCAAACCCGGGGCCTTATCGCCGCGCCTCCCCTCGGGTTTCACACCCTGTGCGGCATTAACCGGCCTGCTGAACAAAAAGCACACCGGCCAGGTAGAGTCATCAACTCATGATACCCTGCACCACCCCATCCACGACGGATACCTTAGCCACTTTTAGTTACGCCATAAAGAAACACCGCAAAAAAATTATGTCAAATCGGAATTGCCGAAAGGCTCATTTTTCACCGCAAGCGGGCTGATGACTACCTTGTACCCGCAAACCAGCCGTGGACTTTGGGGAAAATGGCGTTTATTCTTCTTTACCCGGCTGCATTTCAGGCTGGATAAATAATGCAATGCAGGGATTCATTGCTGTTGACAGAGCAGTCGACACAATCCCGCAAAACACAAGCAAATTCACAAATTTACGCGCGTGTTTTACGGATGACTTCAAAATGGGCCAGGATAGTCTGTCATGAAGTCAGGTTGGCAATACTCGTACAGGAAAAATTCGCGTCCGGCTCCGTATCATCATAAAGTCGGGCAATCGTCTGATCATTGGGGGATTTGAAATGAAAAAACATGGATTCATGGCAATAGTATTGCTGCTTGCCACTGCAATATTGGGTTCTGGCGTTGTTCTTGCCGGCGAGTTGGCCAAGAAAAAGCAAACACCACAAGGGAAGTACCTGACATCACAGGAGACATTTGACCTGATAAGTAGTGACCCTGAAAAAATATTGTTTATTGACACCCGAACCCAACCAGAATTGGAGTTCGTTGGCTGGACCCCTCTGATTGATGGAAATGTCCCTTACGTCATCAAAGATCTTAATGCCTGGGACACAAAAAAACCCCGCTTCAAGAATGTGGCCAACAGTAATTTCCTGGTTGCCATCGAGGATCTGCTGGCAAAGAAAAAACTGAAAAAAACGTCTCCCATCGTGCTGATCTGTCGCTCAGGCAGCCGTAGCGCCAAAGCGGCCAACTTATTATTCAAGGCGGGTTACCATAACGTCTACTCAGTCACTGATGGCTTTGAAGGCGACAAAGACAAGAAGGGTTACAGAACGGTCAATGGTTGGAAAAACGCCGGTTTACCGTGGAATTACAAACTGGAAAAAGACAAGATGTATTGGGAATTTTAAGATTTGGCCCCTGAAAATCGACCCCGCAGCCTGCTGCGGGGTGGTTTGTTGCAAAGGCTTTCATGCGGCCACTCTTCATAACAACCACTCTGTAGAATAACCGCTTTTGAAAAACAGCTTTGAGAGAGAGAGCGCTTTTTTGCTAGGGTGCTCTTTCCCGGAGATGACGGGGAAAAACAAACCCCGCTAACGGAATGAATGGCATCATCCGCAACAAAAAACCGGATTGACCCTGTCCCGGCAGACTGACAATTCTGCCTATACCTTCTCCTCAGGCCCAGGCGTAACCAGGCGCTCAAAATGATTGCGAATCCCCTGCCCCGGATGTACAAGAGAGAACAAGTACCTTGGAAATCCTTTTCAAATACAAATGCGCAGAAAACGATTTCCAAGGTGCTCGATAAAAAACGCGTAACACTATCGGAAAGTAAAACATGGACGCCACCCCCCCAGTCAAAACGGATCAACGCCACGACCTGGAATTCTCCATCAACCTGGACGGCCAGCCACGAGACAGCCTGCGACTGACCGGATTCACCTGGAAAGAAACCCTCGCCAGTCTCTATCATGGCACCGCCACCCTGGCCAGCCGCGATCCCGGCATCAACCTCAATGACTGCATCGACCGTGACGTCACCCTCACCCTCAGCAGCAAATACGACGCCCAGCCCCGCTACCTGCACGGCATCGTCGAACGCAT
Organism: Gammaproteobacteria bacterium; assembly: GCA_011051755.1. GTDB lineage: Bacteria > Pseudomonadota > Gammaproteobacteria > SZUA-152 > SZUA-152 > DRQN01. Next base: position 97,181 of record DRKN01000089.1, read on the forward strand.
CACCACTCTCGGCTTCGCTGGCCACTGGGCCAAATACCATATCAGTATCTGCCCCGACCTGTACCGCCTCGGCCTCACCTCCGATGCGCGCATCTTCCAGCAGATCAGCGTGCCGGACATCGTCAAAAAGATTCTCACCGAACACGGCATCCAGAATATC
>DRKN01000090.1 GCA_011051755.1 Gammaproteobacteria bacterium
ATGGCTCCGCCCGGAATGACGAGGTAACGCCAGAAAAAACCACGGGGAGCACGGGGCACACGGGGGAACAAAATTAGTGGCCCCCTCTCCCTCAGGGAAAGGGTTGGGGTGAGGGGATATGTTACTCGGCCCCGGCAAGCTGGCGAACGCCAGCTACTCTGGAACAACCGAGAACCAAAGAGTGCAACAGCAAAGCGTATTGCACCGTCATTCCGGAACGCGCGACGCGTGTGTCCGGAATCCAGCGGCTTGATTCGATCTCTGGATTCCGGGTCTTCGCCATGCGTCGCTTGGCGCTGCATGGCTCCGCCCGGAATGACGGAAAGATCTTCCCGTGCGCCCCGTGTCCCCCGTGGTTAGATGTTTTTTTTCCATCCTTTGTGGCCAAAGACCATTCCCGCCTTTTCCGCTATAATCTTCCTCCCCGATAAACCCGCAATACCCCAGGAATCTTTATGACTACCTTACCCGGTTGCGACGCCCCCACCGCCGATCTCCTGTCCGTCGAAGCAGCGCGCGAACACATTGCCGCCCTCGTCACCCCCGTCGGCGAGAGTGAGACACTCGGCCTGCGCGAGGCGCTGGATCGCGTGCTGGCCGCAGACGTGCTCTCGCCCATCAACGTGCCGCCGCATACCAACTCGGCCATGGACGGCTATGCCATCAGAAGCGGCGACCTGCCTGCCGAGGGTGAGGCCCAACTGGACGTGGTCGGCACCTCCTGGGCCGGCACGCCCTTCGACGGCGCGGTGAACAGCGGCCAGTGTGTGCGCATCATGACCGGAGCCAGACTGCCCGACGACACCGACACGGTGATCATGCAGGAGCATGTCACCCGCGAGGGTGACACCATCCATATCACTGCCGGCCACCAGGCCGGTCAGAACGTGCGCCACCCGGGCGAGGACATCCAACAGGGCAAGGCCGTGCTGCACGCGGGACGGCGTGTGACGCCCGCCGATCTCGGCGTGCTCGCCTCGCTGGGCGTGCCCGAGGTGCCGGTGCTGCGCCAACTGCGCGTCGCCTTTTTTTCCTCCGGCGACGAGTTGCGCGGCGTGGGGGAAAAACTCGAGGAAGGCCAGATCTACGACTCCAACCGCTACACCCTGCACGGCATGCTCACACGCCTTGGCGTGGACTTCACCGATCTCGGCGTCATCCGCGACACGCCCGAGGACGTGCGGGCCGCGTTCGAGAAGGCCGCCGGCATGGGGGACGTGGTGATCACCACCGGCGGCGTGTCGGTGGGCGACGCCGATTTCATCAAGGACACCCTGGCGCAGATGGGCGAGGTCAATTTCTGGAAACTGGCCATGAAACCCGGCAAGCCGCTGGCGGTGGGACGACTGGGTGAGGCCCTGTTCTTCGGCCTGCCGGGCAACCCGGTCTCGGTGATGGCCACCTTCTACCAGTTCGTGCAGCCGGCGCTACGCAAGATGGCGGGCGAGACGGCACACGAACGCCTGACCCTGCGCGTGCGTACCATGACACCGTTGAAGAAACACCCCGGGCGCACCGACTTCCAGCGCGGCATCCTGCATCATGATGAAAACGGCGAACTGGTGGTGCGCTCCACCGGCATGCAGGGTTCCCACGTGCTCACCTCCATGAGCCTAGCCAACTGCTTCATCATCCTGCCGCGCGACAGTGGCGCCATCGAGGCGGGCGAGATGGTGGAAGTGGAACCCTTTGCGGGGATGATCTGAACGCCTGGCACAAGCCCTGTCAACTTTCAGAACGGTAGTGTTCAGAGTTCTGTGCCATTCCACCACGCTGACAACGGGAGGGATCATTCATTCTTGCGATTGCACTGCAATCGGCCAGAGCCTTCTCAAGCACGCTGATGCCAGAGCGTATTCTGATAGCCAGGTGTCAGATGAATGCAACTACTGTCTAATTTACCAGACCCTGTTGACCGCATCTTCCGATTCGCCCAAAAAATATTCATTATCCCAATCACCCCTACGAAATATTGGCATCTTGGGTTTATTATATGCATACATAATGACGAGCATTAAAGACACAAACAAACTTCCGACCAATAAATAAACAAGCCTCCATAAGTTTGTCGAAACTGAGTTGTATTTTATCCGCAACAAGTAAATTGCAAAAATAAAGACATAAAAAACATAAACTATCAATTTCGGTATTTCGACTATATATGCCGACCAAGTCATACACACTTCATTTCCGAATCCACAAATCAAGAGAAAAAAAGACAATAAAGATGAGAGCAACAAAATATATATAGCTGCCTTTAGAAAAACTCTAATTTTTTGAAATTTGATCATTATGGTAAACGGACATAATCTACTTTTACTTCAAACATACCAATTCCGAGCACTATACTCGTCTGTGGAGGAGCAACATGATTTATATTCAAGCTATTAGTCTCCTGCCATCTTGTTTCTCTAGCTGTTAGAGTAGCATTCAGTGTATCTAGCTCTACACTTCCGCCAAAGTGAATCCCGAAACGAGCTATGCTCGAAACTGGTGTACGGGGTAATTGAAGAAGGCGGCGTACCCTGCTGAAATCGGTTTTGCCGAGCTGATGAACAGCAAAAGAGGTACGCCACCATGAACAAAGATAACGTAGTTGCCCTGTCATCGCCAGAGTGAACTGTGATCGTATTCACCTGACAGTTGGCCGTAAAAAAGGAGTGGCCATACCGCCCCTGGAACGGCGGCTGGCCTGAGGACGTCACGTAATCGCGCCGAGGACGGCGCTCCCACCAGAGAACAGGAACCTGGCCGACTTTGCCTCAAGTGTTCGATACCTTGGAACTGTAATCTG
>DRKN01000091.1 GCA_011051755.1 Gammaproteobacteria bacterium
ATCAGTTGGTTGAAATCGGCATCGGTGATGTCGCTGACCAGCTCCAGTTGGTACTCGAACAACTTACCCAACTCTTCATGGCCGCTCATGGTGCGTATCAGCAAGACATCATCACCCAACGGTGTCTTGAGCTTGATTTCTCGATTTTCCTGGGTGATCTTAGCCATCGGTTGTTATTCCTTATGTGTTTCCATGATCGAACACGGGCTGTGCCGTCCGAATATTCACTGGAAGCACACGGTATTTATTTGATTTGTCCACACTATCTCCGTCTCGCTGCCAAAGCCCGCTGCAACGGGAACGCCCGTTTAACCCACCATCTTCACCGCCTCATCCACGTCCACGCAAACCAGTCGCGACACGCCTGGTTCGTGCATGGTGACACCATTGAGTTGATGTGCCAGCTCCATGGTGATCTTGTTGTGGGTAATAAAAATGAACTGCACCTGCTCGGACATCTCCTTCACCATGGCACAGAAACGTCCCACATTGGCGTCGTCCAGCGGTGCATCCACCTCATCAAGCATGCAGAAGGGGGCCGGATTGAGCTGGAAGATAGCGAACACCAGAGCCACCGCGGTGAGCGCCTTTTCGCCGCCGGAGAGCAGATGAATGGTACTGTTACGCTTGCCCGGCGGACGCGCCATCACCGTCACGCCGGTGTCCAGCAGATCGTCACCGGTCAGTTCCAGGTAGGCATGACCGCCGCCGAACAGACGCGGAAACATTCCCTTGAAACCTGAGTTGACGCGTTCGAAGGTCTCTTTGAAGCGGGTGCGGGTCTCGCGGTCGATCTTGCGGATGGCGCTTTCCAGAGTCTCCAGCGCCTCGGTGAGATCGGCATGCTGGGCGTCCAGATATTCCTTGCGCTCGGACTCGGTTTTGTACTCCTCGATGGCGGCCAGATTGATCGGGCCGAGGCGCTGGATGCGCTGGGCGATCTGTTCGACGCACTGCGCCCACTCGTCCTCGCGGGCATTCTCGGGCATGTGTTGACACAATTCGTCCAATGAATAATCGGATTCTTCCAACTGCTCGGTGAGGGTCTGGCGCCGCACCTGTAACTCCTGCCAGGCCATGCGCGCCTGCTCCAGGCCACTGCGCAGTTCCTGCAGCTCACGCTCTATCGTATGACGTTGTTGATCATGCTCGCGCAGCTTGTGATCCACCTCTTCCACCCGACGCCGCGCCTCGGCCAGTTCCTGTTCCACCGAGGATCTCGATTCCAGCAGCCGCGCCAGCTCTTCCTGTAATGCCTCGATCGGCGCTGCGCTTTCCGCCAACGCCTCGCTGAGCAGTTCGCGGCGGGCCGCCACCTGCTCCATCTGTTGCTCCATGCGTGACAGGCCCTGCCGGACAGAGGCCAATTCCGTACTCATGGTCTGCACTTTCAGGCTCAACTCGTGGGCCGTATCGCGGTCGCTGCGTGCCATGTCGCGCGTGCTATCGAGGCGTTCGCGCAGGGACTCCCGCTGCAATTCCAGTTCCTCCCGACGGGCCGCCAGCAGCTCCATGGCCTCCATTGCCGTAGCTAGCCGGCCGCGCGCCAGCTTGGTCTCTTCCTCATTTTCGTTCGACTGCTGCCGTAGTTCGCCGATGTCACGCTCGATATTCTGGCTGCGATTGCGCATCTGTTCAAGACGCGCCTGGCGCCCGCTGAGCTGGGCCTGTACCTCGGCCTGCTGACGGCTGGCCTGGTGCAGTTCACGCTGCACCGCCTCACGCTCTTCCTCCCGCCGCTGGATGCCTTCGCGCCCTGCGGACAGTTGCGCCTGCCCCTCCTCCACCCGCGCACGCAGCTGTTCGATGCCCGCCGTCAACTCCTTCAATTCCTGCTCGCGATGCAGTACGCCCGCCTTTTCGTCGGCGTCGCGCGCCACCCGCAGCCAGTTCGGCCCCAGCCACACAGCATCGCGGGTAATCACTGATTCATGCGCCGCCAGTTGCGGCCGCAGCGCCAGGGCCTGCGCTAAATCTTCGGCGACGTACACCCCGGCCAGCATTGGAGCCAACGGCCAGGGGGCCTTTACCTTATCCCCCAGTGCCGCCGTCAAACCACCGGCAGCGTTGCCGATGTCGGCCCGCGCGGTATCGAACAACGCCACCGAACCGTGCTCCAGCCCACCCAGCAGACCCGCTACCGGATCCAGACCATCCACGCACACCGCTTCGAGATGCTGACCCAGCACACATTCCACCGCGCGCTCCCAGTCCGCATCCACCGTCAGTCCCTGCGCCAGACGCTGGGCATCGGTCAGTCCGTTACCGGCCAGCCACTGCGCCACTGCGCCACCGGTCTTGCCCAGCGCGGCCTGCTGCAAGGCCTCCAGAGAGGAATGCCGCCCCTGCATGGCCTGCAAACGGCCGCGCTGTTCGTCCAGCGTCGTGCTCAGTTGATGATTATCATCACGCGCCTCGGCAATCGCCGCCAACTGATCTTGCAAGCGTTCCTGCAGCGCCTCGGTCTGTAAAGCATACTCTTCGAGCTGCGCCTGGCGCTGGTTGATCTCTTCCTCCAGCGCTGAATTCAGCAGATGTTTCTTTTCTTCCTGCAGGCGCAAAACCCGCTGCTCCTGCTGGATATGCTGCTGCTCCAGACTCTGCAAACGGGTGCGTTCCACCTCGGCGCTACGCGCCGGTTCGGCGGCATTCTGGTTGAATTCCGCCCATACCGACTGCCATTCGTGCATGGCCTGCTCGGCCTCGACCAGTGTCGCGCTGGAGACTTCCTGGCGTGCCTTCGCTTCTTCAAGCTGCGGGTGCAGGATCTCCAACTGCTGTTCCAACTCGGCGATCTTCTGCCGATCCCCCGCCTGATGGGCCTGCGATTCCGCCAGCGCACGCTCCGCCTCGGCCAGATCGCATTCCTGCTGCAAGCGACGTTCGCGGGTGTGCTGAATGGACTGCTCAACACGGGCGATGTCGCCACCCACGGAATAGAAACGGCCCTGCACCTCGCTAAAAATCTCGCCCATCTCGACATTCTGCTCTCGCAGCTTTTCAATCTCGGACTCGATGGCGCGCTGACGCATCACCGAAGCCTCCACCGCCAGCTCTTTTTCGCGGATCAAGCCTTCTTTAGCGGTCACCTGTTGATCCAGCGCACGCCAGCGCAGGGCCGCAAGCTGCCCCTTGAGAAGTCTCTCTTCTTCCTTGAATTCTTTATATTTTTCTGCCGTTCGCGCCTGCCGGTTAAGACGCTCCAGCTGCTTACCCAGTTCATCGCGCAGATCGGTCAGGCGCTCCATGTTATCGCGCGTATGCCGAATGCGATTTTCCGTCTCGCGGCGACGTTCCTTGTATTTGGAGATGCCTGCGGCCTCTTCCAGAAACACCCGCAGATCCTCGGGCCGGGCCTCGATCAGGCGCGAGATCATGCCCTGTTCGATGATAGAATAGCTGCGCGGACCGAGGCCGGTGCCAAGAAATATATCGGTAACATCACGGCGGCGACAACGGGTGCCATTGAGGTAATACTGCGACTGGCCGTCGCGCGACACGGTACGCCGCACAGAAATTTCATTAAAAGTGGCGAACTCACCCTTGATGGCGCCATCGCTGTTATCGAACACCAGTTCGATGGTGGCCTGACCCACCGGCTTGCGTGAAGTGGAGCCATTGAAGATGACGTCGGCCATGGAATCGCCACGCAGATTCTTCGCCGAGGACTCACCCATCACCCAGCGCACGGCATCGATGACGTTGGATTTTCCACAGCCGTTCGGCCCCACCACGCCGATGAGATTCGACGGCAGGGGAATCGTGGTGGGATCGACGAAGGACTTGAAGCCCGCCAGCTTTATTTTGGATAGACGCATAGGGTCGTAAGGTTACAGAAGGGCCGATTTCGCATCAAGGAATGTGCGCCAGGAATATGCAATGGCTGACGGAGTCGAATCAAGCTAACCTACTGACTTCAATAGCCATTCCCAAGAAAAACTGCCTTTATTCTCGCTTAGAGCAGCCATTTCCCCATCAAAATGGGGTTTGTAAGCATATTCAGGCTCCCTCACTTGGTACAGTCCTGCCTCATGGTACACAGATCTACCGGTTGCCTTGATACCCAGTTGCGCCATTACGCCTTCGACACAATGTTGACTGCCGACGGCCACACCCTCACGCCAAACACCCTGGCGTTTGCTCTCCTTGCAACTCAATGCTTCTTCAATCCTATTGCTGGTAACAGCCTTGCAGTCGTGTGACATCCTTCAGACCCAGTGCGGCGGGCAGTCCGGTGGCGACCGCTGCCGCTGCCAGGGCCCGTACCTGGACGAAACCAGTAATGGGCGCTCGCGCAGGCTTCCACGCCAATCAAACAGGATTCCAGCCGAGCGAAGAAAGCCAATACCTCGTGACGCTTCAACATGCGTTTTTTCACGACCTTGCCCCGCGCATCACAGCACATTGCATGAAAGATATTTTTTGCGATATCCAGTTCAATCATCGTGATCTTGCTCATGGTCTTCTCCTTTCTTTTTGATGGTAGGTAATACATCTCCATCATGGTGCATTGCGACGCCGTTTATAGGGGGAGGAGACCCTCTCATCAACCTACGCGCTTTCGTGAGGGCATGGTGACCAATGTCACCAACTTTGGCGCCTTCGTCGACATCGGCGTGCATCAGGATGGACGGGGGCATGTGTCGGCGCTGGCGGACAAATTCGTCAAGGATCCGCGCGAGGTGGTCAAGGCCGGAGACGTGGTGAAGGTGCTGGAGGTGGATCTCAAGCACAAGCGCGTGGGGCTGTCCATGCGGCTGACCGATGAGGCTCGGCGTAGCGGTGGTGATCGCCCGGGACAGCAGCGGCCAGCGCGCGAGGCACCAATGCACAAGAAACCGAAGCCCGCCCGAGAGCAGACCCGGCAGAAGGGGGGAACGGCCATGAGCGCCGCCTTTGCCAAGCTGCACTCCTGAGTGGGGCGGGGAGACTATCCAGGGCGGATAAACCACCCCGCCGCAAGCTATCTCGCTTGCGCCCGGGTTTTTTATCGTGCATTGCATCAGGCAGCGTCTCCTACAATGAACCATGAAATACTGTCATAAGATGATGGATTTTCATGGTAATATGCTGTCATGATAACGCGTAAACATTGGCAACAGGCGATTAAGCGTGCGCTGTCACGCAGCCGGATAGCCGTTCTCGCCGGGCCACGCCAGTGTGGAAAAACGACCCTGGCCAGGCAATTCGTGGCGGAGGATTCAGTCAATTATTTCGATCTGGAAGACCCGCCCAGCCTGGCCCGGTTGGATGAGCCGGTTACCGCACTGGGTTTGTTGCAGGGCTTGATTGTGATCGACGAAATTCAGTTGCGGCCTGATCTATTTCCGGTGTTGCGGGTACTGGTTGACCGGCAGGACTTTCAGGGACAGTTTCTGATTTTGGGTAGTGCCTCCGGTAATCTGCTGCGGCAATCGTCGGAAAGTCTGGCGGGGCGGCAGGAAACCCTGTACTTGCGTGGTTTTGGTTTGCAGGAGTTGGGGTTTGATGCGCAACCGCGTCACTGGTTACGCGGCGGATTTCCTCTGGCATATCTTGCTGGCAGTGATGCCGATAGTCTGGCCTGGCGCAAGGAATTTATTCAAACTTTGCTGGCGCGGGATTTTCCGCAATGGGGGGTAAAAGTATCAGCGACTGCTTTGCGGCGTTTCTGGGCCATGCTGGCGCATTACCACGGACAAACCTGGAATGGCGCCGAGTTTGCGCGATCCTTGCGTGTGAGTGAATCGACTGTGCGACGCTATCTTGATTTGTTGAGTGATGCTTTTATGGTGCGTCAGCTACACCCCTGGCACGCCAATATCCGCAAGCGCCAGGTAAAGTCACCCAAGATATATATTCGTGACACCGGCCTGCTGCACCAACTACTCGGTATCAACTCGGAACGTGATCTGCTGACCCACCCGAAGATCGGTGCTTCATGGGAAGGCTATGTCATTGAAGAGGTGCTGGCGGTGGAACAACCCGATGAGGTGTTTTTCTGGGCCACCCACCAGGGGGCTGAAATTGACCTGATCCTGAAAAAAAATGGTCGTTTGCTGGGCGTCGAATGCAAACGCACGGATGCCCCTCGGGTTACGCCTTCCATGCGCACGGCGTTGATGGATTTGGCGTTAGATGCAATTGCCGTGGTGTATCCTGGCAACAAACGGTTCCGGCTCAATAAACAGATTGAGGCCGTCCCTCTGAGTGCCCTGAGCCGCGAGGGGGTGTTTACGGAATTCACAGGCAGAATATGATGCATCGTTGAACCGCGCCGGGTTTACCGAAGGCCCTATTCCTTGAGAGGATACCCCGTGATATGCCAACGGTTTGCTGGAGAAATTCACTAGCCTGAAGCTCCCCGGATCAATCAGTGTAATTAGCTGTTTATTCAAAGAGATAGAAGGAAATCGACTGCACCGCTCTGCCTGCACGTTGATTGTCTCTAGGAGATCGTAGGCACGCCGTTGTTTGGCAGCGGGTGTGGTAACCACGTCGAAGGTGGGGGTGTCGTGGCTCGTGCCCTGGATGCGACAGCGATTGCGGACACTGCGGCTGAGTCGCTTGAGCAGGGTGCGGAAGCTATTGTGGTGTAACGTATAAAGTGTACCTATCAGAGGCCCGCAAATGCCCCAAGACAAGGCGCAGTCCGCCGTTAATGGCCCCCTCCCTTAACAAGGACTGGAACGCAGGATCGGGGCATGGCGCCCACTGTTGTTCTGCGACGAGGATCAGCAGGCCAAGGCCTCGCGCGATCCCGTGGCGCCGGCCGAACGTTCTCCCGCCGCACTGCGCAAAGTCCACTCCTGCACCCTCGACGATGGCGGCGAAACACAT
>DRKN01000092.1 GCA_011051755.1 Gammaproteobacteria bacterium
ACGGAGATGTGTTGCTTGTTACCTTTCTTCAACCTTACTTCCCACCACAAGTCTATCTCCTCCTGCGTATAAGGCCCGCCCTGGCGGTTGGAGGGCTGGCCGATTTTGCGGGCCTTGTCCCGGGTCATCTGTTTCGCCCGGCGGGCGTTCTTGGCGCTGGAGCCCTGGCGATTCTTCATGTTGTCCTTCGCCACCGACCGGCTGTCGCGCCGGGCGCCCTTTGCCTCCCATTCGGCCAGTTGGCCCTCCTTTCGGGTCATGCCGTCGGGGCCGTGGAAGCGATCCGTGTAGCGCGGGTCGGCTTCATGGCCCAGGCGGCGTTGGGCCTGGGCCAGGCCGGCCTTGCCCAGGGCCTCCGATTCGCTGCGGCTGTGCTTCAGGGCCGCCTTCACGTCCGCGACGAACGCCTTCGGGTCGCGCAGCACCGACCTGCCCTGGGTGACCGCCGCCATCAGCAGGCCGGCGCTGGCCGCCGAGTAGCCGTGCTCCCGCATCCACTGCGCGCCCTCCCGTTGGGCCTCGTTTTCCGCTTCCAGCAGATCCCGCCCCTCGGTGGCCAGGCCGATCTCCCGGCCCGTCGCTTTTTCCACATGACGCAGGCCCACGGATTCGGACAGGCTCGCCGCCGTGCGCCGGCCCATCTCGTTGACCATCTCCTTGGCGCCGCCCACCGCCTGATCCCACCAGGACGATGCCGCCGCTCCCTCGCCACGATCACGCAATAGCCTGTGGACGATCCATTCCAGATTCGACCAGGCAAGCAGGCCGCCCCCGGACATCGTCATGACCCACCGGCCCTGATCCTGGTCTTCGCTTTCCCAATGCACCACCGGGGAAAAGGGCTCGCTACCCAAGCCATGAACCAGAAAAATCTGGCCGTGCTCGATCTTTTCCAGCAATCCCTTCAATGCCTGCTCGTCACGCCTCGGGGTATGTAGAAGACCGCGGGCGTCATTGCGCAGCATCTCATCGATGCCCCGGACGCGATCCCCACCGTAGTGGTTAAAAAAGGCCCATTTGACCTGCGAGCAGGCAAAAAAGGGAGATTCGATCTTGGGCAAGTCCCGCCATCCGATATTTTTCCCGCGTTTCAATTCCATGAATAGCCCCTTTACCTGACGGTTGAATTCAACCCACTCAACACGGCCCGGTCTGCTGCGGGAGGGTAAGCCGCGGAGCATCACGGCTGACGCCAACTGCTGGGAATGAGGCGCACGACAAGCGGCTATACACAGTTTGCCGGAAAGGCGAGATAACGGATCACGAACCGCATTGATCGAGAGTGGTGACACCCCGCGCCCAGAACGTGATGACACAAACGATGCGCTTCGCTACTGCTCACCAGCATCCTACAAAAACAACTGAAACAACTTGCCTTCACACGCACCGTCAACAACCCATACAACAAGCGGCACGGATAAATCCGACCGCCTATTAAAGCAGTGGTTTTAACCTTAAGATGAGACGAATAAAATTACCGTTATCGCTTACCGCCCTTTGCCGTCTTTTTCCACCTTGGGCTGGCGCAGACGAATACCCAGTTCGCGCAGCTGATTGGGATCCACCTCGGACGGCGCCCGGGTCAGCAGACAGGCGGCAGTCTGGGTTTTGGGAAAAGCCATCACTTCGCGGATCGAGCTGGCACCGGTCATCAGCATCACCAGACGGTCGAGACCAAAGGCAATACCGCCATGGGGCGGGCAACCGTATTTGAGGGCATCGAGCAGGAAACCGAATTTATCGCGCGCCTCTGTGTCGCTGATGCCGAGCAGGCGGAACACGCTAGCCTGCACGTCTTCACGATAGATACGCTGCGAACCACCACCGACCTCGGTGCCGTTGAGTACCATATCGTAGGCGCGCGACAGGCAGTCACCGGGATTGCTCGCCAGTTTGTCGATGTCTTCCTCGCGCGGCGCGGTAAAGGGATGATGCAGGGCGGCCCAGCGGCCGGCCTTGGGGTCGTGCTCGAACATGGGAAAGTCCACCACCCACAGCGGGCGCCAGCCACGCTCCACCAGTTCGCGGTCGTGGCCCAGTTTGACGCGCAGAGCACCCAGGGCCTCGTTGACGATGCCGGCCTTGTCGGCGCCGAAGAAGATCAGATCGCCGTCTTCCGCACCGGTGCGGGTGAGAATACCGTCGATGGCCCCGTCCGGCAGGAACTTGAGGATCGGCGACTGCAGGCCATCACGCCCCCTGGCCACGTCGTTGACCTTGATATAGGCCAGACCCCGGGCGCCGTAGATGCCGACATAGCGGGTGTAGTCATCGATCTCCTTGCGCGTCAGCTCACAGCCCCGGGGCAGACGCAGCGCGGCGACACGGCCATCGGGATCCTGCGCCGGGCCGGCGAAGACCTTGAATTCCACTTCGGACATGAGGTCGTCCACATCCACCAATTCCAGTGAAATACGCAGATCGGGCTTATCGGAGCCGAAGCGCTGCATGGCCTCGGCGTAGGTCATACGCGGGAAGGGTTTGGGCAGCGCCACTTCGAGGGTCTTGGCGAACAGCTCGCGCATCATGTCTTCCATCAGCCCGATCAGCTCTTCCTCATCCATGAACGAGGCCTCGATATCGAGCTGGGTGAATTCGGGCTGGCGGTCGGCGCGCAGGTCTTCATCACGGAAGCAACGCACGATCTGATAATAGCGCTCCATACCCGACATCATCAGCAGTTGCTTGAACAACTGGGGCGACTGCGGCAGGGCGAAGAAGTGACCCTGATGGGTGCGACTGGGCACCAGGTAATCACGCGCGCCTTCCGGCGTGGCCTTGGTGAGCATGGGGGTCTCGATGTCGAGAAAGCCGTGCCCATCGAGATAGTCGCGCAGGGTACGGCTGATGTCAGCGCGCAGGCGCAGGCGCCGAAACATAGCCGGACGGCGCAGATCGACATAACGGTAACGCAGACGGTGCTCTTCGGAAACGTCATCGTCGTCGATATCGAGCTGAAAGGGCGGCGTCTCGGCGCGATTGAAAATCTCCAGCTCTTTGCCCAATATCTCGACCATACCGGTCGGCATGTCAGGGTTCTCGGTACCCTTGGGGCGGTGTCGCACACGGCCCTTGACGCGCAGCACGAACTCGCTGCGCACCGTCTCGGCGCTGGCGAAGGCCTCGACCGTATCCGGATCGAACACGACCTGCGAGATACCTTCGCGGTCACGCAAATCGATAAAAATCACCCCGCCGTGATCACGGCGGCGATGTGCCCAGCCGCAGAGGGTGACTTCTTCGTCGATATGAGATTCGTTGAGATGCCCGCAGTAGTGGCTTCGCATGTGATTGATCCTTCGAAAAAAAGACGGGAATGGTACGGACTGGACGCTGCCGATGCAACTCAGGCGGCGTTCTCCGCGTCGGACCGAGCAGGTGGTTTGGCATGCCCCCGGTTCCATTCCGGCACCACCACACCGGCGGAAATAATCATTTTCAGACCATCGTCCACGCTCATATCCAGCTCGACCACGTCGTTACTGGGCACCATGATAAAAAACCCCGAGGTGGGGTTGGGTGTGGTGGGGATGAAGACATTGATCACTGCCCTGCCCGTCTTGGTCTGCGCCTCGCCACTGGTGGTGCTGGACTGAAAGGCCAGCGTCCATAGACCCCGGCGAGGGTATTCCACCAGCAACACCTTGCGGAAGGACTGTTCATTGGAGGAAAACACCGTCTCCAGAATCTGCTTCACACCGGTATAAATAGTGCGCACCAGCGGAATCTGCGCCAACACCGATTCCCACAGTTTGACCAATTTGCGGCCAAACAAGTTGGCCACCACCATGCCCGTGACCAGCACGATAATGGTGGTCAGCAGCACCCCCAGACCCGGTATGTGAAAGCCCAGCAGATTGTCCGGGCGGTAAGGCTCGGGCAACAGCAGCAGGCTGCGATCCATCAGATCCACCAGCAGCTTGATGACCATCACGGTCACCCCCAGCGGCACCCACACCAGCAGGCCGGCGATGAGATAGCGCTTCATGCGGCGCACCACGCGCGGGCCGGATCAATGATGTACATCAGTGACAGCCACAACCGCCGGAACCGCAGCCACCCGCAGCGGCCTTTTTCGGCGCACTGTCGCGACTGCCGGCACCGCTGCCAGCATCACCCCTGTCGGCATTTTTCTTACCGCCGCCCTTGAAATCAGTTTCATACCAACCGCTGCCCTTAAGGCGAAAACCCGCCGCAGACACCAGTTTTTTCAACGCGGGCTTGCCGCATTCGGGACAGTCGGTGAGGGCATCGTCACTCATCTTCTGCAGGGCTTCATGGCGGTGACCACAGGCTTCACAGGCGTATTCGTAAATCGGCATTGCTACTCCTCTCCATTCACGCGTATCCCGACAAAGGGGCATTTGGGATCAGCACAAAAAATCAAGAATAATTAAGAAAAAATCAAGCCGGGGATTATACCTCGCCCCGGGCAGAAACGTCTCCCCTGCCGCAAAGCTGTTAAGATGCGCGTCATTGAACGCTACCCGAAATACCATCATGGCCCGGAAAAAAGTCGTACTCACCGCCGACAATAAATGCAGCTTCTGCCGGGGCGCAAAATGCTGCGTCTACTTCACCGAACAGTTGGAAACGCCACGCAGCATGCACGACTTCGATCACCTGCTGTGGCAGATTTCACACCGCGACGTGCGCATCTATAAGGACGACGATGGCTGGTATCTCTTGGTAGAAACACCCTGCCTGCACCTGCGCTCCGATGGCCGCTGTGGCATTTATGCGACCCGGCCCACGGTGTGCCGCGAGCACAGCAATGCCTATTGTGAGTACGATGCCCCCGCCGAAGAGGGCTTTGAACTCTATTTCGACGGCTACGACGCCCTGCTGAAATACTGCCGCCAGCGTTTCAGAACCTGGGACAGGCGCATGGCGCGAGAATAAGTGATTCCAGCATTGAGCGGAGCGGGCCACGCCCGCGATGACTGATGGAAAAACAATAAAATCCGTGAGAGCCGTTCCCACAGATGCCCAAAACAACCACTTCCGCGCAAATTAAAACCTGAATCCAAGGCTCAGGTAAAAGGCAATATCGCGGGCGTGGAACAGAGTATCTACGCTTCCTTTCCCTCCAGCGGCGGCATAATGTCGCAAAACCCCCGGATGGCGGTGAACTCGCCCACGTCCTTGTCCTGCGCCCGGCTGTCCGGCCGGTGCACGCACAACAACTGACCGATGCCGGCCTCCTGCGCCGAACGCAGCACCGGCAGGCTGTCGTCGACCAGCAGCGTCATCTCGGGCGCGAAGGGTTCCGCGGTCTTCAGCAATCCCCAGAACTGCGGGTCTTCCTTGGGCCGGCCAAAATCATGCGCGCAAAAAACCGCATCGAGGTGCCCCGCCAGCCGGGTGCGATCCATCTTCAGTTGCAGGCTCTTCATGTGTGCATTGGTCACCAGCACCGTGCGGCGGCCTGAATCCCGCACTGCATCGAGAAAGACCACCACATTGGGATGCACGGCAATCAGGTGATCCACCTCCTGCTTCAGCGCCGCGACGTCCATGCCCAGCTCATTACTCCAGTAATCCAGACAGTACCAGTCCATGGTTCCCTCGACCTGCTTATAACGCAGCAGCAGTTCACTGCGCGCCACCTCCAGACTGGTTTCGCGTAATTCAGCATAACGCCGGGGCATGTGCTCCTGCCAGAAATGGTTGTCGAAATGCAGATCCAGCAGGGTGCCGTCCATGTCCAGCAGCACGGTATCGATGCGTGCCCAGTCGATCATTTTAGCGCTCCCGCCAGGCCGAAATCACCACATCGTGTCGCTCCAAACGTCCCTCGCCACTGAAGGCCTCTTTGGGCAACGGATTCTGGTGTGCTAGCTTGAAATCCTCGCTGCCAACCCAGTGGTTGAAGGCAGCCTCGTCCTCCCAGGTAGTGAAAACCACGTAGGGACTGTCTTCGTCGGCAGGGCGCAGAATATCCATGCGCACGAAGCCCGGTTGCTTGTCCACCTGCCCCACACGGTCTCGAAAACGCGCCTCGAACCGCTCTTCCCAGCCACTGGCGACCGGCACTCGATTGGCAACCACATACATTGTTATTTTTCTCCTGTTTTGCGGCAACATGCCCCGAAAAGCGGGCGATCTATCCCTTCACGTCACCCACAAGCGAAGATAACCCGAAAACCAGCGAAATTCGACCGTAGGGTTACCCCACGATACGTATCAATCCCGTTACCGGACGTCGATATTTCTTACAGGGCCTGGATCACCCCAATCGGCCACCAACCCCGCCATGTCAAGGCGCACGGGACAAATCCGGTAACTCTGCGTAAAAACCCTCAAACTCATCAATAAATGCCCGTCGATAAATCTTACAATCACCCCTACCTCTAACTTGACCTCTGCCAAGATACTACCCAACAGGTTGTTAATTAAAGAAAATAAATATTAGGCATGATTTCTGCTTAATTTATGGCAACTTAATGACATGCGGAATTACCCGCATTAACCACCCACCTACCGAGTTGTAGAGGTATATCGTGAAATACTCCAAGCTATATTGCAGTACCGTTCTTACCAGCCTTCTTATCCTTCCCGCAGCCCATGCCGCCCCGATCATCATCGACGGCAGCCTGAGCGACTGGGGCATCAGCGTCGCCGACGGCACCGCTGCACAGCCCGTCGGTACCGATTACAGCGGCCTGCGCAGTGATCTCGCCGGCTCCATGATCGA
>DRKN01000093.1 GCA_011051755.1 Gammaproteobacteria bacterium
GATGTTAAGAAATAAACCTATTTAATCAAATGGTTACCAAAGGATCTTTAACTTTTAGCTGGCTTGCCATCAGTCTACCGATGGAATATATGCAAATGACTGGAAAAAAGAGAGAAGCACACTGAACTCGCCTAATCAGGCGCCATTCTCGCTAATTCCTGAATCCGAGGGTTCAGGATGGCACATCGCACAGGCTCGTGATTCCACAGCGGTTCGAAAAATACCCGCTTATCCGCAGGATACACTTCGCTAACCGATGGGTGAAACTAAGGTTTTTTGATGCCACTGTGAAATCAATATCTTGCACTCTGTATCCACCCTGAATCCTCGGGTTCAGGTAATTGAAATACAATGTTATTTTTATTAACTTAGCGCCAGCCGTCTATGCGGCTATCTCAAGGGGTGCGGAAGGTCTGTTTGTGTGCGTTATCGTTTTCCCTCTGACAACGGACGATCCTCCAGGGGATGGGCCTGTTGCTTTTCTATCCCCGCAATTTCGAGCAAAAAGCTGCGGTAATAGATTTTAGGTTCAGTCAGCTGACATTCAGTTTCGGCCTATAGACTAACGGATGGTGTCCGATAATAAGCAGGGATAGCTGATATACGATTTGCCGCCATACGTGATAGACGATGATTCTTAAGGAACCCTTGATCAAGTCATGAATGAAAATGTTGAGCCCAAAATACCCAACTCTGCGTTGTCGGTAAACGCCTATTGCGGGTGGATTTGAATATTTTGAATTTCAATTCAGCTCAACCGGACTCAATTCAGAGGTTCTTCAACAGGTTATTAAAATGGCTTCCTGTCTTCTCTAATCTACGAAAATCAATCGACGAAAAGCAAAGACTGGGTTGCCCTTGATCCTGCCGATACCGCCGTCTATCGGTACAGACCGCTGAAACTACGGATGCGGGGGTCTGTTAAACAGCGAACCCAAGGTGCCCGCCGTGATGTATTTTCGAAAATTGTTTTCAGCTATCCTTCTGATGACCTTCGGCAGTCCATTGCTGGCCCAGGACTGCGATCACAAGGCCTATGCAACAACGCCTTCCGATCAGTTCCGGGAGCATGGCAACGGTATCGTGACCGATACCAAGACCAAACTGACCTGGATGCGCTGTAGCATCGGTATGCACTGGAAGGAAGAAACCTGCGCTGACATGCCGATTCATTATGAATGGAAGGATGCCGAGCGCTTGATAAAGCGACTGAATAAAGACGGTGGTTATGCAGGCCATCGCGATTGGCGACTGCCGACCCTGAAGGAACTCGAGAGCATTGTTGAACATCGTTGCATCAACCCGGTCATCAACCCTGAAATATTTCCTGCCACACCACCAACCGGGTTTTGGTCTTCCACCCGGGACAAAGACCATGAAAAAGGTGTCTGGTTGGTGTACTTTTTGCATGGCAAGAGCTACATGGGCAACGCACGGCAGGCATGGAAGTTGCGCCTGGTGCGTGATGCACATTAGGTTTTACTGGATTTTCCAGCAATTCCGCGTGGACACACAAAACGTGCCCACCCTACATGTCTATTGGCAAGACGCCCTATTTAATTAACTAATTTAGAGTTGCTAATGAGTTTTGAAAATCGCCAGCGGGTTGCTTCCTGCATCGAAGATATCGGCACGGATATCAATCAGGTTTCACAAATTTTCTATCGCCATTTGCTGCAAGACACTCCTGCGCTGAGCCGGATATTCTCAGGCAATACGGCCACCTTGAACCGCAAGTTTTTCAATATGCTGGCGGCGCTGAAAAATGTGAAGCATCTGGAAAAGATCGAGGCCTCGATTCACCAGCTGGGTGAGCGCCACGGGCAGCAATACGCTGTTCTCAGTGAGCATTTTGCGCCAACGAAAAAGGCGTTGATGGCGGCGCTTGAGGAGCACCTCGGTGATGGGTTTACGGCCGAGCTGCGACAGGCCTGGGATGAGGTCTTCGATGCGGTTGCTGATCTGATGAAGCCGGCAATTTCTCATACCCGACGCATAGATGATGATTCACAGGCACTGAGCGGTTACGACGGTGATCTTCTACAGACCATCGGCGGTGAGGACGTGGTGCTGCGTATTCATCAGCGTTTTTACGACACCATCTTCGATGAGCCCTGGCTGGGAAAGTTCTTTCGCGGTAAGCACGAAACGACGCTGGCGCGTAAACAGACCGAGTTCATGGTGGCGGCCTTTGGCGGCGAAAACCGCTATCGCGGTGATACACCGGCCTTTGTACATATGCACATGTTGATTACTCAGGAGCAACTGGAGGCCCGGGAAGCG
Source organism: Gammaproteobacteria bacterium (assembly GCA_011051755.1). Lineage (GTDB taxonomy): Bacteria > Pseudomonadota > Gammaproteobacteria > SZUA-152 > SZUA-152 > DRQN01. The sequence continues at coordinate 2,284 of DRKN01000093.1, forward strand.
ATTCTGCGTAACGCTATTCGTGACGAGGGCCTGAGTGAAGAGATCGTCGAGCGCTGGATCAAGGTCGATCGCGGCTTCTGGTCAGGGCTGGTCAAGGCATCGGAAGAGGAGTGCGTATTGAAGTGCTTTGGTCAATATCCAGTGGTGGCGAAAAAACCGGATGGCTATGTCCCTCCATCGAGCTAGCGACGAGTGAGGCCAAGAACAATCCCCATGGGCCGATAAACGATCCGCCCTGAAGGCTGCTTGTCGATGTGGTGGATTTTTCGAGCCGTATCGTCCGCGAGCTGCGACCTGTCTGTTTGCTGATGTCCAGGCTTTCAGGCTGTAAGTTCCCTTTAATAGCCGGTGATTGTTGGACTTTGCAGCGTCACAATTTGACATGGCTGAGGGATGTGGGCAAGGTGACGCCTTCTTTCTGTCACCCTCTTTCTCCATTGGATTGCGCACTGCATGTTTAGGCCGCTGGAACTCTATATTGGCTTGCGCTACCTGCGCGCCAAACGCCGCAATCAGTTCATCTCTTTTATTTCCATGACCTCCATGTTGGGGATCGTGCTCGGCGTGACGGCGCTGATCACCGTGCTGTCGGTGATGAACGGCTTCGAAAAAGAGGTGCGTGAGCGCATTCTCGGCATGGCCTCGCATATCACCATTTCGGGTTACAACGGGCCACTGCAGGACTGGCAGACGCTGGATGAAAGGGTGCGTAAGCAGGAACCCCGTGTCATCGGTGCCGCGCCCTACATCCGCAAGGAGGCGATGTTTAACGCCGGGCGTGCGGTCACCGGTGCGCTGGTGCGTGGCATCCTGCCGGAACTCGATCCCGAGGTGTCGGATGTCTGGGAACACATGTTGGCAGGCGAACTGGCTGACCTGCGGCCCGGCGAGTTCAATATTATCCTCGGTCGTGGTCTGGCGCGCAGCCTCGGCGTCATGCCTGGTGACAAGGTAACCATGATAACGCCGCAGGCCAGCAGCACGCCAGCGGGCATCCTGCCTCGAATGAAGCGCTTTATGGTCACCGGTATCTTTGAGGTGGGCATGCATGAATACGACAGCGCCCTCGCGCTGATCCACATCGACGATGCGGCCAAGCTGTTTCGTACCCGGGGTGGCGTCACCGGCCTGCGCCTGAAGCTGGACGACCTGTATCAAGCCATGCCGGTACGCGCCCGGCTGGCCCAGGCACTGCCCAGTGGCTACTGGGTCAGCGACTGGACCCAGCGTCACGCCAACCTGTTTCGTGCGGTAAAAATCGAAAAGACCATGATGTTTTTGATCCTGTCGCTGATTATTGCCGTGGCAGCCTTCAACATTGTTTCCACCCTGGTGATGGTGGTTACGGACAAGCAGGCGGACATTGCCATCCTGCGCACCCTGGGCAGCACCCCGGCCTCTATCACGCTGATTTTTGTCATTCAGGGCACGGTGATCGGCTTGGTCGGGGTACTGCTGGGCGCTGTCGGCGGCATCAGCTTGGCGCTCAATATCGATAACGTGGTGGCTTGGCTGGAAGGCGCGCTGGGCATGCAGTTCATGCCTGCTGATGTGTACTACATCAGCACCTTCCCCTCCGAGTTGCACTGGGATGATGTAAGCAAGATCGTCGCCATCTCTTTCGGTCTCAGTGTGTTGGCGACCCTGTATCCGGCCTGGCGTGCGTCACGCACGCAGCCGGCGGAGGCCCTGCGCTATGAATGACACGGCAGTGCTGGAATGTCACGATCTGGCCAAGCGTTTCAGCGAGGGTGGGTTGGAAGTGGAGGTGTTGCGCAGTGTCAGCCTGTGCGTGCAGCGCGGCGAAAAGGTCGCTATTGTCGGCAGCTCCGGCTCCGGCAAGTCCACCTTGTTGCACCTGCTGGGCGGACTGGACAGGCCCAGCGGTGGAGATATCTTCATTGCTGGTGAAAATCTGTCGCGGCTCGGTGAGGCGGCGCGCGGCCGCCTGCGTAATCGTATGCTGGGTTTCGTCTACCAGTTTCACCACCTGCTGCCGGAATTCACTGCGCTGGAGAATGTCGCCATGCCGTTGTTGATCCGCGGTGACAGTGTCGCTTTTGCGCGCGAACAGGCGGCGGGACTGCTGGACAGGGTAGGCCTGGGGCCACGCTTGCGTCATAAACCCGGCGAGTTGTCCGGCGGCGAGCGCCAGCGTACCGCGATTGCCCGCGCCCTGATCAGCAAACCCCTGTGCGTGCTGGCCGACGAACCCACGGGCAATCTGGACACCCACACTGCGGCACAGGTGTTCGACCTGATGCTGCAACTCAACGATGACATGGGCACCGGCATCATCATGGTGAGCCATGATCTGCAATTGGCGCGACGCATGGATACGGTGCTGACGCTGAGGGAAGGGCGGCTGGTCAGGGAGTAATGGTTCGGCGGAAGCCAGCCCGGTTACGGCGTTTATTCCTTTTCGACCTCTGCCTGAAAGGCATCTGCAACGGCCTTGCGACGGGCTGCACGGCGTCGCTGGCAGCGGTGATTCCAGCTGCGCTGCACCAGCCGCCGCCAGATAATCTGGATGGTGACATAGCCCACTGCGGCGCTGATGGTGCCACAGATAAGACTGCCCAGAAACAGCGGCTTCCAGATCAGTGACAGTTCCCGGGCGACCCATTCGGCGGTAAATTCGAACTCAACCCCCAGTGCCGGCGTGCCGAGCACCCAGGTGCCCACCAGATAGGAAAAATAAAAGATGGGCGGTATGGTAATGGGGTTGCTGATCCATACCAGGGTGACGGAAATGGGCAGGTTGACGCGGACGAGGATGGCGCCGATGGCGGCCAGCAACATCTGCAACGGCACCGGCCAGAAGGCGAAGAACAGGCCAACGGCGAAGGCGCCGGAAACGGAACGGCGATTCAGGTGCAGGATATTGGGGTCGTGCAGCAAAGGACCCAGGCAGCGCAGACACTTGTGATTACGGATTTTTTGCGGATCCGGCAGGTAGCGTTTGATGATGTGTCTGGGCATTGAAGCTCGGGGATGCCTGGTTGGGGTATGGATTATAGCGTCACATTATTATCCATCTTTTAGGGCGAGTACTCCACCAGGGTAATCAAGGTACTATTCACGGAGTTAGGTCACATCACTTTCAGTTTCTGCTCCGTCCTGAAAGCACGGATTCAGAAAATGATCAGGGAGGCATAGGGACATGCGCGCCGCGGCGCTGGGTTTTCTGGCTGGAACGTGGATGTTGCAGCAGTTGGCCAGTCTGCCGGATCGGCATTGGCCGTTGTTGCTGCCCGCCATCGTGCTGTTTCTCTGGCTGACGCCGATGGCACGGTTCACGCTGGTGCGCGTGGCCGGGTTTGTCCTATCGGGTTTTCTCTGGGCCGTTGCTGTGGGGCATTCCATGTCCGCCGGTGGATTGAATCCTGTGCTGGAGGGGCGGGATGTGCTGGTAGAAGGGGCGATCGTCTCCCTGCCAGACTCGCTCGGACATCACAGCCGCTTTCAGTTTCAAGCCGAGCGACTGTGGCTCGCTGATGGATCCTTTCGTGCAACAGATCGTTCAACGGAAAGCCTTCCCGGTAAACTCCTTCTGAACTGGTACCGTGATGCGCCGCCCCTGCGAGTGGGTGAGCGCTGGCGCTTGCGGCTGCGTCTCAAACAGCCCAATGGTTTCATGAATCCCGGTGGTTTTGATTACGAGGGTTGGCTGTTTGGCCAGGGTGTCCGTGCCAAGGGCTATGTGCGCAAGGCACAGGCCGATGACGAAAACCAGCGTCTGCAGGCGGCCTCCGGCCACGTCGTTGACCGCCTGCGCCAGACGTTGCGTGATGGTATTCGCAGCACACTCGCCGGGCATCCGCAGACCGGGCTGGTGACGGCGCTGGCGGTGGGGGACCGCTCGGCCATCGAGGATGCGCAATGGGACATGTTGATCCGTACCGGCACCAATCACCTGCTGGCCATCTCCGGCCTGCATGTAGGGCTGGTGTCAGGGATGGTTTTTTTCCTCATGCGCTGGCTGTGGAGCCGCTCCGCCCGTGCCAGCCTGTGCTGGCCCGCGCCCAAGGCCGGGGCGATGGCGGCCCTGCTGGCGGCGACCATTTACGCCGCGCTGGCCGGTTTCGCCGTGCCCACCCAGCGTGCGCTGGCGATGGTGGCGGTGGTGATGCTGGCGCTGATCCTGCAACGCCAGACCCGTCCTTCGTCACTGTTGGCGCTGGCCCTGCTGGTGGTGCTGGTGATCGATCCGCTGGCAGTGTTGGCGCCGGGTTTCTGGCTCTCTTTTGCCGCCGTGGCGGCGATCCTGCTCGGCATGTCGGGCAGGATCGGCGCCACGCGCGGCTGGCGCAGTTGGGGGCGGGTGCAGTGGGTGGTGACCTTGGGTCTGTTGCCGTTGCTGATCCTGTTGTTTCAGCGCGCCTCGTTGGTGGCGCCGCTGGCCAATCTGCTGGCGGTGCCCTGGGTGAGTCTGCTCACGGTGCCGCTGACCCTGCTGGGGAGCCTGTTGTGGCTGCTGTTTCCCACCCTGGGTGGCTGGTTGCTGAGTGCCGCGGCGTGGAGCCTGTCGGCCCTGTGGTGGGTGTTGGAGTGGCCGGGGGCGTGGTCTCTGGCGCAGTGGACACAATCGGCGCCACCGGCGTGGGCGGTGGCCAGTGGGCTGGTCGGGGTGATATTGCTGATTTTTCCTCGCGGTTTTCCGGCCCGTTGGCTGGGCTGGGTATGGCTGTTGCCCTTGCTGGTCGTGCGGCCCCCGATGCCAGCACCCGGTGAGGCCGAATTCACCTTGTTGGACGTGGGCCAGGGGCTGGCGGCGGTGGTGCACACCCATAGTCATGTATTGGTGTTCGACACGGGGCCGCGCTTTCCCAGCGGTTTCAATACCGGCGAGGCGGTGGTCGCCCCTTTTTTGCGCCAGCGGGGGCTGACGGAGCTGGATCTGCTCATCGTCAGCCACGGTGACAACGATCACATCGGTGGTGCGCTGCCGCTGGCTGCCGAACTGCCGCCAGCACAGGTCTTGAGCAGCGTGCCGCAGCGGTTGGCGGAGCTGGGGGCCGAACCCTGCCTTGGCGGTATGCGTTGGGAGTGGGATGGGGTTGGCTTTGAGTTGCTGCACCCGCGGGCGGATTACGTTGGTGGTGGCCGACAAGGCAATAACCGCTCCTGTGTGCTGCGCGTGACGACCACCGGTGGCAGTGTGCTGATACCCGGTGATATCGAGTTACCGGCCGAAACACATCTGCTGGCAAGTCAGTCCGACGGATTGGCCGCCGACATACTGGTGGTGCCGCATCATGGCAGCCGAACCTCGTCCAGTGAGGCCTTTATCGATGCCGTGGCGCCACAGTTCGCCCTGTTTCCGGTGGGTTATCGTAACCGCTATGGCTTCCCCAAGGCCGATATTGCCGAGCGTTACCGGCAGCGGGGTATCCGCCTGCTCGACAGCGCCCGTCACGGGGCGATCCGTTTTCGGCTCGGCGGCACAGAGGGGCTGCATTGGGTGGATACCTGGCGGCAATCCGCACGGCGCTATTGGCATCGCTTGCCGGACGAATCCGGCGGGTAGCACTTTACCTTATCTGTGGCAAACACAAGTATGTGGTAGGAGCGGGCCATGCCCGCGAAAAGCAACGGCTCCCACAATATCCGGATCCTATACCTCTGTGCAAAAGCAAGGCTATCGCGGGCATGGCCCGCTCCTTGTCCAATCGATTTTTCTGCAAACCGTGCATAAACCAAAGTGATGTGTTGGTGGGCGCCGCCCACCTGACGATGGCGAAATGAAAGCATGACGCGGTGCAAGGAATCTTCCGGCTAAACGGCGTCTCTGTTACAGTAACCCCCAATCTGAAAGCGAGGGAAATTCAACGTGTTCGAGATCGTGCAATCCGGTGGCTGGCTGATGCTGCCGATCATTCTCTGTTCCATTATCGCCCTGGCGATCATTGGTGAACGACTGTGGTCACTGCAGCGCAAGCGCATCACCCCCAAACACCTGGTGGCGCAGATTTGGCACCTGCATGCCAAGGGTCAGTTGACCCCGGAGCAGATCGAAACCGTGCGTAAGGGGTCGCCACTGGGGCGTATTCTCGCTGCGGGCCTGGCGAACATGAAACATGATCGCGAGGTGATGAAGGAAAGCATCGAGGAAACCGGTCGCCACGTGGTGCACGAACTGGAACGCTACCTGAACTCCCTTGGCACCGTCGCCGCCATTACGCCGCTGCTGGGCCTGCTGGGCACCGTCATCGGCATGATCAAGGTTTTCAGCGTGATTACCTCGCAGGGCGTGGGCAATCCGGCGGTGCTGGCCGGTGGTATCTCCGAGGCATTGATCACCACCGCGGCGGGGCTTTCCGTGGCGATTCCCAGCCTGATGTTTTATCGCTATTTCCGCGGCCTCATCGATGGTCTGGTGGTGTTCATGGAGCAGGAGGCCATCAAACTGGTCGAGGTGATCCACGGTGAACGTGAGAGTGATGCCGGGGATGCCGCGCCGTGAATATCGGTTCTGGCCGCAAGGAAGAACTGGATGTCAACATTACGCCACTGATCGACGTGGTGTTCCTGCTGCTGATCTTCTTCATGGTCTCCACCACGTTTGAGCGTGAATCCGAAATCGAGATCGTGCTGCCGCAGGCGGCTGCCAACGTGGCGCCCGCGGATGATTTTTCCCTGGAAGTGATCGTCGATGCCGAGGGCACTTTTTACGTCAACGGCAAGCGGGTCATCAATACCAAGATCGAGACGCTGAAGAAGGCCATGCAGGAAATGGCGGGTGAACGCAAGGATCCGCCGATCATTCTCAGCGCCGATGCGCAGACCCCCCACCAGGCTGTGATCACGGTCATGGATGCGGCGCGTCAACTGGGCTTTGTGCATCTCAATTTCGCTACCGTCAAATCCAACGAAGAATAGCGGTTTCCGCATCATGCCTGCCGATTCCCGCACCCAGTATCCGGCCGGTCAGACTGGACAACAGCAAACGCCGGGGCAGATCTACCGGCGCCTGCTGGGCTATGCCTGGCGCGACTGGCCGATCCTGTTGTTCGCTATTCTCGGCATGGCCGTGGTGGCCGCCACCGAGACCGGTTTCGCCTGGCTGATGAAGCCCATGCTGGACGGCAGTTTTGTCGACAGGGATCCGGACGTGATTCGCTGGATTCCCTGGGCGCTGCTGGGCATTTTCATGATTCGTGGCCTCGCCAGCTTTGCCGCCAACTATGGTATGCAGCGGGTAGGGCGCAAGATCATTCATGACCTGCGGCAGCAGATGTTCGCCAAGTTGATGCGCCTGCCGACGGCCTTTTACGACAACAATGCCGCGGGCCAGCTGACCTCGAAACTGATCTACGACGTCGAGCGCGTGGCTTCGGCGGCCACCTCGGCGTTGACCGTCGTGGTGCGCGACAGTCTGACCATCCTCGGTCTGCTGGGCTTCATGTTCTACACCAACTGGCGGCTGGCGGCGGTGTTTCTGTTTCTCGGCCCGTTGATCACCGTGCTGGTGGTGTTTGTCAGCAAGCGTTTCCGCCGCATCAGCAAGCGTATTCAGCATTCCATGGGCGACGTGTCGCAGCTGTCCCAGCAGATTACCGAGGGTCATCGGGTGGTGAAAATCTTTGGTGGCCAGGCCTACGAGGAACGGCAGTTCGGCGAGGCCAATGAATACAACCGTGCACAGAACATGAAGATGGCCATCACCAGCGCTCTGAGTGTGCCTATTTCACAGTTTCTCGGCGCCTCGGGGCTGGCGGTGATTCTGTTTATCGCCACCTCGGATGCCATGCTCGAATCCTTGAGTGTCGGTACCTTCATGGCTTTTGTCACCGCCAGCATGTTGCTGCTGGCGCCGATGAAACGCCTGACCATGATACAGTCCATCGTGCAACAGGGTATCGCTGCGGCACAGAGTGTCTTTTTCCTGTTGGATGAGGACGGCGAGAAAGATACCGGTACACGGCGCATCGACCGCAGCCAGGGGCGGGTCGAATTCCGTGACGTGGCGTTTACCTATGATCCGGACAAGGGCAAGGTACTGGATGGCGTGAGTTTTACCGCTGAGACGGGGCAGGTGGTGGCGATTGTCGGCCGTTCCGGCAGCGGCAAGTCGACCCTGGTGGGTCTGTTGCCGCGTTTCTATGATCTGGGCGATGGTGAGATCAGCCTCGACGGTATTCCGATCCAGGCGCTGAGCCTCGCCAGCCTGCGTGCGCAGATCGCCCTGGTGAGCCAGGACATCATTCTCTTCAACGACACCATCGGCAACAACATTGCCTATGGTGCGCTGGCCGGTGCCGATGAAGCGGAGGTGATTCGCGCCGCCGAAGCGGCACACGCCATGGAGTTTATCCGCGAGCTGCCACAGGGGCTGGATACCCTGGTGGGTGACAAGGGCGTATTGCTTTCCGGTGGCCAGCGTCAGCGCATCGCCATTGCCCGCGCGTTGCTCAAGGATGCGCCGATCCTGATTCTGGACGAGGCGACCTCGGCACTGGACAGCGAGTCCGAGCGTCACATTCAGGCCGCGTTGAATGTGCTGATGAAGGGCCGCACCACCCTGGTGATCGCCCATCGCCTTTCCACCGTGGAAGGCGCCGATAAGATTCTCGTACTGCGTGGCGGGCGCATCGTCGAATCCGGTCGCCATGCCGATCTGTTGGCGGCGGAGGGGGATTATGCAGCCCTGTATCGCATGCAATTCAATGACTCCCCGCCTGCCACAGCGCCGATTGACCCGGCAAGGCGAAGCAGCCGTGAATGGCCTTGAGTCGCACTGGTATCGCACCACCCCGCTGACACTGTTGTTGTTGCCACTGTCGTGGTTGTTCTGTGCCGTTGCCCTGGCTCGTCGCTGGGCCTACCGTAGCGGCCTGCTGAAAACGGTGCGGCTTCCCGTGCCGGTCATTGTGGTGGGAAACATCAGTGTCGGCGGCACCGGCAAGACGCCCATGGTGGCCTGGCTGGTGGCGTTGTTGCGCAAAGCAGGTTATCGCCCCGGTATCATCAGCCGGGGCTACGGTGGTGGCGCGGATCACTGGCCACAGCCGGTGCGGGCGGACAGTGATCCGAGCCAAGTCGGTGACGAGGCGGTGCTGCTGGCGCGCCGTTGCCGTTGTCCGATGGCGGTAGGCCCGGATCGCCCGGCGGCGGCACGGGCACTGTTGCAAGATGCCGATTGCGACATCATCATCAGTGACGATGGCTTGCAGCACTATCGGCTGGAGCGCGATGTGGAGATTGCCGTGGTCGATGGCGTGCGGCGTTTTGGCAACGGCCACTGCCTGCCCGCAGGGCCACTGCGCGAGCCGGTGCGGCGTCTGCGTTCCGTGGATGTAGTGATCGCCAATGGCAGCGCCGGCGCGCGTGAGTACGCCATGGAACTACGGCCTGCGAGTCTGTGCAATTTGTTGCACGATGAGCAAACCCGACCGTTGCAGCAGTTTGCCGGTCAGTCTGTGCATGCCGTCGCCGGCATTGGCAATCCGCGGCGTTTTTTTGAGTTGCTGACTCGCCACGGACTCGCGGTGATCGAGCATCCCTTTGCGGACCATCATCCCTTCTGCGCCGGGGATCTCGACTTCGGCGATGAATTGCCGGTACTGATGACGGAAAAGGATGCGGTAAAATGTCAGGCCTTCGCCAAGGCCCATCATTGGTGCCTGCCGGTGGATGCGCAGCTCGATGAGCGTGTTTCCCAAATATTGTTACGCCTGATAGGAAAAACATATGGATAAAAAATTGCTCGACATTTTGGTCTGCCCCCTTTGCAAGGGGCCGTTGGTCTACGACAAGCAGGCGCAGGAACTGATCTGCAAGGGTGACCGGCTGGCCTTTCCGATCCGTGACGATATTCCGGTGATGCTGGAAGACGAGGCGCGGGTGCTGGCGGCGGACGAAGAGGTGGTCTGAAGCCGCAAAATATCTGTTGCCACAGAGGCACAAGAGAACACGAAGTTCTCCGTGCCTCTGTGGCAAGCGCATTTGAATTCAAACTGAGAACCGCCCCGTGAGTTTCTGTGTCGTCATTCCCGCCCGTTATGCGGCCACGCGTCTGCCGGGCAAGCCGTTGCTGGATATTGCCGGAAAACCCATGATTCAGCACGTGCACGAGCGTGCGCAGGAAAGTGGTGCCGAGAGCGTGATCATCGCCACCGATGACAGCCGTGTGCAGGTCGCCGCCGAGGGCTTCGGTGCGCGCGTATGCATGACATCAAGCGAGCATCGTTCCGGCACCGACCGGCTCGCCGAAGTGGTGGATCAGTTGGGTCTCGATGACGGGCGGGTTGTCGTCAACCTGCAGGGCGACGAACCACTGATGCCGCCGGCGGTGATACACCAGGTGGCGGACAATCTGACGCTGCACCCGGTTGCCGGCATGGCCACGGTATGCTGTCGTATCACCACCGCCGCCGAGCTGTTCGACCCCCATGTGGTGAAGGTGGTGATGGACGCCAAGGGCATGGCGGTATATTTCAGCCGTGCGGCGATTCCCTGGGATCGCGATGCCTTCGCCAGTACCACTGAGACGTTGCCAGTACGCTCGGCGCATTACCGACACATTGGCCTGTACGCCTACCGTGCCGGTTTTCTGCGTCAGTACGTCGACTGGCCAAGCTGCCATCTGGAGGATATGGAATCCCTCGAACAACTACGCGCCCTTTGGCACGGCCAGCGTATCCACGTGGCCGAGGCCGTCGAGACGCCGCCAGCGGGAGTGGATACGGTGCGGGATCTCGAGATCGTGCGCGCCCGGCTTGGCGCCAGTTCCTGAAAAAGTAGACGGGTAATGACCGTCGCTTGCGGGGCTGATCCAGCGTTGGCTGACGACAAGATCCCATTGCAACGTATCGTGGATGACAGCGGTGCTGATAGACAGAAATTCCAAGCCATGATGCCGGCCAGGAGCGGGCCATGCCCGCGATGAAGGGGGGGAACAATTTGATAGCCTTTCCACTTTACCCATCGCGGGCATGGCCCGCTCCTACGCTTGTTCCACCTGCTAAAAATTCACTGCATGTCACTGCACGCGGTATTTGATGATTTATTGGCGGCCTATGGCCCCCAATACTGGTGGCCGGGGGATACGCCCTTCGAGGTCATGATGGGCGCGATACTCACGCAGAACACGGCGTGGGGCAATGTGGAAAAGGCCATTGCCAATCTGAAAAAAAACGATGCGCTGACGGCCGAGGTGATTGCCGGCTGTGGGCACGACCGGCTGGCGGCATGGCTGAAGCCATCCGGCTATTTCAATATCAAGGCGACACGCTTGCAGAATTTCTGCCGCTGGTATCTCGCCCGGGGTGGTTTCGAGGCATTGAGCCGGTGGCCGACCGATGAACTGCGTCACGGCCTGCTGTCGGTGAACGGGGTGGGGCCGGAGACGGCGGACGCTATATTACTGTATGCCTTCGAACGGCCGGTATTCGTCATCGACACCTATACCCGGCGCCTGTTTTCGCGCCTGGGCCTGCTGCACGGGACGCTGGGTTATGAAACCCTGCGGGGTCATTTTGAGGCCGCGTTGCCGATGGATGTTGCGCTATTCAATGAATATCATGCCCTCATCGTGCGGCATGCCAAGCATGCATGCAGGAAGCGGCCCCTGTGTGAAACCTGTTCGTTGGCGGCGAACTGTCTGACTGCGGGTTGAAACCGTTGACGGTGGCGCGGATTATTTCTACGGTGTTACTTTCATCTCTGAGGGGCCAACTTCCCACGGCTCGCTTACTCAAAGTAGGTTCTTTAGGAAAAGTGCCTACTTTATGGTGCTGCGAGTCAGCATTGAGCCCCCCTTGGGCGGGAATGTTTATTCGGCACGTTAATGTAACGGAATAGTTATTTTGCGATACGTGTACAGTTACGGCCGTCTTTCTTGGCCTGATACAGGGCCTGGTCGGCGCGTGCAAAGAGTGCCTTGCCGTCCTCATCCTTACGCAGGGTGGCAACGCCAAAGCTGGCCGTCATCTTGATGTGCTTGCCTTCACAGGCGCAGTCCATCTCGGCCACATTGCGACGAATACGGTCGGCCAGTCGTTTGACGCCCTTGCCATCGGTTTCCGGCAACAGCACCACGAATTCTTCACCACCGTAGCGGAACAGCTGATCTGACAGGCGAATGGTGTTGTCCGCGCAGTTGGCCATGGCCTTTAACAGACAGTCACCAATCGAGTGACCATAGGTGTCGTTGATGGATTTGAAGTGATCGATGTCGATGACAATCATGCCCAATGGACGCTGATGGCGCTGAGCCAGCTCAATTTCCCGATCCAGTACTTCGTTGAGAGCGGCGCGATTGCCGATGCCGGTGAGCGGATCCTTGTGGGCAGCGCTCAGGGCGGAGTGATAGAGCAGGGCGTTGCGTAACGGGTATAGCAGTGTGCACAGCAGGTTTTCCAGCTGTCGACACTCTTCCGCTTTGAACTTGCGGCGGCGGCTGATGAGTAGTGTTCCCAAGATTTCATCGTTGACGGTCAGCCGGTAGGACACCTTGTGGCGGGCGTTCTTACCCACGCTAAAGGCGATCTCCTGCTCTTCATGTTCATAGCTCAGGTGCCCATGTGTCACGATGGACTGGATGTTTTCACTGAACTCCGTGAGAATGCTTTCGATGTCCAGACTGGTCTGTAACTGGTTGGAAAGCTGCAGCAGATGGCTGACATCCATCGGTGTTTCATCAAACGTGTTTTCTTCGAACAGTGGCACCAGATTTCCGCTATTACTGATGGGTGACATGCTGATTTCTCCAGTGGTTGTCATTGTTGGCATCAACGTCTCAGACGTATTTTGGATTGTGTATCGTTATAAGCGAAAAGCATGCCAATTTTGTGAAGATTTCGTGAAAAGCAGTATATTCATAAGGTTATACGACATATGTAAGTCGAGCGTCAGGATTGTGTCAATTTAGTGGCAGGTTTTTGCCCGTCGATGCGGCGAAAAGGTGTCGTCTGTGCTGGCCGTTTGTCCTGTTTCAGAGTCGCTTGCTTGGGAATCGTGTTGGTCTGATCTATTGTCTATATTATTGAAATGGTTTTTGATGTCAGTGGTCACAATTACGGTGGTGACGCGAGTTCGTCGTGGCATCTTCGTGGTATCACCGAGGGGAATGTAATGTTACGAAGAGGGTTACTGGTGTTGTTATTGCTGGCCGTTTTGCCGATCGCGGTGGCGGGACTGAAAGAAGGGGAGCTGAACGAAGACCTGACCAATCCCGGCTCCATTGAGTTGCCGGCCTGGTTCAAGAATTCCTTTATGGACATTGCCGAGGACATTGCCGAAGCCACGGCGGAGAACAAGCGCCTGGTGCTCTATTTTCATCAGGATGGCTGTCCCTACTGCAAGAAACTTATCGAAGTCAACTTCGCCCAGCAGGATATCGCCGACAAGGCGCGTGCCACGGTGGATGTGTTGGCCATCAACATGTGGGGCGACCGCGAGGTGACTTGGCTGGATGGCGAGACCATGAGCGAAAAGGCGTTTGCGCGGAAGATGCGTGTCATGTTTACGCCGACACTGCTGTTTCTCGACGAGCAGGGCGAGCTTGCCCTGCGTGTCAATGGTTATTACAAGCCCGCCAAGTTCAAGGCGGCGCTGGAGTATGTCGCACAGCACGGCGAAAAAAAGGAGCGTTTTGCCGAGTATTATCAGCGGGTCAAGTCGGCGCCTGTCAGCGGCAAACTGCACCGCGAGGCGTTTATTCTGCCGCTGGATCAACTGGCGGCCGCGCCCCGTTCCAGCAGTGGTTACCGGCTGGTGCTGTTTGAGCAGAAACAGTGTCCCAATTGCGATGAGCTGCATCTGGACATCTTCAAACGTCCGCAGAGCCGCGAGCAGCTTGCGCGTTTTGATGTCTTCCAGGTGGATATGTGGTCGGACGAGATGCTGAAGACGCCACGCGGGGAATCCCTCAGCGCCCGTCAGTGGGCGAAAAAACTACAGATCAACTATGCACCGTCACTGCTGTTTTTGGATAAAGCGGGCAACGAGGTATTTCGCGCCGAGGCCTACCTGAAGGCCTTCCATCTACAGTCGATACTGGACTACGTGGCCTCCGGGGCCTATCGCGATGAGCCGGAATTTCAGCGCTATATCGATGTGCGCGCAGATCGCCTGCGCGAACAGGGCAAGCGTGTCGATTTGATGAATTAGTACCTTAGGGGGTGTTTTCAATCATTTCGGCAGGACTGTTGAAATGGTTGAGAGCACCCCCGGGTTTTCTGCGTATTTTGTAGAAAATTATTTCGTGAAGGTACTTATCCAGTTCATTCGGGTTAAGTAGAAATAGCGAACTCAGCCCAGGTTGTTTTTGATGTCGCCATAGAAACAGTATTGTCGTTTGCCGCGTCGTTTAGCCTCGTACATGGCCTGATCCGCACGTTCCAGCAGGCTGTCCTCGTTTTCGCCATCCAGCGGATAGATGCTGATGCCGGCGCTGCCGCTGACCTGCAACGGGCCACTGTCACAGTCCACACAGATGTTCAGGCTGTTGACGATGCGCTCGGCCAGTTGTTCGATGAGGGCGGCGTCCTCCAGTCCATTGAACAATACGGCAAACTCGTCCCCGCCGAGACGGGCGACGGTATCGTCCTCACGCACACAGGCGCGCAACTGCGCAGCCACCTTGCCCAGTAACTGATCCCCGGCGGCGTGTCCCAGGGTATCGTTGACGGCCTTGAAACCATCCAGATCGACGTACATGACGGCGACGATGGTCTGATTGCGGTGGGCGCGTGCGCGTGCGCCACGCAAGCGATCATGGAACAGCATGCGGTTGGGCAGACTGGTCAATTGGTCGAAGTGGGCGAGCAATTCCAGGCGATCTTCGTTTTCCTTCAGGCTGCTGATATCCGAATAGGTGGCGACAAAGTGGGTTGCCTGGCCACTGTCGTTCTTGACGCCGCTGATGGTGACCAGGTTCGGACGGGCTTCGCCATCCTTGTGGCGGTTCCAGACTTCGCCCTGCCAGTGATCGTTGTTTTCCAGTGACTGCCAGATGGATTGGTAAAAGTCCGCGTCATGTCGTCCAGAACTCAGCATCGCCGGCGTTTGTCCCATCAATTCCTCGCGGCTGTACCCGGTCAGGCGGCAGAATGCATCATTCATATCGAGTATGTGTTTCTCGCTGTCGGTGATGAGTATGGGTTCCGCGGTAATTTCAAACACCTGCTGGGTGAGACGGAGGCGTTGCTCAGCCTTACGCTTTCTCGATACATCCCGCATGGCGGCGATAGCCAGTGACAGACCATTCTTCCGCGTGTGGCTGAGGGAGATCTCGACCGGAAATTCCCGGCCATCCTTCGATATGGCGATGAGATCACCACTCTTGTCGATCGGCCGGGACAGTAGCTTGGCAAAGAAGGTCGTTCTTTGACCGACGTGCTGATGTCGTAGGCGGGGAGGCATCAGGGACTCGACCTTCATGTCCAGTATTTCCTCCTTGCTATAACCGAACATGGATACCGTTCGGGCATTGACGCCACTGATGTATCCGTCAGAATCCACGATCAACCAGGCGTCGGGGGCGGCCTCTACCAGTGATTCGGCGTAGGCCTTGGCCGCAGTGGTATTTTGATTCGCTTCCATGATACGGCGAATGAAGATGATCAGCAGGCCGGCAACCAGGGCGATGACCGGGATCAGCAGCGCTCCCAGATCGATGAAGCTAATGGTGCCCGCCAACTGCATACTGGTTTCCCACTCACGTTTGCGGCTTTGCTCAAGGGCATTGCGGGTCAGAAAATCAATCGCCGTCAGGGCCGGGGTGTCGTTGACCTGCACGTGGATTTCGACCTCGCGGGGCGTGTTGCCTTCGGCGATGAGTTTGCGGGCAAACTTGTATTTTGACTGATAGATGTTGACGACATGGAGCAGACTTTCCAACGCCTGTGTTTCTTCATCTGATCGGGACAGGCTGCGATACTCTTCAATGGCGTGGTAGGTTTCGTGTAGATTTTCATCGATCTTGGGCAGCAGATCGTCTGTCTGATGAAGGATGTAATTCTTGAAATAATGGATGAATCCACCATAACCGAAGTGGGTATTGATTCTGGCCAGGGCGTAGTTGCTTTTGGCGGCATATTCATTGAAGTCATGCCACTGTGCTTCAACGCTCAGGATGCGGGACTTGCTCTCAAAAACAAAGAAGACCAGCAATACCATCAGGGTGGTGGCAATCATGGTAATAGCAATGATTTTACTTCGCAGGCTCATGGCGTCCGTGTCCCTGTTTGCACAGTGATCGGTATCTGGCAAGGATCTGCTATTCCATCGGCAGCCAGGTGGGATAAGTTTATAGCTTATCGATGAACGGTATTGATTGGCCTGTCAGACACGGTCAAGTCTCCATTTTTTGCACAATGAGAAAGCCGGTGTAGTGCGCTACAATACGCGCTGCTCCCGGCAACGCTTGCTCAGGCCGGATGCCAGTCAGATTGACCGCTGGTTTGGTGGTTTATTAGCGGTACGGTCAAGCTCAATAACCCCATCGATTCAATGACTTTGAAATTCCAGGAAGTGACGCGAAATGGCGAAAGCTAAGAAATACGACTATCGGGTGGTGCAGGCCACTGCTGGTTGGCGCGCAGAAGTCACCCGCCGGGTGACCTCAAAGAAAACAATGGTTTCCAAGAGCCAGGGCGGGTTTTGCAGCGAATCCGAGGCGAAAGAGTGGGGTGAACAGGCGCTGAAGTCATTTCTGAAGAACCTCGATGAACGCAATAAACGCCGATCCAGTCAGCGTGATCAAAGACGTCAAGAGTAATGTCCTTCATTGGATATGGAGGTGGGCGCTATGCTCACGCGGAATGACAGATAACGGTCTGATGCGTGGCCACAGCGCCCACCCTTCACGAGTAATCCAGCCGTTTTAGCGGGTGGTTGTTGAGTTGCTCGCCATCAACATCCCCTCACGGATTAAAAAATCAATCACGACATCCAGACCTTCACAGGTTTTTAGCTGGGTGAAGACGAAGGGCTTGCTGCTGCGCATGCGTTGACTGTCGATGTTCATGACCTCCAGGGATGCCCCCACCATCTCGGCAAGATCAATCTTGTTGATGACCAGAAGGTCAGACTTGGTAATGCCGGGGCCGCCTTTACGCGGGATTTTTTCACCGGAAGCGACGTCGATGACATAAATCGTCAGATCCGCCAGTTCCGGGCTGAAGGTTGCGCTGAGGTTGTCGCCACCGCTTTCGATAAAAATGATGTCGAGACCCGGAAATTTCTGCGACAGATCCTCCACGGCGGCCAGATTCATGGAAGCATCTTCGCGAATGGCGGTGTGCGGGCAGCCGCCGGTTTCTACGCCGACGATACGCTCTGCTTCCAGTGCCTGCGCTTCGGTGAGGATGCGTTGGTCTTCGCGGGTATAGATATCATTGGTGACCACGGCGATGTCGTAGTCATTGCGCATGGCCTTGCATAATTGCTCAAGCAGGGCGGTCTTGCCGGAGCCGACCGGACCGCCGACACCAACGCGCAAGGGGGCCTTTGAATTCATATTTTATTCCTCACTTAATTTAGTACCTTGGAAAAATTTCGTGAAGGTACTTATCCCGTTCATTTGGGTTAGGATCTGAATAAACGGCTGTACTGGGTTTCGTGCAGGCTGCTGGCAATGGCCTGGGCCGGTGTGCTGGCGCCAATGGCGTCATCTTCAAGTGCGATGGCATGTTCAACGGCGACGTTAATTTCCGCGCTGAATTGGTACAGGAGTTGCTGGCCTTCGGTTTGTCCCAGCGGCACCAGTTTGATGGCGGCCGCAACCGTGTTTTCCAACCAACTCCAGGTGTAGCCCGTGAGTAAATTCCGCAGGGGAATCCGCCAATGATGTGCAGCCAGCGCATAAGCTGCCAGTTGGCAACACATGAGAGAAGAGCGCCAGTTTTCCAGCGGCGGCCAGTCGTGGCTGTCGGGTAGCTGTTGCAATACCTTAAACAGGGCTCGCGCCCGCTGTTGTTCTTCGTTGCGGAGTTCAGAGGTTTCACGACTGGCGTACAGCCACTGAGCCCAATAATGGAATTCCGTGTGATTGTCACTGTTGACGGCATCAAACAGTCGGACTAAAAGAGGTAGTTCGAGAGTTTGCAGGCTGTCGTCCAATACGGATTTCAGCCAGTGACAAGTGTCCGTTTTGTTGTGTATCCAGCCGCACTCAACGGCCCACTCCAGCCCCTGCGAATAGGTAAAGGCACCGGTCGGCAGATTGGGACTGATCAACTGCAGTAGACGCAGGCCTGGCAGGCCAGGATTGGATAAGTCAATGTCAGGCATGGTTTGTTGTTTTTGCCCGTATCCGTGCAGAGTGTGCGCTACTCAATAGACCGGACAGGCCGATGAGCAGGGCGGCGACGAGCAAAATCCCGGCAATGATGAATCCCGTGCCCGCCATTTCAACGCAGTGGGCCCAGGCATGGGCCAGCAGACCCGTTGACGGGCCAGTGTCATGCGCCTGCGCCAACGGGGATGTCAAGGCTATACCAATGATCAGTAGTATTTTTGATGTCATGGGATGTTCCTTATTCGTGGTTATGTGAATAGCTGTGTGAATGATGGTGGCCTTCAGCGGCCTGTTGATAGGCGCCGGCCTCCGGTTCAAAGGGGGCTTGCTCAACAATCACTGCAAGGCCCATTTGTCGCACCATGTCATCCAATACATGGTCGTGCTGGTAACGCAGCCAGCCCTTTTCCACTTGCAGGGGAATGTGACGATTGCCCAGGTGATAGGCCGCACGGGCCAGCAGGGTGGGGTCATCGCTATGGAGGGTGGAAACGGTTTCGGCCGCGGCGATCAGTTCAATGATCAGGCCGTCACCATTGCCCAGTCGATCACCGCCCCGCAGCAGGGTGCCGCGTGGCAAAAACAGACCTACGTCCCGGCCATCGTCCAACCTGGTGCGCAGGCGACTGCGCACACGTTGTTCGATGGGCAGGGTCAGTCGGCCGTCGATGTCGCCACGTTTATCCATCACCGCATCAATAATGTATGTCAGTTCAATCATGGTTTAATCTCTCTGGGTCGAATTCCCCGCAGCTCGCCTAGCAACAGTAGGTTCTTTAAGAAAAGCGCCTGTTTTGGGTGCTGCGATTATCGTCATTCCGGCCTGTTTTTAGCCGGAATCCAGAGATTGCCGTCCCGGGATCCGGTTCTCACTGGAGCGATTCATCCAGAGTGCTCGAAGTTTCCTACACGCTGGATTCCCGCCTGCGCGGGAATGACGGTATTCAGCACTCTTCAATACCCTGCTTTCACGTGGCGAAATAGCCTGCTGTGAGGGTTGTTTATTACCGTTTTCTAAAACAAGGCGTTAAGATAAAGTTCTAAAACAAAAAATAACGTTGCGCCATGGGTAATACGGTGGCGGGTTCACAGGTCAACAGCGCACCGTCGGCACGTACCTCGTAGGTCTGTGAATCGACTTCGATATACGGTGTGTAGCGGTTATGAATCAAGTCCTGTTTTTTGACGTTCCGGCAGTTTTTCACCACCCCCACTTTTTTTTGTAATCCCAATTGTTCAACAATGCCCGCGGACATGGCCGCAGCGGAAACAAAATTCATACTGGTTGAGGCCAAGGCCTTACCGAAACTGCCGAACATGGGACGGGAGTGCACCGGCTGCGGTGTGGGAATCGAGGCATTGGCATCGCCCATCAGCGCATGGGCTATCATTCCCCCCTTGATAATCAGCGTGGGCTTGATACCGAAAAAGGCCGGTGACCACAGTACCAGGTCGGCCAGCTTGCCCACTTCCACCGAACCGACCTCATGGGCGATGCCGTGGGTAATGGCCGGGTTGATGGTGTATTTTGCCATATAACGTTTCACCCGGTTATTGTCGTTGTCAGTGCTGTCGCCCTGCAGTGCGCCACGCTGCACCTTCATCTTGTGCGCGGTTTGCCAGGTGCGGGTAATAACTTCACCGACCCGGCCCATGGCCTGTGAATCGGAAGAAATCATCGAAAATGCGCCCAGGTCATGCAGGATGTCTTCGGCGGCGATGGTTTCGCGGCGAATACGGGATTCGGCAAAGGCCACGTCTTCGGCGATACCGGCATCCAGGTGATGGCACACCATCAGCATATCCAGATGTTCATCAATGGTGTTGACGGTATAAGGCCGCGTCGGGTTGGTGGAGGAGGGCAGTACATTGTCGAGCCCACAGGCACGGATGATGTCCGGTGCATGACCGCCTCCGGCGCCTTCCGTGTGATAGGTGTGAATGGTGCGGCCTGCAAAGGCGGCAATGGTGTCTTCCACAAAACCGGACTCGTTCAGAGTATCGGTATGAATCGCTACCTGCACATCGAAGGCTTCTGCAACGTTCAGACAATTGTGAATGGCCGCCGGCGTGGTGCCCCAGTCTTCATGCAATTTGAGTCCCATGGCGCCGGCGGCGATCTGCTCGTGCAAGGCATCGGGCAGACTGGCATTGCCCTTGCCCATAAAACCCAGATTCATGGGAAAGGCCTCGGCGGCTTCCAGCATACGGTGGATATTCCACGGCCCCGGTGTGCAGGTGGTGGCATTGGTGCCAGTGGATGGGCCGGTGCCGCCACCGAGCATAGTGGTGATACCCGAGGCCAGTGCTTCTTCTATCTGTTGCGGGCAGATAAAATGAATGTGGGCGTCGATGCCCCCGGCGGTGATAATCTTGCCCTCGCCACCGATCACATCCGTGCCGGGGCCGATAACAATATCCACATTGTCCTGCACATCGGGGTTGCCCGCCTTGCCGATGGCGGCGATACGGCCGCTTTTAATGCCGATGTCGGCCTTGACGATGCCCCAGTGATCGATAATCAGCGCATTGGTGATGACCAGGTCGGCCACCTCGGCGGAGATGGCCTGTGATTGCCCCATGCCATCACGAATGACCTTGCCGCCACCGAATTTGACCTCGTCGCCATAGGTGGTGAAGTCTTTTTCCACTTCTATCCACAGCTCGGTATCCGCCAAACGCAATTTATCACCAATGGTGGGGCCAAACATTTCCGCGTAGGCCTGCCGGCTCATGGTCGCCATTATTGTTGTTCCTCCGCCGAATTATTCAATGCGCCCATGACCTTGCCCTGAAAGCCGTACACGATACCTTTGCCGGCAAAAATCACCAATTCAACGCTGCGATGTTGCCCCGGCTCAAAACGCACTGCCGTACCGGCAGGGATATTGAGCCGGTAGCCACGGGTTTTTTCACGCTCGAATTTCAAGGCCGTGTTGGACTCGTAAAAATGATAGTGCGAACCAATTTGAATAGGCCGGTCACCGCTATTGGCGACGTCGATACGCAAGGTTGCACGTCCTGAATTGATCTCGATATCGCCTGTGCGGATCTTCATTTCGCCCGGAATCATCGTTTGCTCCAATTGTTGTACCATCAGCTAATCGGTTGATGAACGGTGACCAGTTTGGTGCCATCGGGAAAGGTGGCCTCGACCTGCACCTCATCAATCATCTCTGCGATGCCATCCATGACCTGCTCCACGCTGAGTATCCGGCGGCTTTCGTTCATCAGTTCGGCCACCGTCTTGCCATCACGGGCGCCTTCCATAATGGCGGCGCTGATATAGGCCATGGCCTCGGGATAGTTGAGTTTGACGCCGCGTGCCAGTCGGCGTTCAGCCAGCAATGCAGCGGTAAACAGTAGCAGTTTGTCTTTTTCGCGCGGGGCTAAGTCCATCGGTCTGCCTTTTTTAAAAGAAGAGTAAAGTTTACAAGCATGTGTCTAAACCACGTCTGAATTTTCAGTGTAGGGTGGGCATTGCCCACCATTGATATCTGGTTAGAGCAGAATCGGTGGGCGCTGCCCACCCTACGTTGCCCATATTCGTGGTGGCACAGCAGTACGATCAAGCAGTTTGGGGCGTAATATGCGCCAAATTTCAGTGAGCTTCCGTTTCAAGCTTTCACTGTTGTTTCCCAAGCCACGAACCACCAGCAGGCCATCGATAAGCGTGACCCCCAGCGGTGTTGACGCGCCATTTTTCGTCAGATATTCACGTACTGTCTCAAGATGATCTTCGTTACAGGGAAAGGCCAACAGGGTCGCCTGTATGGGGTGATCACGCAGGCCTGCTGCCGCGGACAGGGTTTTCCTGTCGAGCACGCGCTGGCTTTCCACCAGTAACAGTGTCTGGTTATGATAGAACGACAAGCGGGAATCAAAGGCGCCGTGTTCAAACCGCTCATGGCTGGCGGGGCGCCCCAGGCAACTGACATCCCAGCCGATGAAGACGGCGTCATCTTCCAGTTCGATGCGGGTGCGGACGCGCAAGCGAGCGCCGGCAAAGAGAATGTTTTCCTGTGGCAGCCATTCGAGACTGGCGCCGGCCTTGACGCAAAAGGTCTGTTGCAGAGACGCCCATTCACCGGCGCTCAAGTAAAATTTACCGGAGCCAGGGGTGGTACACAGCACCTGGGCCTTGTCGGTGACTTCCAGCGTAATCTGTAGTTGATCGCCGCCGACCACGCCACCGGGTGGATGAAGAATATAGATATGTGCGAGGTTTCCCTCGGGATAAAAGGGGCGTTGCACACGTAGCGGGCCAATGTGCCGGCTGTATTTGATTCGGCTGCGTGAAATAGGGGAGGGCGAATTGTTTTGTGCAAAACCCAGCGTCAGTTGTGCCAGCCAGCCAGCGGAAGCTGTCGTATTTTTCTCCTGTAGCAAAGACGCCGGATTCATACGGTTAAATATTCCTTGATCAGCTCTTTGGAGAGATTGTCCACCTGGCCCTTGGCGACCGGACGTCCACGGTCGAGGATGCAGAACTTATCGGCCACCTTTTTTACAAAGGGTAGTTTTTGTTCCACCAGCAACACCGTCATACCCATTTCGCGGTTAAGCTTGCCGATGATATCGCCGATTTCCGCTACGATGTTGGGTTGGATGCCCTCTGTCGGCTCATCCAGAATCAGTAATTTGGGATCAATGACCAAGGCGCGTCCCACCGCCAGTTGCTGTTGCTGGCCGCCGGACAGGTCGCCACCGCGACGTTGATGCATTTCTTTTAGTACCGGAAACAGTTCATAGATGAATTGCGGTATCTTACGTGCACGGTCGGGGCGGGCCGGTAGGCCAATTTGCAGATTTTCTTCCACGCTCAGCATGGGAAAAATCTGCCGGCCCTGCGGCACATAGCCAATCCCCTGTTTTGCTCGTTGCTCCATCGGCAGGGTGTGCAGGGCCATGTCCCGGTAATGGATCTCGCCAGACGCAATCGGCAGGGCGCCCATGATGCAATTGAGTAAAGTGGTTTTGCCGACGCCATTGCGACCCATCAGGCAAGTGCACTCGCCTTCGCTGACATCAAGCTCAATATCCCACAGAGTGTGGCTTTGACCGTAAAATTGATTGAGACCACGGACTGTTAACATGTGATTCTTTTGCTCATTGGCTCATTCACCGAGATAGACTTCGATTACCCGTGGATCTGACTGTACTTCGGCCATGCTGCCCTCCGCCAGCACACTCCCCTGGTGCAATACCGTGACCTTGCGCGCAATGGAGCGCACAAAATCCATGTCGTGCTCCACCACGATGACCGTGTGTTTGCCGGCCAATGAAGTGAGCAGCTCTGCGGTACGCTCCATTTCCTGATGCGTCATGCCTGCCACCGGTTCGTCCACCAGCAGCAAGGCCGGCTTTTGCATCAACAGCATGCCGATCTCCAGCCACTGTTTTTGACCGTGAGAAAGCTTTCCAGCCGGATCGCTAGCTAACTCGTTGAGGCCGATGATGGTCAGCACTTCATCGATCAATTCACGCTGTTCCGTGCTGAGTCTTGCCACCAGTAGTGGCCAGACCCGTTTGTCCTGTGACATGGCCAGTTCGAGGTTTTGGGATACCGTGAGGTTTTCAAACACGGTCGGTTTTTGGAATTTTCGTCCGATGCCTGCCTCGGCAATCTCCGGTTCGTCCATCTCCAATAGATTCAGGCGTTGCCCGAACCAGGCCTGGCCCGTGTCGGGGCGGGTTTTTCCGGTGATGATATCCATCATGGTGGATTTTCCCGCGCCATTGGGGCCGATGATACAGCGCAACTCGCCGGTTTCAATGTACAGATTGAGATTATTGATGGCCTTGAAACCATCGAAACTTTTATTGAGACCTTCAAGGTATAAAATAATATTGTGACTGACATCAAGCTCAGGAGGTACAGCCTTTACCAGAAAATCAAAGACCCGGTCGCGACGTGAAAATTCGCGCAAGATCTGCATGGCTTTCATGTTTTTTCTCTCCGCATGTTGCGCAGCCCGACAATGCCCTTGGGCAGGTATAGGGTGACCAGTATGAACAGGGCGCCCAGTGCATACAACCACATTTCGGGTAATGCAGCGGTAAAATAGGTCTTGGAATAGTTCACCAGCATGGCGCCGATGACTGCGCCATAGAGCGTACCACGGCCACCAATGGCGACCCAGATCAGTAGCTCAATGGAATTCAGAGGAGAAAATTCACCGGGATTGATGATGCCGACCTGTGGCACATACAGTGCACCGGCAACGCCTGCCATGATGGCAGAAAAAACAAAAACCCATAATTTGATGTTCTCGACCCGGTAACCGCAGAAACGGCTGCGGCTTTCGGCATCCCGAATGGCGACACTGGCCAGCCCCAGTCGCGAGCTGACGATGATTCGGCTCAACACATAACCGATGGCCAGAGCCGCTGCCGAGGCCAGGAACAGGGCGATGCGGGTGCTGTCCGCGCGCAGATCAAAACCCAGAATATCTTTAAAATCCGTCAGGCCATTGTTGCCGCCAAAACCCATTTCATTGCGGAAAAAGGCCAGCATCAATGCATAGGTCATGGCCTGGGTGATGATGGACAGATACACGCCGGTGACCCGGGAGCGGAACGCCAGATAACCGAACACATAAGCAAGTATGCCGGGCACCACCATGACCATCAATGCAGCGAACCAGAACTGGTCGAAGCCGAACCAAAACCACGGCAGTTCCTGCCAGTTGAGAAAAACCATGAAGTCCGGCAACACCGGGTCACCATACACGCCGCGTTCACCGATCTGGCGCATCAGGTACATCCCCATGGCGTAGCCGCCCAGGGCGAAAAAGGCGGCATGGCCCAGGGTGAGAATGCCGAGATAACCCCACACCAGATCGGCGGCTAGGGCGAGCAGGGCATAGGTCAGATATTTACCGAGTAGGGTAACGGTGTACGTGGACAGGTGAAAGATGCTGCTCTCCGCTACCAGTAGATTCAGCACTGGTACGACGATGCTCACGACCAACAGGGTGGCCAGCAACCAGACGCCCGGCCGGTCATTTTTTAGAATATTCATCAACAACATGAATCAGTCCTCCGCCGCCCGGCCGCGTTGAGGGAATAGCCCCTTGGGTCGTTTCTGTATGAACAGGATGATAAAAATCAGCACCAGGATCTTTGCCAGTACCGCCCCGGCCCAAGGCTCTATCAGTTTGTTGATGACCCCAAGACTCATACCGGCCACCAAGGTACCCCACAGATTACCGACACCGCCGAATACCACCACCATGAAGGAATCAATAATATAGGCCTGACCGAGATTGGGACCTACATTGGTCAGCAGACTCAGTGCCACGCCGGCCAAGCCGGCAATGCCGGAGCCCAAGCCAAAGGTCAATGCATCAACCCATGTTGAGCGCACGCCCATGGCGCGCGCCATGGTGCGATTTTGTGACACCGCACGAACTTGCAAACCCAGGGTCGTTTTTTTCATCACCATAATGAGAGCCGCAAATACCGCCAGACAGAAAAGAATGATGTATAATCGATTCCAGGTTAGCGCCAACACTTCATTGATTTGCCAGGCGCCGGACATCCATTCCGGTGTCTCGACACTACGATTCAACGGCGAAAAAATCGTACGCACCATTTGCTGCAAAACCAGACTGACACCAAAAGTGGCCAGCAGGGTTTCCAGTGGACGACCGTATAAATGGCGAATGACACTGCGTTCAATGGCAACGCCCACCAGCCCGGAAACAATAAAGGCCGCTGGAATGGCCACCAGTATCGAAGCGCCAATATTGTTCGGCATTAATAGCTGAACCACATAGGTGGTGTAGGCGCCGATCATCATGAGTTCGCCGTGGGCCATATTGATAACCCCCATCACACCGAAAGTGATGGCAAGGCCAATGGCCGATAACGCCAGTACCGAGCCCAGGCTCAGGCCAAAAAATACTGTTTCGGCCTTGGCATAAAGATCACGTTTATCGTTGATCTTCTTGATGGCTGAGAGGGCCGCGTTTTTTAGTGCTTCAGTTGGTGCCTGATAGTTTCTCAATGCATTCATGGCTGAAGAATTGAGGCTTTGGGAAAGTGTTTCGATGGCTGATCGTTGTTCGGTTTCATTACCATTTTCAATCTGAATGACGGCCAGCAGTGTTCGCATGGTGGTAATTACCCGGCTGTCGGTTTCATTTTTTGCTGCTTTTTCAATCAAATGGGAGGCGCTAAGATCGGGGTTTTTCAAAAGCTCCTGTGCGGCCGCCAGTCTGATGTCAGCATCCTTGTGTTTGAGCTGAATTACCGCGAGCAGTTGACGAATGGTGCTGCGCAGACGGTTATTGACTTTTACTTTCTTAAAGCCGCGCCTGTTTTTCTGGCTTATCTGTTCACCATAAAAAACGGGGCTGAAGGTATAGTGCTCCCCGGTTTCTTGTAAAAAATACAGTGCCTTGTTGTGTTTGGAGTAATATAGCTGTCCTTCCAGCATGGCCTTCATGACGGCAAGGGCTTGCGGTGGGTTTTGCCGTGCGATGGTTTCAAGGGCTTTGGCTTTGTTGTTGTAGTTTTTACTGGACAGCGTTTTCCAGGCATCATCCAGTAAATTGTTACCTGGTATTTCTTCGGCCATAACCTGTGGGGCAGGGATACTGATAATGCACAGAAACAGCAATAGTGAAATCGGTTTTTTTACTAGAGCTGCTATTGAAAATGGCGACATATGTGGTCTCATTTTGAATGCTTAAAACTCAAGGGTGCATCTAACAATCACCGATAAATAAAGGGGCATAAACTACAAACGAATCAACCATTCATTTGCAGCCTATGTCCCCCTTCTCTAAAAACGTGAAAATACAACTGTATTTTTTTCGATATTCATGTCACTCAATATCATGGCTAGTAGTTTTGGCCACTGCACTTTTTCGTTTTGACATTGTAGCTTCCGCAAGACAGCGGTGTGCGCCAGTCCGCAATCAGATCCTTGGAGCCCGGTAGATAGTCGGACCAGGCATCACCCGCCACCAGCCCCGAGGTCTCCCAAACAATATCAAATTGGCCATCTTTCTGAATTTCACCGATCAGTACCGGTTTAGTGATGTGGTGATTGGGCATCATTGCCGAGTATCCCCCGGATAAATTGGGTACACTGACACCGATCAGCGCTTCCTGAACGGCTGAGGGATCCGTGGTGCCGGCTTTTTCAACGGCCTTCACCCACATGTTAAAGCCGATGTAGTGTGCCTCCATGGGGTCATTCGTCACCCGTTTTTTGTCCTTGATGAACGTTTTCCAGGCACTAATGAAGTCTTCATTTTCATCCGACTCAACGCTCATAAAGTAATTCCACGCAGCAAGGTGGCCGACCAGAGGCTTGGTGTCAAGGCCGGAAAGCTCTTCTTCACCGACCGAAAATGCAATCACGGGAATATCTTCAGCAGAAATGCCCTGATTGCCCAGTTCCTTATAGAAGGGGATATTAGCATCGCCATTGATCGTCGATACCACCGCGGTTTTCTTGCCAGCACTACCGAATTTTTTGATATCGGAAACGATGGACTGCCAGTCGGAATGACCAAAAGGTGTGTAATTGATCATGATGTCTTTTTCAGCGACGCCTTTTGCAAGGAGATAGGCCTTAAGGATCTTATTGGTGGTGCGTGGGTAGACATAATCGGTGCCAGCCAACACCCACCGTTCGACACCAATATCATCCATCAGATATTCAACGGCAGGTATGGCTTGCTGATTCGGTGCCGCACCGGTGTAAAACACATTTTTTGAGGATTCTTCACCTTCGTATTGCACGGGATAGAACAAAATGCTATTGAGTTCCTCGAATACCGGCAGTACGGATTTACGGGAAACAGAAGTCCAGCAGCCAAAGACCACATTGGTCTTGTTCTTGGAAATAAGTTCGCGCGCTTTTTCTGCGAACAAGGGCCAGTTGGAGGCCGGATCGACAACGACGGCTTCGAGTTTTTTACCCAGTAGGCCACCTTTCTTGTTTTGCTCATCGATGAGCATCAGCATGGTGTCTTTCAGGGTGGTTTCTGAAATGGCCATGGTGCCGGACAATGAATGCAATATACCAACCTTGATGGTGTCTTCGGCCCAGGCCAGACCCGCGCTGGCCAGGGATAAGGTGGTGATTGCCGTTGCTAACGCCAGTTTTTTCAGCGTTGTTCTTATCATGATCGACTCTCCTGTTCTGTATAGGCGGTATGCTTAAATCTGGAATTGCATGCCAAAGGTAACGGCGGTGGTGTCATCACCCTTGGCGCCACTGGCATTGGCGTCACCATTGGTCACATTCAGGTTTAATCTGAGATTATGGCCTGAGATCACATAGTTGACGCCTAGCTCGGTCAGTGAGCTGCTTACGCCTGCCGAGGGACTGTTATTGGTGTAGCGCACATAAGGTTGATACATTCCCGGGCCGCCGGTGTTGCCTAGCAGATAAGCAAAGCTGGCAAAATAGGCCTTACCATCAAACATCGAAAAGACCGGTGTTGCCGCACGGGTGGAGACGTCAAAAGACTTGTACTCCGCTTCGACCGTGACCGCTGCGCCACCGGTCAGCGGCTTTTCAAACAGGCCATCGATGGCATAGCCCGTGAATGAACCCGATTGTGTGAACGTGCCATATCCGTCATCCTGTGATTGAACCGAAAGGGCCAGGGTCAGGATGTCACCGCCTTTGCCAAAATAGGTGCTGCTGGTGTAGTAGCCCGGATTGGATTCCTGATCCAGGATGTTGTACGCAAAACGGGCCGTGTACAAGGGCGCATCACTCTGGTTTTCAGCACCGCTATAGCCATCAAATATGCCGACCGCATACTGGAATTTTCCCAAGCTACCCCAGGCGGTGATGCCTTCGTCACGGCCGTAAGTACCGGCCACGCCATTGGCGCCATTATTGATATCGTTGTCTGACGGATAAAGTGGAACGGTATATTGTCCCCAGGTCAGTCCATAAAACGGGCCATTCATTTCTATGCGATCAGCCGGGGTCAGCATGCGGCCCATCCACACATTGAATGCCTTGCCGGGTTCATACTGGATGATGGCGTCCAGCACACCATATTCACCCCACATCTTGTCGGTGCCAAAATAGAACTTGAAATCTTTAGTGGCTTGGCCGGAGACATACAGGCGCATGTTTTCCAGGTTAAAATTACTGGCGCGGCTGCTACCATCGGGTGCGGCATCACTCACCGAGGCAATGGAGGTGCGGATACCGGCGCCAAAACTGACCCAACGGGTATCGTCAATGACAATTTTCCCACCGGCCAGAGCCGGCGTGCTGCTTACAGCGAGTAGGCCACCCACAAGCAGTGACGTCCCAACTACATTTTTCATTTGCATTTCGAGTTTCCTGTGGCTACAGCCAATGGCCGATGAGAGATCGACAAATGTCAATGGAAAGCGCTGAAAATGCGATAAATGAACAGTTCCGGCGGCTTTCTTGAGGTTTTAGCTGGATCCCGCAAGCACGAGTACTTGCAGGATCTAAGTGCTAGTCTATCGATGCATGGACAGGGGGAGAATTCGTCATGTGGCACAGCGGCATACGTCAAATGACGCATGGTGGAAAAATGCTGTTTAGGCTAGGGGCTGTTCTCCATCATTTCGACCGTCCTGCCGGTGCGCATTTTTTGTCCGCCAAGGCGGCGCGAGTGCCGTGTGGTTGGTCCACATCAGCGAGCGCCAACGCCGTTGGGTGAACAATGAGCAGCGGCCCCTTTGGCGTCATTTATCAGCGAATTTGCGGTAGACTTACTCATATCGGTGTTTATCTCAGCTCATCTGAGCCGGGCGACTGACCGCCACGCGGTGGCGGCCAGTGCCGGCGATGCAATAGGTGCAACAGATCTCGATGAACAAGAATAAAGACGCACAACGCATCCGGCGCGAGTACAACCAGTGGGTAGCCAATGAAACGTTGGAAGACTATGCCCTGCGTTATACCGCCAAACGGGCACGACGCTGGTCCACAGCTTGGGTTGCCAATACCGCGTTGGGCATTATTTCTTTCCTGGCACTGGAGGCCATCGGCGGCACCATCACCCTGAATTACGGTTTCACCAACGCCATGTGGGCGATAGTGGTGGTGGGAGGCATTATCTTTCTGTCCGGGTTGCCACTAGCCTATTATGCCGCGCGCGATGGCATCGATGTCGACCTTCTCACCCGTGGCGCCGGTTTTGGCTATATCGGTTCCACCGTTTCATCACTGGTTTACGCCTCATTCACCTTTATATTCTTTGCCATTGAAGCAGCAATCATGTCGATGGCCATCAATATGACCACGGGCATTCCGATGTCGCTGGCCTATCTCATCAGCACCATCGTGGTGATTCCTCTGGTGACTCACGGCATCACGCGTATTTCCCATTTTCAGGCCTGGACACAACCTTTGTGGCTATTTCTGCAAATCCTGCCGTTGGTGTTTATCGGCATGCACGAGTCTGAAGCCTTTTCACAATGGCTCACGTTTGGCGGTTCTGCTGCCGGGGGAGAGCAAGGGTTTCAACTGCTGCTGTTTGGTGCGGCGGCAGCGGTGATTTTTCCCCTGATTGCCCAGAATGGCGAACAGGCCGACTTTTTGCGGTTTTTGCCGGAGCGAACCCAACAGAATAAAATCCAATGGTGGTTGGCCGTGGTGGGCGCCGGGCCGGGTTGGGTGATATTTGGTGTCATCAAGCTGTTTATTGGCTCATTTCTCGCCGTGCTCGCCCTGAATCACGGCTTATCTTCCACCTTGGCTGATGACCCGGCACATATGTATGCCGTGGCATTTAGCTACATTACGGTGAATCCCGATATGGCGCTGTGGCTGGCGGGTATTTTTGTGGTCATTTCACAGTTGAAGATCAATGTTACCAATGCCTATGCCGGATCTATCGCCTGGGGTAATTTTTTCTCACGGTTGACGCACAGTCATCCGGGGCGTGTGGTGTGGCTGCTGTTCAATGTGACGATTGCCCTGATGCTGATGGAGCTTGGACTTTATCAGGCCTTTGAAAGTATTTTGATTACCTACGGCTGTCTGGTGGTCGCCTGGGTGGCTTGCGTGGTAGCGGATCTGGTGATCAACAAGCCGCTGGGCCTGAGTCCGGCGCATATCGAGTTCAGACGCAGCCACCTGTACGACATCAACCCAGTGGGTGTGGTATCGATGTTTATCGCCTCTTGCGTCGGTATTCTCGCTAATTGGGGGCTTTTTGGCGAGATTGCAGAGGCCCTGGCCGCCTTCATATCTTTGCTGATCCCCTTTGTTACGGTACCACTCATCGCCTGCCTCACTCGGGGGCGGTATTATCTTTGTCGTCAAGCGGAGGAGGATGCCGTGCCTGGATCGCCACATAAGGAAACACAACAACGTTGCCAGGTCTGTGAAAACTGTTTTGATCACGAAGATATGAGTCAGTGTCCGAGTTATGATGGCGCGATTTGCTCATTGTGCTGTGCATTGGATTCCCGTTGTGGTAATCAGTGCCGCCCGCATGCCCACTTATCGGTACAATCATCGTCACTATTCAGTCGGATACTGCCGGCGTTCATTCACCAGCGACTGCATTCTGTCACGGGACATTTTTTGGGCATGTTCTTCATAACCACCGGCATTATCGCAGGTTTGCTTACGGTGGTTTTTTATGGTCAGCAGAACAAGACAGAAGCTGATTTGATATTAATCAGCGATGCATTATGGCAAGTATTTTTCCTCTTGATGTTGATCACCGGTGTCTTGGTCTGGCTTTATGTGCTGGCCCAGCAAAGTGCCCGCTTCGCTCTCAATGAAACACGGCTTCAAGCAGAATTGTTGGCCAATGAAGCAGAGGCACATGAGCAAACCGCAATAGAATTGGCGCAGGCACGTGATACGGCCAATGCAGCCAATCAGGCTAAGTCGCGCTATTTGTCAGGCGTTAGTCATGAATTAAGGACACCACTGAACACCATTTTTGGTTATTCCCAGCTAATGGAGGCCGACACCCGGCTGGATGCAAAAAACCAAAAAATTTCATCGGTGATAAGGCGCAGTAGTGAACATCTTGCAGATGTCATTGAAGGCCTGCTGGAAATTTCAAAAATCGAGGCGCATAAATTTGACTTGCGCCGTGATACGGTGGATCTGCGTTTGTTGATTCAACAGCTTGACGACATGTTTCGGCCATTGGCCAAGGATAAAGGCATTGATTTTATTGTTATTTGTCAGGCGGAACTGCCCCGGTTTGTTTCCACCGATGAGAAGCGGCTGCGACAAATCTTATTGAATTTGCTGTCCAACGCCATAAAATTTACCCTTGAAGGTAAAGTCGAGTTGCAAATCACCTACCGGAATCAGGTTTCCCGCATGATCGTCAGAGATACAGGCATCGGCATTGCCAAGGATGACCAGTCGAGGATTTTCGAACCTTTTGAGCGAGTACATAATAAACAGACTCAATTGATTAGTGGTACTGGGCTGGGTTTGTCGATTAGCCGCCTGCTGGTAGAAATGATGGGAGGCAATCTTGAACTGAAAAGTCAGCTTGAACAGGGCACGGAGTTTTGTCTGAGTCTTTTTTTACCGAGCGTGGACGAGCGGCTTACGGTGAATCAGGATCATGCCAACATCTGTGGTTATGAAGGGAAATCTCGCCATATCATGATTGTCGATGATGAAAGCAGTCATCGGCATCTGATAAGTGATTTATTGCAGCCGCTAGGTTTTGTCGTTCATCAGGCAGAGTCGGCCGAACAGGCATTTGCCCTGTTGGAAGGACGGCTTCAGTCGATTGATTTGTTCTTGCTGGACATCAATATGCCTGAAGTGAATGGTTGGCAGTTATTGGAAGAGCTTCGCCAGCGTGGTTTCAAAAAATCCATCATCCTCCTTTCGGCCGATCCGTATGAAAATGCCACTTTGCAGCAAAAAGAGACGGGATTTGATGCTTATATCAATAAGCCGGTGCGTATTGAAAAACTGCTTAAACAATTGCAGCGCTGTCTCGATTTGCAGTGGCGAGGCATTCAAGAAATTTCGCAAACAAATTCAAGGGACAGCGGCAATGGTGAAGCATTCCTTCCAGATCCTGACACAATGGATTCATTGAGAAATTTTGCAAGCATGGGTTACTTGAAAGGGGTGATGGAATGTATTGAATCTCTTGAATCACAGTATCCACAATCGCCCTGGGTTGCAAAAATAAGAGCACTAACGGATAAATGTGATCTCGATAGTATTGTCCACATGATTGGTGAACTGGCTGGATCCAATGGCAGGGAACCCTGATGCAGAGATTCAAGGACAAGACAACCGTGCTGGTTGTGGATGATTCACCGGATTCGTTGAGCATGGTCAATCTTGCTCTGGATGAAGCGGGCATTGCGGTTTTGATCGCACTCAATGGTCAACAGGCCATGAATGTACTTGAGAAAATTACGCCCGATATCATTTTAATGGATGCCATGATGCCGGTGATGGACGGTTTTGAATGTGCCGGTGAGATCCGCAAGCGATTACCGCTGATTCCGATTATTTTCATGACCGGCCTCAGTGACGTTGAGCACATCGTCAAGGCTTTTGACGCCGGGGGCAATGATTACATTGTCAAGCCGATTCACCCCGAGGAATTACTGGTGCGTATCCGTCAGCACATCAACAGCACACGCATGTTGATGGAGGCGCAAAAGGCGCTGGATTCACTGCGTCAATATGTCTTTTGCATCGACAATCGAGGACATATTTTATGGGCGACCCCAGAGGCTCAAACCTTGTTGGATCAAGCACAAACAGCAGCGGACTCAATAAGGCTGGAGGAACGCTTCAGTCGCTGGTTACCCAATGGTCAGATTGGACACGATTTGGCCTTGCCCGTGAGCAAACAGGACACGATGCTGACAGTGTACTATTTCAAACAGACCGAAGAAGATGAATATCTTCTAAAAATCCAATCGCCCAATGTTGAAATTGATCCGGCAATTCTGGAACAGAGGTTGGCCATAACCTACCGTGAAGCAGAAGTTTTGCTTTGGTTGGCGCACGGTAAGACCAATCGGGAAATTGCCGAAATTCTTGAAATGAGTCCGAGAACCGTGAATAAACATCTGGAGCAAATGTTTCCCAAGATCGGCGCGGACAATCGTACCGTTGCCGCCTCCGTTGCCATACAAATTATCCTCGGTGGGCGTATTGGGCGTCCACCAAACCAGGAATACTCTATTCAGGAAATTAAATAATTTATATAAGTGGTGCTCGAATTTAGTTTGTATTCACCTGGCAAAAGTATGTGCTCTTAGGCGAGGGGCGTGAGCACGACTGCATGGAGGCAGGAGGTAGGGCGACTCAGGAGACACAGCCAGGGCAAACGCACGAAATATGCATGCTTTTCAATTAGCTGGAATAATATATTCATGTAAAGCTTGAGTGTTGTGGTTAAACTGAGGTTCCTTTCTTAGAACGACAAACTATCCCTTATTTATCATCTAGATAGACAAAAACAGGGTTCAAGGCTCTGTCTACATTTTTACTTTCTTCAGTAACTGGTAGGCTTTTTGTTGCC
>DRKN01000094.1 GCA_011051755.1 Gammaproteobacteria bacterium
CCAGGGCACGTCACCCCAACCGCTGGAGTGGTGAGATCAGGAACTGGGAGCTACCGGAGCAGGTCTGGTTGAACCCGGAGAAGGAACAGTCTGAGTTAAATCAGGCTGCGTAGATCGAGGCGACAACTATGTTGACAAACACCGGCACCAAGGTTTTTTCACTTTTTTTGTGCTGAATAGTTACCTGATTTTTTGAGTTCTCCGTGTCCCCTGTGGCGCGGCAAGCAGCTCGAATATATCCGTTTCACAGTAACACTTTCCTATTGTCCATTATGTGGAATGTGGTACGGAACGTGCTTCTGATTACAGAGTGGACGGAATGTGACGATACATTGACAGGTTACTAAGCGAATCAGACACGGGGTAGAGGTTAATGAACACATCAGTGAGTAGTGCCAATAGCGCCGGGGTCGAGCAGGAACTGCGTTGGGTCACCTTCCGGCTGGAGAATGAAAAGTACGGCATCAACGTCATGCAGGTGCAGGAAGTGCTGCGTGTATCGGAGATCGCCCCGGTGCCGGGCGCCCCGGATTATGTGCTGGGGATTATCAATCTGCGCGGCAATGTGGTGACCGTGATCGACACCCGCAAGCGCTTCGGCTTGATACCGAAAGAGATGGATGACTCCACACGCATCGTCATTATCGAGTCCGATGACCAGGTGGTGGGCATCCTCGTCGACAGTGTCGCCGAGGTGGTGGATCTGCGTGTTTCCGAGATGGAGGCGGCACCGAATGTTGGCACTGAAGAAAGCGCTAAGTTTATCCAGGGCGTGGCCAGTCACGACAATGAGCTATTGATTCTGGTGGATCTCAACCGGCTGCTCACCGATGAAGAATGGGCTGAGATGATGCTCTGATCCGCTTTTGGATCGTGCTTTTGAGTCATGGGTGCGGGAGACCTGAGTATGTTGAGCGTGTCGTTTGATGTGTTTGCCATTGCCGGGCTGGTGACGGCCCTGGGCGCGCTGTTGTTCGCTTATTCGGCCAATGGCCGCTTGCGCGCCCGGCTGGAAAAACAGCAGGACAGTCTCAAAATCCTGCAGGCCGATGTGGCCGTCATGTGTTCCGGTGCGGTTAAGCTGGGTGAACACCTGGCGCAGCAGGAACAGCGCCTGCAAATGCTCGGCCGCCGTCAGGATGAGCTGGAATTACACGAGCCCTCCGGCGACAACTACCGTCATGCCGCCCGCCTGATGGGCAAGGGTGTCGAACTGGAAGAGGTGATGGAAGATTGTGGCCTGGCTCGTGGTGAAGCCGAATTGCTGGTGCTGGCGCAGAAGCTGGAAAAGGTGAGCTGAGCGGCTCGCAACAGCTATCCTGACTTTTTGCAGGAGCGCCTGAAGGCGCTCCTACAGTGGCGGATATCTCTGCTTGTGTGCCATAAACTATCGCGGGCATGGCCCGCTCCTACTCGTTTTCCACAGGTCGTTTTCCACTTAACAGATAGGCGAAG
This sequence comes from Gammaproteobacteria bacterium, assembly GCA_011051755.1. Classification (GTDB taxonomy): domain Bacteria; phylum Pseudomonadota; class Gammaproteobacteria; order SZUA-152; family SZUA-152; genus DRQN01. Next base: position 1,456 of record DRKN01000094.1, read on the forward strand.
GCAATCACCTCCGCCACCGCCAGATACAGTTCTGGGGGAATCTCGGTGCCCAGATCCAGCCGCGACAGCAGCTCGCTGAGGGCGGCATTTTCCTGTAGCGGAATACCGTGTTCCCTGGCCAGCGCGATGATCTGCTCGGCAACTTCACCACTGCCCTTGGCGGTGATCGTCGGTGCTTTGTCACCGTCATAGTGTAGGGCCACGGCGGTGGTGGGTTGTTTGCTCATGCTTCCTCGTCCAGCAACACATAGGGCAGGCTGGGTCTTTCGTCCATGGTCTGCGGGCTGCCGTGGCGGGCGCTGAGGTTGCCGACGCGCAGCCCGGCGGCCTGCAGGCGCTGTTGCAGTTCGCCCAGGTGTTGTGTGAACAGCTCGGCGGTGTGGTCGTTTGCGGCCCAGAAGGTGGCGCTGATCACGCCGCCGCTGAGCGTTACCCGGATGTGTATTTCGCCGAGGTCCTCCAGCTCGACGGCGAGGGTGACACGCCACAGACTATCCGATCCCCTGCCTTTGCCTCTGCGCTCCTCGTCGATACGGATCTGCAACAGGTCGAACTGATCGCCGTGGCGCAGGGGCAGGTCGAGCAGCCAGCTGCGCCGGCCGTCGTCTTCGGCGTTGGTGGCCAGTTGGCTGAGCTGGATACGGGCTAGACCGCCGTCCACCTGGCGCAGCAGTTCCTGTAGCTGTTGCGGCAGACCCAGATTGAGTAACGATGTGGCGTTGGCCGGCATGCGCGGCTGGGCGAAGGGCTGGCTGTTGGGCAGGGGCGGCGGCACCTCGGCAGGGTGTTTTGGGGCGCCGTGGGTTGACGGGGCGCCGGTGGCTATGCGCAGTCCCAGCAGCAGCGACAGTAGGCCCAACAGTCCACCCTTGAGGTCGCCGCCCAGCTGTTGTGCGGTCTGTGCGAAGGACAGGTTTGAACGCAGGGCTTCGGCCAGCCGTGCCTCGAAAAAAATACCGGAATTGGCCAGCGCCTGTTGTAAGCCTTCCGCCCGGCCCACGCCATCGTGCCGGAGTAACCGGTCAAGAATCTGCTGCACTTGTTGCAATATCTCTGCGGGCAATTTGTTGCTGTGTGACTGAGCGGCGTCAGTGATGCTGTGCAGGTGGGCCAGCAGTGATGATAGCGGTAATTGGCGGGGCAGGGCATCACGCACGGCCTGTTGCGAGACGAGGGAGACATCCAGCACCCGCAGCGCGACGGGCTGGCCCGGGTTGAGTACCTGTAGTGTCAGGGTCTGTCCCGCCGGCAGCGGCAATGATGGTGGGTTGAGGGGCAAGCGTTTGCCGTCAATGTGCAGCAGCGGCGGCCCGCCCGGCGGCTGTGGGAGGCTGCGGGCCTGGAGTATTTGCCCCGCCTGCCAGGGCGGGGTGGGGGCAGGCAGGGTGATGTTGGTCAGGCCTGCGGGGCTGAGCCATTTCAGCGCGGCATCCACGGCGGGACGGATGACTTCCAGCCGTAGCTGTTGACCGGGGATGAGTGGCTGGCCGCTGCTGGCCTGCAGCAGCCGACCGTTGATCTCCAGCAGCGGCGGGCCGGCCTGTGGGTTTTGTGTCACCTTGGCTTGCAGCGCCAGTCCGCTGCCCCAGCTCTGCACCATGGCGGCCGTCGACAGGGATGCCGGGCCTGTTGCTGTGGCTGCCGATGGGGCGGGTGGTGTTTGTGGGCCCTTAATTTGCATGGTTGGTTTGGATCGTTAATAGACCGTTGCTATCTGCCGCTGTATTGATCGAGATTCCTATCATAGCCCGCTGAGGGGTCAAAAATAATGCAAACAAGACAATTATGGTATACGCGCCGGAGCGGCGAGGTTCGCGGCCCCTTTCCGGCCGGGCAGATCACCCGCTTTATCCTGCTGGGGCGTATTCGTGAATGTGATGAACTCAGTGTTGATCAGCAGACTTGGCAGTCCGTGTCTGAAGTGCCGGTGTTGATCCCGAAGGAAATGAAGGCCGATTTGCAGGATGCCGCTGCCTACGAGCGGCTGATGATCGCCCGCATGCGCGAGGACGAGCGCGCCGCGCGTGACCGCCGTGGCCAGGATGAAACCACCTCCGCGGGTGTGCCGCGTGACCGGCGCTGCTCCGATGATGACCGGCGGGCCTGGGAAGAATCCGAAATACTGCGCCATCGCGAGATCAAGACTGCGATTACCGAGGCGGCGAAGCACAGTAAGCAGAACTACTTTCTGCGCGGCGTGGCGGTGGCCCTGTTGCTGGCGGTCGTGGTGGGCAGCGCGCTCTATTTGCAGCCTTGGGAGGAACATGAATTCTCGGACTGCAATGCCATTCCCCAGCCCTGGGTGAATTGGAGCAACTGCTTTATGGAGGGTGTGCAGCTGGTGTCGATGGATCTGCGCGGTTCGAGATTGCATAATGCCAACCTCTCGGGTGGCGACCTGCGTGGTTCACAATTCACCGGTGCGGATCTGGCCTACGCCAACCTGTCGCTGGGCAATCTGACCGGTGTCGATTTGCAAGGGGCGACGCTGGTGGGTACCAATTTGCGCAAGAGCAACCTGGGTGATGCCAATCTTAGCGGCGCGAATATGGCCTACGCCATCCTGCGTAATGCCAACCTCAGCCATACCCGTTTCATCGATGCCGACCTGCGCCATGCCGACCTGCGTGGTGCGGTGCTGAAAAACACCGACTTCACCGGCGCCAACCTCAGCCAGGCCCGCTGGTTGGATGGCCGTGTGTGCAAGCCGAATTCACGGGGCAGGTGTGAACATTGAGGTTTATTGATTGAGCGCAAAAGCGCAGGTGGCAGCGCCCAGCGATGTTCAGTCACGGTCTGTGCAGGATGCCGGCGAGTGTTAGTGAACTGAATAAAAAGGATGTCGTGCGCACGGCGCACAAATGGCGGTGTAATTTCTCTCTTAAAACGACTCCGTCACATAACGTGACACGCGGATCGTGTCCGGCCAGCTATCCGTTGGCAGGCCAGCCTTCAGCTTCAGATGTTGCAAGAAGTCGTGCGCATCGGGCAGAGATTCCCATACCGACGGCAGGAAAGTGCCGCGATGATCACCGTCTTCCAATATCAGACCATCCAGGCCGGGGCGTAGCTGGCGGAGCAGGTCTTCCTCTGAATCGAATTGCATCGGTGTGGCTGGCGACAGCAGCGAGATGTGCAGATCCAGACCGGGCAGCTCATGGGCTTGCAAGGGCGGGAAGCGTGGGTCGGAAAAGGCCGCGGCACAGGCATTGTGGGCGACATCTTCCAGCAGTGGGCGTATCGCCTCCAGACTGCCGATACAGCCGCGCAGCCGGCCGTGTTCGTTGAGGGTGACGAAGCTGGCGCCGGGCTCGCGCAGCGGGCGTGGGTAGCGTGTCTTGTCCACCGTCAATGGTCTGCCGGTCTGCAGGCCGTGCTCAATGGATGCCCGCGCCACCTTGCGCAACAGCTCGCGCTCTTCCTCGCACAGGCGGGCGTGTTCGTTGCTGGATGGTGCGTTATGCAAAGACATAGGCCCCATATCCCACGACGCGATCACGCGCCCCAGCGGTGTCGCCGGAGTTGCGCAGATCGAGGGTTTGGCCGTGCAGGTCAGGCTCTGGCGCATGCTTTTTCAGCAGATACAGCAGGCCGTTGATGGCGCGGCAGCCGCAGGCGTTTTCGCCGTGAATCCGTTCCAGCTGCAATTGCTCGATGGCTTGTGAGGTGGCGCTGTCGAGGACGCTGGCGGTATCGTAATCGTGATAGTGACTGAGGTCGGAGCTAACTACGATTAGCGTTTTCTGGCCGCCCCACAGCGCCTCCAGCACCTCCGCCACCTCGGCCGGTGAGGCGTCGCCCACCACCAGCGGCACCAGCGTGAAGTCGTCCAGCACGTCCTGTAGAAAGGGCAGCTGTACCTCAAGACTGTGTTCCAGGGTATGGGCCTCGTCGAGTCGGTGTACCTGTGGTAGCTGCTCGACGTTTTCGATGGCCTGGCGATCCAGTGGAATGGTGCCGAGTGGAGTGCTGAAGGCATCGGCACCACTGCTGGCGAGGCCCAGTAGAGGCACGCGGTGCGATGGCCCCAGCAGCACCACACGGCGGATTTTTTGCCGTGCCGGCAGCAGGCGCGCATAGGCACTGGCGGCCACTGGGCCGGAATAGACGTAGCCGGCGTGGGGCACGATGATGGCCTTGGGTACGCTGGCGGTTTCTGTGCTTTCTGCGGTCTCGTGCAGGTAACGCTTGATCATGCCTTGCAGCTCCTGCGCATCGGCGGGATAGAACATGTCGGCCACGGCGGGAGGGCGAATGCGGGGCATGTGGAGGTTCCTCATCTTTGCATGGTGGGCTTTTAAACGCCAAATCCGCCTATACTCTATGGATAATAGATGGCGATACAGGCAGGGAATTCCAAGGGGGCGATGATGCAAAAACGGCGATTTGTCGGCAGTGAATTCGTTGTTGCAACCGAATACTGGCATGCGCTGGGTGACGGCCGCCTGCAATGTGATCTCTGTCCACGCTACTGTAAGCTGCGTGATGGTCAGCAGGGGCTTTGTTTTGTCCGCGCCCGGCAGGGCGACGAGATCGTTCTTACCACCTATGGCCGCTCCAGTGGCTTCTGCGTCGACCCCATCGAAAAAAAGCCGCTGAACCACTTTCTGCCCGGTAGCGCGGTGCTGTCTTTTGGCACCGCGGGTTGCAACCTGGCTTGCAAATACTGTCAGAACTGGGATATGAGCAAATCGCGCGAAACGGACACTCTGGCCGACCGCGCCACGCCTGAGATGCTGGCCGATGCCGCGCAGGAGCTGGGTTGTTGCAGCGTGGCCTATACCTACAACGATCCAGTGATTTTTCTGGAATACGCGGTGGACACGGCCATCGCCTGCCAGGAGCAGGACATCAAGTCCGTGGCGGTCACCGCTGGCTACATCTGTGAACAGCCACGCAAGGAATTTTTCCATGACATGGATGCCGCCAATATCGATTTGAAGGCATTCAGCGAGGATTTTTACTACAAGCTTACCGGCGGCCATCTGCAACCGGTGCTGGACACCCTGCGCTACGTCAAGCACGAAACCGATGTGTGGCTGGAGATCACCACTTTGCTGATTCCCGGCTACAACGACTCGGACAGGGAGTTGGACGAGATGACCCGCTGGGTGGTGAAAGAACTGGGGCCGGACGTGCCCATGCATTTCTCCGCCTTTCACCCGGACTGGAAGATGATGGACGTGCCTCCCACACCGCCGGTAACCCTCGCCCGGGCGCGCACCATCGCCATGGAAAACGGCGTGCGCTACGCCTATACCGGCAATGTGCACGACAGCGACGGGCAGAGCACCTATTGTCATTCCTGCGGCACAAAACTCATCGGCCGTGACGGATATGAACTTTCCACCTGGCACCTCAGCGATGACGGCCACTGCAAGACCTGCGGCACCCGTTGCGCCGGTATTATCGACGGCCCGCCCGGTGACTGGGGAGCGCGGCGCATGCCAGTGCGTTTGTCGGCAATACCCTAGGGGGTGATGTCCTAATGATTGGATGGGGCCTGCTCCAGGCGCTCGGCAAGCCAGACTTTAATGATGGATTGGCGGGTAACCCCAAGCCGGTTTGCCTCCCGGTCAAGGGACTCGATCATCCACACGGGAAAATCCACATTGACTCGCTTTGACTTCTGAAGAGGTCGCTTGGCCCTTGAGCGGCCGAGTGATGCAGTAACATTTTTGCCACTATCAAAGTCAGTATCAAATTTCTTGGCATTCATAAATAGCTATCCCTTCTTTTTTTATCTTACGAGACCGGTGAACGGAGATGATTCTGATCCTGTCCCTTTGGTGAGTCGTTAGCGCAGATCAGCCTTGATCACTGATTCGGCCGATAACGAGAAACCCGGGTTTATCAGATATTTTTGCAGGAATCCCTATAAAATAGAGATCAGCCCAGGGCTTCCGGGCGTTGATAAAATCAATTCCGTGTTTTTGTGACTGGCCTGACTTTTCCATTCATTGAACGCAAACACGTGCATGGCGTAAAAGCTATGCTGATATCGCGTTTTATGCAAGGTTGTTTATCACTGATTTTTGACATGAATGGCGCTTGCCCAAAACCCAAAAAACTGTCACTTGTGGCAGAATGAAATGGAAACTTGGCATCCAAAATGCCTGAAACCACCGGTATTCCGGATTTCTGCCTGCGTGGGAATGAGGGTAATTGAAGTTTTCCGGGCATACGGGGGAGTCATGGGGATGTTCGTGCAACTGGGGAATTCTCTCGGTATGGGGGCCTCATTCAAAACTGATTTCCGTAATACGCCCCCGCCGATAGGGTTTCTGTTCCTCGGGCAGCAGCCAAGCCATCTTTCTTTCGCTGGGGATGAGTATGTCCGGGCGGAATGGCTCCAGCAGCCTTCCTACGCTGTGGCAATCACCTCATCTGCGACTGTGCATCCACGGGCCTCGGCCCGCACTGAGGCGATCAGGCCTTGTGCGCCGGCGAGCTGTTCGGCTCGCTGGTGTCGCACGTCGTGCGCATCCTTGCTATGCGTTCTTGTTATAAGGATAGTGCATACAACTTAAGTACGGACTTCCAGTTTCTGGTCGTCGCTCCGACCCCGAGCTTTTTCTCAAGAAAAGTATTGGACAACTTGCTCTTGCCATAACCATTCGGACAATACAGATAGACCTCTTCCCCCATCACGAACAGTTGTTCGGGTGTGACAACATGGTGTTGAAGGTCGGAAATTTTGTCTTGCGTGGGTTGTGAGGGTAAAAACGTGAGCAACACCCTGGAGCCATCTTTGACCAGGTCAATGGGGCCAAAAGGGTTATTGTCGATGATGTCCGAAATTTCACGATGGGTGCGGGTCATGACAGGCACGCGAAAGGTGTATTTTTCTTCGATGGCCTTTTCTATCTTTTCTTTCAATTCGATTTTATCTTCGGAGTCGGCATTGAATATGACATTGCCGCTCTGGATATAGGTTGTTACACCCTAGAATCCCAGCGACGCGTACAGGGATTTAAGATCGGCCATCTTGATCTTTTTTTGACCGCTGACATTGACTCCGCGAAGGACGGAAATGTATTTCATATCTCACTATTTCCTGAGAAGGGTGGGCACATAAAACGTGCCCACCCTACCTGGCTTGTTTTTTGGCATGAATTCCCTGCGCCGGTGTTTACCGTGAACGGCACAGAGATATCCTTTTCCAATTGTTGTCAGTCCCAGAAACGTTTCATCTTCCTGCCACTTTCCCGGCAGCGATTTGACATTGCGTCGCCCGCGCCTATAATTGCAAGCAATTACTCACTTTTATATTGGCGGGTGCCGACATATGGGAAAACCTAGCGAGCAACGTAAGCAGGAAATCATCGATGCCACGCTGGATCTGGCGGCGAGTCTGGGAGTGAAAAAGGTGACCACCCAGGCCATTGCGGACCATGTCGGCATTGCGCAGCCGACGGTATTCCGGCATTTCAAGACCCGTGACGCGATCTTTGTGGCGGCGATTTCATCCATTGGTGAGGGCCTGTTTCGCAATCTGGCGGCATTTTTTTCCGGTACCGGGCCGGCCGATGAGCGCTTGCATCAGCTGGTACGAGCGCAGTTGCGGTTTATTTCACAGAAGAGAGGCTTGCCACGCTTGCTGTTTTCCGACCGGCTGCATCTGGAGTCTCCACTGCTGAAACAGGCGGTGCAGAAGATCATGAATGGCTATACGCAGCAGGTGAGCCGGATGATCCGCGAGGGTCAGGCGGCGGGGCTGATGCGCCAGTCGCTGGATGCGGATGAGAGCGCCTGGCTGGTGGCGGCGATGATTCAGGGCCTGGTGATGCGTTGGTCGATTTTTGATTTCGATTTTGATCTCGCCGCGGAGGCGGAACCGCTGTGGGGGTTTATTGCGGCGGCCTTGCTGGTGGAGAAGGGTGGGTGAGGGCTCCGTTCCCAAGCCGAAAGTTCGCTATAACACCCTACAGTTTTTGTTGTTGGTGAACCACGTTCAGTCAGAGCGATTTAATGTTTTAAGGGGGCAGTTAATGTGTAAATTATGTTGGGCAAGTGTGTTGGTGTTATTGCTGGCGGTGGCGGGCATGGGCTACAAGTTTATTCTCAGCGGTGAGGTGGTTGCGACGGCCGATGGCCGTGAGGCGATTGTGCTGGAACCGGCGGAGCGTGACATGGTGCTGAGTGAGATGCGCGAGTTTCTGGTGAGCATACAAGCGATCACTGAAGGTATTGTTAATAACGACATGCCCAGCGTCGTGACGGCGGCCCGGCTCATGGGGACTTCCGCTCAGCGGGGCGTGCCGGGTTCGCTGATACGTAAGTTACCGCTGGGTTTTAAGACAATGGGTTTCGATACGCACACCCAGTTTGAGCAGCTGGCGCTGGATGCTGAGCAGCTGGGTGACGGCGAACATGCCCTGGGACAGTTGGCGGAGTTGATGCAGAATTGTACGGTGTGTCACACGATGTATCGTTTTGAAACGGCTGCATCGCTGCAAGAGACACAGTGATGGCGTGAATCTTGGAACGTGTCTGCATAAACGACGGGGAGATCGATGAAGGATTCCGGTAGTGATGTGAGCGATAGTTCTGTGGCAAGAAAGACCGTTTCCCTGGTGCTTGGCAGTGGCGGTGCCCGGGGCATGGCGCATGTCGGCGTGATCGAATATCTGCTCGATCAAGACTATGACATTCGTTGTATTTCAGGGGCCTCCATCGGTGCGCTGGTGGGGGGTATTTATGCCACCGGTCGGCTGGATCTGTTCCGCGACTGGCTGTTGGCGCTGAGCAAGACCGACGTGCTGCGCTATCTGGATTTTTCCTTTAGTGGCACGGCGCTGTTTCGTGGCGAGAAGATCATCGATGCCCTGCGTGGACTGGTGGGCGAACATCTCATTGAAGATTTGCCGGTGACCTACACGGCCGTGGCGACCGATGTGGAGCGGCAGAAGGAGGTGTGGATAGCGGATGGGCCGCTGTTTGATGCGATTCGCGCCTCCATTGCCGTGCCGACGATTTTTACTCCATATCATTACCGGGGCATGCGGCTGCTCGATGGGGGGCTGCTGAATCCTGTGCCCATTGCGCCGACGTTGAAGGAGGTGACGGATCTGACCATTGCGGTCAATCTGAACGCGGTCAGCGTGAATCATTCAATACACAAACCGCCGCACAAGCCAGCGCACAATGTGCTTGGAAGAAAAGATGTGACGGCGCCGCCCGCGGGTATTGTCGAGGTCTATCATCGGCGCATCAGCGATTTTCTGGATGAGTTGCAGCAGAGCTTCAGTGATCTGGCCTTCCGCTCGTCGGGGGCTGATGACCTGGGCCTGTTCGATCTGCTGAACAATTCCTTTGAAACCATGCAGAATGCGATTACCAATATCAAATTGGCGACCTATTCGCCGGACGTAGTGATCGAGATTCCCCGTGAAACCTGCAAGGCCCACGAATTTTACCGTGCGCGTGAGCTGGTCGAGATCGGCTATGAACGGGCTGCGGAGGGAATGGCGCTGGTTTATAACTGAACATACCGTTATTCCGGCTGGAACGACGTGAAGACCCGGATAAAAACGCCTTGCGCATTGAGCGCCCGCAGGGCGGGCAGAGCGAGTCATCCAGGGTAAAAGGAGGTGTACATGCCGTCATTCTCGCCTGTGCGGGAGGGGCGGTATGCCAAGTCTCTCAAGCTTAAGTCAGTATATTCGCTTTGGATGTGCTATTTATGGTTGGGATTGCGCGCGTTCCGTTATCGGTATTATTAACCCGGCAACAATATATGTCGTTGCCGGGTTAATATTGCTGCAAGGTGGGTTTCATCCGCCTTGCAGCCTATATTTTCAGTCAATTTTCAGTCGTTTGATGTGGCGATACAGAGTGCGTTCACTGACATGAAGCAGCTGTGCCGCGCGTGCACGGTGGCCATCGCATTGTGTCAGTGCATCCAGCACCATCTGTTCGGTGAGACGCCCACGGCGCTGAATCAGGTGCTCAATGGCTTGTCGTGCCTTCTCTTGCCTATTGCTGAAGATGTTGCCTTCTTCCAGCACGATGTGCGTCGGGGCCAGGCTGTCGTCACAGGCGAGGATAACGGCGCGCTCGATGGTGTTGCGCAGTTCGCGGATATTGCCGGGGAAGTCGTGTTCCAGCAGTTTGTCGATGACCTCACTGGACAGCGGAATGTGACGCCCGTCCTCGGGTTGGTGGGTGAGGAAGTGTTCGGTCAGGGCGATAATGTCTTCGCGGCGGTTGCGTAGCGGTGGGATGTGAATGGGAAAGGCGGACAGGCGGTAATACAGATCCTGACGGAACTGGCCTTCGGCCACCATTCGCTGCACGTCGCGGTTGGTGGCGGCGATGATGCGCACGTCGATGTTGATGTATTCATTACCGCCGATGCGGCGAATAGTGCCGCTTTCCAGTGCGCGCAGCAGCTTGGTTTGCAGCGACAGGGGCAGTTCGCAGATCTCATCGATGAACAGCGTGCCGCCATTGGCGGCCTCAAACAGGCCGATCTTGCAGTTGTTGGTGCCGGTGACGGCGCCTTTCTCAGCGCCGAACAGTTCACTTTCGATGAGATTTTCATCCAGCATGCCGCCGTCCATGATGACGAAAGGCTTGTTGCGGCGCTTGGAATGGAAGTGGATGTATGCGGCGACCTTTCCCTTGCCAACACCGTTTTCGCCCAGCAGCAGTACGGCGGACTGGGTGGGGGCGACGCGCTGCAATAGGTTGCTCATTTGCAGGAAGGCCGGTGAGCGGCCCACCAACAGGCCAGCGTTTTTGCCCGCCTGTGACAGTGCCTGCACATATTTGCCGATGTACATGACTTCACCGTCGTCATCGACAATGGGAATCGTTTGAAACCGCACGTATTTCTCGTTATTGTCTTTATCATGATGCCTGTGGATGGCTTGGCACGGCTTACCGGTGTTGAATACCTCTTCCAGTGGACACAGTTCACCGCGCTCGCTGCAAGGGGCGTTGGCGTGGTGGGAGACTTCGTAACAGTGCCGGCCAAGCAGATCGTCATTCTCGACGCCATAGTGATTTCGATAGGCGCGATTGGCGGCAAGGATTTTGTAATCCCTGTCGATGATCACAAAGGGTTCGGGCAGGAGGTCGATGATTTGTTCGCAGTTGGGTTTCTTGGTCGTCAGCATAGAGGGAATCCTTATCTGTGCGCCAGACATTGCCGACAATGGCGCTATGAGCGTTGTCGGCAATGTCATGAACTGTCATGTCTGGAACGAAAGGGCCTGCCACAAGACCGGCGTCGACAGGGTATGTTGACGTCGGTCTTGTGGGTAACCCAGGATGTACTTCGAGATCTTTCGGTGTAGCGTGTAAAGTCTGCCGGAGCAGCGAAAGCGGGGAGAGTATTCCACCTTTGTCCGTTGGACGAGAGTGACTATTCACCGAAAAAATGTAAGAAATAACCTCGATTTTTCGCTGTCGTTCCGATGATTTCGGTATAAGTGCCTTATGCTTAACGTAATTTCCCGATGCCCAGCGCCTTGAGGATGTATTTTTCGTAGATATTTTCCGTGCTGCCCATTTTCATCTTCTTGATGAAATATTTCTCAAAGGCCACCTTGGCCAGATGTACCCATTTACCTTTCTTCATCCACGCCACGTTGCGCGGCGGGATCTGTGGCATGGCGACAAAAGCCACGCCGGTGTCGCCCATGTCGGCCAGACAGATGGCGTTCCAGGTGGCCTCGGCGCTGGGTTCCTTGCCATCGATGGCATCGCGGATATTGTGTGCCATGGCGCAGACCATGGACTCGATCATATAGCCGGTCTTGGGGGTGCCCGTGGGGATGGGGGTGACCTCCACCGGCGGGATGGCGATACAGACGCCCACGGAATAAATGTTGCGCCACTTGGGGTTGCGCTGAAACTGGTCGACCTTGACGAAGCCGCGCGGGTTGACGAGGTCTTCACCGACATTGGCCACGGCATCCACGCCCTTGAAGGCGGGCAACATCATGGAAAAACTGAAGGGTAGCTCGTGTTCCTTGATCATTTCGGCGGCGTCGTTGTGCTCGGCCACGAACATCCTGCCTTCTTCCACCTTGGTGATCTTGGCATTGGTTATCCAGTTGATGTGTTTGTTGCGCAGTTCGGATTCCAGCATGCCCTTGGAATCGCCAACGCCACCGAGGCCGAGGTGGCCGATGTAGGGCTCGGGGGTCACATAGGTGATGGGCACCTGATCGCGGATCTTGCGCTTGCGCAGGTCGGCATCCATGATCAGGGCAAACTCGTAGGCCGGGCCGAAACAGGAGGCCATTTGCGCTGCGCCGACGACAATGGGGCCGGGGTTTTCGAGGAACCTTTGCCAGTTCCCGTAGGCTGTTTCGGCGTGATCCACGGTGCACACGGAGTGGGTGTAGCCGTTGGGCCCCAGGCCCTCCACCTCATCGAAGGCCAGCTTGGGGCCGGTGGCGATGACCAGAAAATCGTAGTCGATGACGCGCTCGTCGGCCAGCACCACCTGGTTGTCGTCCGGTTTGATTTCGCTGGCTGCCACGGGAATGAAATCGATGCCTTTTTTGGCCAGATAAGGAGCGGGTTTGAAGGTGGTGTCGGCGCGAGTGCGCCAGCCGACCGCGATCCAGGGGTTCGACGGCACAAACTGAAAAATGTCTGAATTGGATATGACCGTGATCTGATGTCCCTTGCCGAGAATGTGTTTGATGTCGTATGCGGCGGGCAGGCCGCCGGTGCTTGCTCCGATGATGACGATGTGCGCCATGATAGATCTCCTTGTTAAGTGAGTATTGGTTTAGCGGCTAGTAAAGGGCCTGTCAATTGATCTCTGGAAAAAAGCATGAAACATGCCAGTTTTTTTCTTTAGGATCACCGGTTTGACGCACGACCGTGTGGGGCTGGATAATCCGTTCTTTGCTGTACAGGGGAGGCCTTGGTCATGACCGTTTCTGATCTGTTTTCTGTCGCCGATGCCTGTTTGATGCTGGGTGAGCCGGATGAAAAGGTCGCGCAGACACGCGTTGCGGCACGGCGCTGGCGTGCGGGCGAGCTGTCGCTGCAAAATGGTGCAGCGGCAATGACCATCGGCGAACCCGGCAGGCCCGGGCGGCCGCGACTGGTATCGCCCCGGCAATTGCCCCGGCGCAGTCTGCATACCCCGGAGGGGCATGCGGCACTGATTCATGCCATCGCCCACATCGAGTTCAATGCCATCAATCTGGCTTGGGACGCGGTGTACCGATTCCGTGGCATGCCGCGGGCGTTTTATGATGATTGGGTGCGGGTGGCCGACGAAGAGGCCTACCATTTCGGGCTGGTGCGCGATCACCTGCACGGTTTGGGTTTCGACTATGGTGATTTTGACGCCCACAATGGATTGTGGGAAATGGCGCAGAAAACAGCTTTTGATCCGCTGGTGCGCATGGCGCTGGTGCCGCGCGTGCTGGAGGCGCGGGGCCTGGATGTGACGCCGGGTATCATGAAAAAGCTGGCTGCCCATGGTGATCATGCCGCGGTGGCGGTGTTGGAGATTATCCTCCGCGATGAAGTGGGGCACGTAGAGATCGGTTCGCGCTGGTTTCACTATCTCTGCACGCAGCGGGGTGTCGAGTCGAAGGAAACCTTTCGGCAATTATTGGATCAATACATGAATGGCCGAAGCAAGGGGCCGCTGCATCGCAGCGCGCGCCTGGCGGCTGGCTTTAGCGAAGATGAACTGGATTATCTGCAAGGGGTGGGTTGAATGAAGGGTGTAAGCGTGAAGTGCCTGGTGTTGTCTGTTGTGTTGTTGGCGGGTTGTGCCAGCCCGCCGCAGAAGATGATCGAGGAGATGACTGCCGAAGAAAATGGTGAGAGCCTGCCGGGAACGGTACTGCTTTATATCATCACCGAGGCGGGGGATGATCAGTCTTATACGGCGCGTATGTTTGTCAATGCCAATTATCTGCACATGGCCGATAGTC
>DRKN01000095.1 GCA_011051755.1 Gammaproteobacteria bacterium
ACCGTGGAAAGCGCCGCTACCAGCGGCACGCATAGGCGGGAACCCCGAGCTCCTGTATACTGTCAGACGTACGAACCGGGGGCGACCTGGCTTCGACGTGGGTTGCAAAACCTGAGGTGCATGCCGAGGAACAGATTACCTCGTAAATCCAGCTGTAACACTTATAGTTGCCAACGACGACAACTACGCTTTAGCCGCTTAAAAACCGGTGTAAAGCCTTCGGCCCGGCGTGTGCCTGTACGCCCGGATCACCGGAGTCATCCCATACAGGATCGCGCTGAAGCTCTTCCGGGGCGGATGCGTTAAAACCTAAATCCGGAATCGCTGTCTGTCTTCCCTGCCCGTCGGGTAGCAGCCGGTTAAACTTAAAGACGTGGATAAGCATGTAGAGCCGAGGGCGGAGGACTTGCGGACGCGGGTTCGATCAACAAGGGTCGCCTTTACCCGTAAGGGTAAAGTGAATAACGGGGCTCACATCGGTGAAACCTAAAGCAGCACAGGCTGCCAGGGCAATACCGAGGGGTAGGAAGAGGGCTAACCTCAGGCCTGCCCTGTAGAGACTCATAGACCGGCTGAGTTCAGGTGAACGGAGCCGGCACTAGGATTTGCCGTAAAACTACACGGCGAATAACACGCCCCGCCCCCCAAATTGGGGTCAGAGTAAAATTTGTTTGTTAAATTTTACTCTGACCCCAATTTGGGGGTGAAGGTATAGTCCAGCCCATTCCGAAAGGTATGGATCAGCTGTCCCGCCGCCTCCACCAATACGGGCCCTGGTAATCACCAGGGCCTTTTTTATTCTGAAAACGGTAACCTTGCCCGCTTCAGGCTGCATCCAGTTCAATTTTTACACGCATACCCAGAGCTCGCGCCGCCCGTTCCAGTGTCAACAAGGTCACTGAGGCATTTTCCGGATCAAGCAAACGATCCAGTGACGCACGGCTTGTTTTCATCCGTCTGGCCAGCTCTGTCCTGGAAAGACCCTGCGATTCCATCATCTCTCCCAACTGGTATGCAATCACACGCTTGACCGCTATTGCTTCAGCTTCTGCAAGCAGCCCTTCTTTATCAAGAAAGTCATCCAGTGTGCTACCGATGTGCTTGCTCATATTATTTCTCCAGCCTGGTCTTGCGCTGCCTGGCAAGAACAAGTTCTGCTTTCGCTATCTTTTGCGACTTTTTTATAAATCCATGCAGCAAAATCATGGTGGTGCCCTGAATCGTAAACAGGATGCGCGCGATACGTTTATCGAGCCTTGACCTGATTTCCCAGAGATTCTGTTCGAGCTTCCTGACAACCGGCATACCCAGCGGCCAACCGTACTGAACGGTCTTGATATCACCGCCGATGATTCGCTTCTCAGCTTTTGCCAAACCCTTCAGCCAGTCACGTACAGGCTCACTGCCCGAATCCGTTCGGTAAAACACAACACCCATTCGCATACTGGCCTCCTTGCCAGATTACGAGTGTATCTTTATTGATACGTTTTACAATGGCTAAATTAATTATTCTCTGTCTGCGTTAACATCCCGGTCGGCGGCATTTTTTATGTCACGGACGCAAATTCGATTCCCGCCGCCTCCGCCAAATCAATGACTTAGCGAAGATTAGCCTAGACCAAGCCAGACCAACCAAGGCCCTGTTTACAGGGCCTTTTTCGTTGTTTCGAGGGTAACGGCGATTGGTCTGAGTTGGTCTCCTGAACGCCCCACTGACGTCCCAGAAATATGGGTAAATCATCCGTTACAACCGGCACTTAGCATTAATTTCCGGGCAATCTTGCTGCCAAAAAGAGGCTCTCACGGTGGTATTCCAGGTAGCGCTTCTGCCCCTCAGTAAAGCCACCTACGTTCCGCACCTGATCGACGGGTATTCCCATTCGCCTAAGCGATTCGGAATGAGCTACAGGCGATAGGAGTAGTGTTCCGTCATTCTCAAATGAAATGAATCCGCGATCAAAGAGATGGTCAACGGTCGGCGTCAATAACAAGCCATTTTCCCCATCAAGCCGCTCTTCATTAGATTCGCAATCCCGCCAGGGTTTGCAGTGACTTGCAATCAAGTGCTCGGCTCTATCACCCCCCGTTATACGGCAACGTTCCTCGATACGCTGCACATTGCGCTTAAATACCCCCTGACCCCGCCTCGCTATGATGAGCGCCTCGCGTTCCGTCTCCGGAATTTGAGCCTCGGTCGCGATCTGCTGGGCAATCTGATCTTCCCACTTCAAGATAGCCGGTATAGATTCAACCGCCCCGGGTATTCCGGAGACTGTTTTGTTTGAGTCAGGCCACCATGGCTGACCCTTCCAGTTGGCGATAATACGCCGCTTCCAACTCCGCCGGTGGCACGTTACCGATCGGCTCCAGCAACCGACGGTGGTTGAACCAGTCCACCCATTCCAGGGTGGCGTACTCGACGGCCTCCAGGTTTTTCCACGGACCCCGGCGGTAAATCACCTCCGCCTTGTACAGGCCGTTGATCGTCTCCGCCAAGGCATTGTCATAGGAGTCGCCCCGGCTGCCGACAGAGGCCTCGATACCGGCCTCAGCCAGTCGCTCGGTGTAGCGCACCGACAGGTACTGACAACCCCGGTCGCTGTGATGCACCAAACCCTCCGTGTCCCGGCGCAACCACAGCGCCTGCTCCAGCGCATCCAGCACCAGATCCGTTCGCAGGGAACGCGAGACGCGCCAGCCGACGATCCGGCGGGCGTAGACGTCCACGACGAACGCCACATACACGAAACCCGACCACGTCGCCACGAAGGTGATATCCGCCACCCACAGCTGGTTCGGCCGTGTCGCCGTAAACTGCCGGTTCACCCGATCCAGCGGCCGGTCTGCCACTTCATCGCCGATCGTCGTGCGGCAACGGCGACCCCGCACCACGCCATGCAACCCCTGGGCGCGCATCAAACGTTCCACCGTGCAGCGGGCCACCGGTATCCCTTCCCGGTTAAGCTGTCGCCAGACCTTCCGTGCACCATATACCTGGAAATTCTCTTCCCAGACTCGCCGGACCTCGCTCGACAGCGCCTGATCGCGCTTCACGCGCGGCGGTAGCCGTTCCGGGGCAGCCACGCGGGCCTTGTGCTCGTAGTAGGTCGACGGGGCGATCGGCAACACCGCACAGATCGGCTCGACCCCGTAGCGATCCTTGTGATCGTCGATGTACGCGATCATCTCTTCAGTTTGCGGTCGAGCTCCGCCTGGGCGAAAAAAGCCGAGGCCGTCTTCAGAATCTCGTTGGCCCGCTTCAGCTCACGGTTCTCCCGCTCCAGCGCCTTGAGCCGCTCCCTTTCCGAGGTCGTCAGGCCTTCTCGTAACCCTTGGTCACGCTCGGCCTGTCTCACCCATTTCCGAAGCGTCTCCGCCGTACAGCCAATCTTGGCCGCGATGGAGGCCATCGCTGCCCACTGTGAATCATGTTCGTCCTGGTGCTCGAATACCAGGCGAACCGCCCGTTCCCGGACTTCCGGGGAATATCTCGTACTCTTCTTCATGACTCTATCCTCTCAAGAAATAGAGTCTCCGGTAAACCCGGGGCGGTTCAGAATAATTACTGCGAGATGATTCACTACATAAGCAGGATTTTTTAGGCAATAGACACGATCCTTGGTGGCAGACATACCACTTTTTGCAAACAAAACGCTACCAGCAGGATAGAGCTTTAACTTGTATTTTTTTGCGGTGGCTTCTGTGACTAATTCAAGTGAGTTTTCTTTTGCCCCTTCTAACAATTTATCAAGACTGCCAGCTCTGACAAAAGGAATACCTTCTTCCGAAAAGTCTGAGCTATTCTTTGGTGCACCTTGCCCGGCTGAAACGGTAGCAATTTCCTTGAGAAACACTAACTTCACATCACCATCTCCCGCAACGCCAACAATTCCTTAACGATGCCACCATCGATCTTTTTCAGGACGTCTTCATCCATCTGCTCGCCCACTTCGCTGGCAATAAGTTTGTCGAGAATCACCTGCGGCGGCTCGTATTCAATTTCTTCGAACACGTCTTCCTTGTAGCGGCTGAAGCTGAGGTCGTATTTTTCTTCTTTGATTTCTTCGTAGGGCACCATGAAGTATTTCTGGGTGCGGTCAGTGTCAGTCTCGGGATTGCGGTCGTGGAATCTGGCCACGATGTCCTGCAGGTCGCCGTAACCTTCGAGCTTGTTGCGCTTGTCGTCCAGGGAGTAGCCGTCGCTTTGCATGTCGTAGAACCAGGTGTGCTGGGTGGCCGGTTCATCTACTTTGTCTTCCTTGTCGTAGACCTTGGTGAACAGCAGGATGGCGGTGGCGACGCCGGCATAGGGTTTGAACACGCCGCTGGGCATGGCCATCACAGCCTTGAGTTCGCAGCGGTCCACCAGTAACTGGCGCGCGGCGGCGAAGGCCTTGCCGGCGCCGAACAGCACACCCTGGGGAATGATGACTCCGGCACTGCCGCCCTTGCGCAGCATGCGGTAGATGTTTTCCAGGAACAGCAGTTCGGTCTTGGTGGTTTTGAGGCTTAAGCTCTCGTTGATGTCGCCCTTGTCGATGCTGCCGGTAAAGGGCGGGTTGGCCATGACCACGTGGTACTGGCTGGCCTCGTTAAAGCCTTTGCTTAAGGTGTCCTGGTAATCGATGTGGGGCTCGTCGATGCCGTGCATCATCAGGTTCATCAACCCGAGGCGCACCATGGTGCTGTCGATGTCGTAACCATAGAGGCTGTCGTTGAGGATTTGCTTGCGCTCTTCGTTGAGACTGGCGCTGACCGAGGCGCGCTGGAAGCCGTCATCGTCGGTTTGCAGTTCGGCTTTGTCCTTTTTCGCCAGTTGGGTGACGACATATTGATAGGCGCCAAGCAGGAAGCCACCGGTGCCGCAGGCGGGGTCGGCGATGCGCTGGCCCGGTTGTGGCTGCACCAGTTCAGCCATGAGCTTGATGATGTGGCGAGGGGTGCGGAACTGGCCGTTTTTGCCGGCGGTGGCGATTTCCGAGAGCAGGTATTCGTAGACATCGCCCTGGATGTCCTGAAAGGCCTGGCCTTTTTCCTGCGAGTATTTTTCCATCTCGTCGAAAATCTCGTCGATGGTCTTGACCGCTTCCACTAGCAACGAGGGCTTGGGGATAATGAACACCGCGTTTTGCATGTGGTGGGTGAAGCTGGACTCGGCGCCGTTCATGTCTTTGAGGAATGGAAAGACTTTGGTTTGTACGTGGGTGAGCATCTCCTCGGCTTGCATGTGCTTGAATTCGCTCCATCGCAGGCTGTTTCTGTCGATTTTGAAAGGCGCCTGCTCTTTTGGCGGTTTATCGCGGTGTTCCGGCGGCACCCAGTCACCCTTGAAGCGGGAGATATAGTCCTCGCCGGTGAATTCGGCATCGGCCTGTTGTTTCTGGTCTAGATCATCCAGGCGCTTCATGAACAGTAAATAGGTGATCTGCTCGATGGCGGTAAGCGGGTTGGAAATGCCGCCCGCCCAGAACTTGTTCCAGAGCTGGTCGATTTTGCTTTTTAAGGCCGGGTTGTTTTGTAGCATGGGGTTTCTCTTTTGTGTTTAATGCGTTGTCTATTTGAGCACTTGCCAGTGACCGCCTTTTTTGGGGCCGATGCGGGCGAGTTTGCCTTGTTTCACCAATTTATTCGCAGCACGTTCAACTGCACTAAGGGACTTCTGGATTCTTGCTGCAACTTGCGCAAGCGTCAGATTTGGGTCTTCCATCAGAACTTCCAGGATGAGATCGGGTGTTTTTACCGGCGTTTCTACCAGCGTTTTTACCGGCGTTTCTACCAGCGTTTTTTCCCTGGTTTCTTCCCCAGTTTTTTCCCTAGGTTCTGCCGGCGTTTCTACAGGCGTTTTCTCCAATGCCTGATAGCTTGGCCGGGGAAATTCCAGGGTGAAAAAACCGCTAAAGCGGGGTTTTACCATGGGGCAGTCTTCGGCCTGCAGGGCATCGTGGATGCGGCCAATGCCGGTGCCAAGTTTTTCGATATAGTTGCAGCGTAGCAGCAAGCTGGCGATGAGCGGGTTGCGGCAGACGCTGCGGGTGCCGAATTCCTCCGGCTTGAGTCCCTTGGGCAGACCGCCGGGATTGTGGATTTCCACCCGGTCGTCAAAGATTTCGGTGGTGACCTGCGCGCCCTCTTCCAGATAATCATTATGGCAAACGGCGTTGATTACCGCTTCGCGCAGGGCTGCCTCGGGCAGTTCCAGCACTTCCCTGCGGCGGGCGCTTTCACCGGTGATGATCCAGCGCAGTTGCAGGTGTTGTTTTAGATACAGCAGAGCATCTTCAATGTTTTCCAGCATATTGCCGGCGAATTCCTTGCGGTCGAGGATGATGCTTTTGCCGGTGCCCTTGAACAGGGCGCAGATCACACTGACATGAAACAGGCGTTTGGTGGGTTCCTTGGCGAAGAACAGTACACCGGCCTGGTTGAGATAAAAGCGGTCGCCCTGATAGTCCCCCACCCCCAGATTCAGCAGCAGGGTTTGTAGATGTTCAGGCTTGCTGATATTGGCCAGTTCCAGAAAATGATCCAGGCGTTTTTGATCCAGTTCTTCCTGCCAGACCAGATCACGGCGCAACTGCTGTTCAAACCGCACCCGGCCTTCGGCCTGGATGAAGGCAGTGATGTCCTCGGTGCGCATTTTTTGCGAATTGGCGCCGTTGCGTAGATAAAAGCCCTTGCTGCAACGGTGTGGCCGGTTGGCGCTTTCCGGCACATGAATCACCAGCAGCTTGTGCTCAAGCAGTTTCTCAATGGCAATGGCCACCGGGGGATCACAGTCGGCGGCCATGGTCTCGATTCTGGACAGGGTTTTATTGGAAAGGTCAGCGCCTTTGATGTGGTTATGATCGTCAATACCAATAAAGATGCGCCCGCCGGAGGCATTGGCAAAGGCAACCAGTTCTCTGGGCAGGTCGCTATTGACGTTCTGCTTGAATTCGAGGGTATAGCCCTCCCCTTCTTCGAGGATGAGCGCCAGTTCTTCTTCTGTGGTGGGCCGGTATTGTATGCTCATGCAGCAAGTTGTTCTGTTAAGGCCAGTATTTCTTCAATCTCTTTGGGCGTGAATACACCGCGTATACCTTGCGGGTGGATCACAGTAAACGGCGATTGTATCAGATCGCGCTTTTCGACCTTCTCCCGCTCGATCATAAAATCTTTTAACAGGCGCAGAAATTCAAGCTGTCGGCTGTTGAGATTGCTGTGCTCGGCGATGAATTGATCGAAAGCATGACTGACGGTATCAGGGAAACTCTCCAGTCGCTCAATGCCCAAAATATGACGGATAAACTGGATAAAGCGCGCCTTGCGATTTTGATAGACCTGTTGCAACAGGTCTTCGGTAATGTGCGGATGTTCTTCATGCAGCAGTTCTGCCAGTTGGCCGGCTTCCTCGTCGCTGATGTTCTGGCCTTGTTGCAGTTTTTGTAAAATGAGGTTATTTTCAGTAAGGCTTAATACCAGTTGCTCGACCATTTCCCTGTAGCGGCTGATGCTGACGGCTTCGTTCTGTGGACCAAAGTGCACTTTTTCTTTTTTATGTATTTCATCTTCCAGGTCCAGCGTGACGGGTTTATCCCCGGGTGTTTGCTGTTCGCGGAACTTCATCAGCGGAGTCAGTTTATCGGCCAGCTTGTCGAATGCCTCATCGGTAACTGTTGCCCAGTAGTTTGCCTGCTGCGCGTTTTTGATAAGGTTTTCCTGGC
>DRKN01000096.1 GCA_011051755.1 Gammaproteobacteria bacterium
AGACGCAACGCCGCAGATGACGGCTTCCCGCCGCGCCCGGAGGGAGGCCCGCAAATGCCCCAATCCTGCGTTCCAGTCCTTGTTAAGGGAGGGGGCCATTAACGGCGGACTGCGCCTTGTCTTGGGGCATTTGCGGGCCTCTGACAGGTGCACTTTATACGTTACACCACACTAGGTTGCTGATAAAGTGGTGCAACGATTGTTCATCACTATCGGGCACAACTTCGGCTATCCGTTCCCTATTTTTTCGACGCGCTTGCGTCAAGCCCTGCAGATACGACCGGGTGTGGGTTGAATAATCAGGGTGTCGCATCGAGAAATGATCGCGAAAGGCATGACAATGGCCGTTAAAACGCTTTCCTGCTTTTTCAAGCGGGTTTTTACCATGTCGAGTCCTCTTAAACTTTTTCTGAAACCGCCCCGAACATCCCTATATCACAGGGTGGTGATGGTTAGCGGGAATTGCTGATATACATAAAACCATCGGGCGTAATGTCCGCTTCGATTCACCCCGCTTCCTGTTGCACCAACAGTCTATTGCGGTAGATAGACCGGCCCATGCGGGCCATCGAGTTCGATCACGGGGTGACTGTAGAGGCATTCGATGTTTTTTGCCGTTAATACCTCGGCTAGCGGGCCGTGCAGAGTTTTTCCATCGCCGAGCAGTAGCAGGGCGTGGTCGCAGAAACGGCTGGCCAGATTGATATCGTGCAGGATCATCAACAGTCCACATGTCTTATTTTGTGTCTGTGTGGTGAGCAGCTCCAACAGGATGATCTGCTGATGGGGGTCGAGGTGGTTGGTGGGTTCATCGAGCAGGAACAGGTGGGGGGCCTGGATCAGCAGGGTGGCCAGTGACAGCCGTCGTCGTTCACCGCCGGACAGGGTGTTGATCTGGCGTGTTTCCAGCCCGGCCAGCCCTGTCTGCGTCAGGGCCTGTCTGGCCAGAGCGATGTCGGCAGCGGATTCCCACTGCCAGCGTCCCAGGTGTGGATGGCGGCCACTCAGTGCCGTTTCCAGCACCGTGCCGGGGAAGGCGTCGCCCTCTTCCTGTAGCAGTAAACCCAGTTGTTGGGCGACCTGTCGGCGTGGCAGATTGTCGATGGCTTGACTGTTCAACAGAACCCGGCCTGTCAGCGGTGCCCGCAGCCCGGCCAGGGTGTGCAGCAGGGTGGTCTTGCCGACACCGTTGATGCCGAACAGAGCCCAGCGCTGGCCGGTGTGGATATCGAGATTGAGATCATTACAGACCCGTTTGCCGCCGATTTCTACGCGAAGACCACGGGTGGCGAGGAGGGGTGTGCTCATGCTGGCCCTCTTTGCCATTCATCGATAAGCAACCTTGTAGGAGCGGGCCATGCCCGCGATGATCTCTGTGGGATGCGGGTTGCGGTGCGCGAAGACCATCGCGGGCATGGCCCGCTCCTACGGTGATGTGCGATCAGCGGGTTCACAGGCGGGTTCCCCGGCGGTTGAGCAGGTACAGGAACAGCGGTACGCCGAGCAGGGCGGTGATGACGCCCACCGGCAATTGCTGGGGGGCGACGATGGTGCGCGCCAGGGTGTCGGCCAGCATCAGCAGGCTGCCGCCGGCGAGCACGCAGCCGGGTAACAGGTGGCGGTGGTCGTGCAGGCCAAGCAGGCGCAACAGATGGGGGATCACCAAACCCACAAAACCGATGCTGCCGGCGATGGCCACGGCGCCGGCGGTGAGCAGGGAGGCGATGAAGTACAGCAGCAGACGCAGGCGCGGTACCGCCACGCCAAGGGCGCTGGCGGCCAGTTCGCCGCGTGCCAGTACGTTGAGGTCGCGTGCCAGCGGCAGGCACAGAAGCAAGCCGAGGCCACAGGCCAGCAGGCCCCACAGGGGGGGCGGTGTGTGACTCAGGTCGCCCATCAGCCAGAACAGCATGCCATGCAGGTCGCGTTCCGGGGTGAGGGCGAGGATCAGGCTGATCAGCGCCCCCCAGCCGGCGGCCACGATCACGCCCGTCAATATCAGGCGGGTGGCGGTCCAGGCGCCGCGGCCGTGGGCGAGGCCAAACACCAGCAACATGGAAGCAAGAGCGCCGATAAAGGCATTGCCGGCCAACAGCAGACCGCTTAGACCGGCCAGCAGTGACAGCAGTGCGGCCACCGCCGCACCGCCGGAGATGCCTAATATGTAGGGATCGGCGAGTGGATTGCGCAGTAGTACCTGCATCAGCGCCCCGGCCAGGGCCAGCATGCCACCAACGGCGAAGGCGGCGAGGGCGCGCGGCAGGCGCAACTCGAAAATCACGGTCTGTACCAGCGGTTCGGTGCTGTGGCTCAGCAGTGCCCATGGCCCGATGTCGGTGCTGCCGCTGAACAAGGCCAGCAGCAGGCTGGCCGGGGCCAGCAGCAAGAGCAGGCTGAGCGTGACACGGGGCGTCATGTCGGTGCGCCTTTAAAAAACACGGCCAAGAAACAGGTAAGAGGATTGCCGCCCTTCGCTGTTGAATCCGTAGGCGATATAGATCGGCCCGATGTAAGTGTCTGCGCCGATGAAGATGCTGCCAGCGTGGATCAGTGAATCGAAACCGATTTGGCGGCGAGTCTGCCAGACGTTGCCGGTCTCGATAGAGACGCCGATATACAGCGGTATTTCCGCCGATTTGATGAAGTAATGGTTCAGAGTACGGTAATAGGCCAGCGTCGCCAGTGCCGTGTAGGCGCCGCCGAGTTCGTTCTGCGCATAGCCCGAGAGATTCAGGAAGCCGCCCAGCTGAAACAGGTTGGACAGGCTTGATCGATTATTGATGGTGTCCGCATAACTGATATTACCTAACAGTATATTGTTGCCCCAGCGGCCGGCCTTGTAGAGCGAGAGGCTGCCGAGATCGACGTTGGCGTCGGCGCCCAGTTCACTCTTTGATGAGGAAAGGAACAACTGGCCGTAGCTGCCACGGTGTGGAAAATTCGGGTTGTCCAGGGTGTCGTAGGTGAAGCGCAGGCGGTAGGCGCCATCTTCTCGGGTGGTGGTGGGTAACGACGGGCCGGTGGTGATGTCGGCCCTGCTCGATAAGCGTGTGATGCCCACGCGCAGTTCCGCGCGGTTGCCGAATTGACGGCCGGCATCCACCGCCACCTGTCTTTCCCGCAGGCGGGCGGTGAGCAGGGTGTTGCCGTTCCGGTAGCGATTGACGCTGCGCTGCTGGGCGCTGATGCTGGTGGCGACAAAGTAGTCTGAGGCGGTGCTGATGGGTTGAAAGAATTCACTGACAATACCCGAACGTTCACCAAAACTCAGTGTGGTCTCCCATTCTGCGCCCAGTGTGTTGACCTCCGTGGCCAGCAGGCCGATGGCGAGATTGATTTTGTTGGAGCCGCTGAAGTCGCCGCTCATGGTGACTCCGGCACGTAGGTAATTCGGCCCCCAATCCTTTTTGCGCACGTCGATCAGCAGGTTGGTCCGGCCATCGTCCGTGTCTTTGTCCAACTGGTAGCTGATGTGGGAAAAATAGCCAAGGCCATAGAGATAGCTGATATCTTCTTTCAGTTGGGCGCGGTCGAAACGGTCACCCGGCCGCAGCTTGATGTAATTCGCAAGGCGTGTCTGCGACAGGTGGGAATTGGTGCTGATGACAACTGCGTCGATGATCGGGGTGAGGGGGGGGTGGTGGCTGATATCGTTGCGGTAGTTGCGGTAGCGTCCGGCGTCGATGCGGTAGCGGGTCAGTTTGCCGAGACTGTTGCGGGCGGCCTTTTCACCGATGGCGATGATCTCGGCGGCCCGGTCGAAATCGGCTGCGGAATAGTCCTTCAGGTCGGGGGTGATGAGGATATCGTCGGTGTCCAGGTGTTTTACCTCCTGGGCGACGGTGTTTTGGGTCAGTAGTGATGAGACCTGCTCGGCAACGGACAGCACCGAGGTGAGTTCATCGGCCGCCAGCAGGGGGGTGCTGATGTCGATGGCGATGATGAACTCGGCTCCCATGTCGCGCACTGTCTTGATGGGCAGGTTGCTGGACAGGCCGCCGTCGACCAGTAGTTTGCCAGCGATTTCGACTGGGGCATAAACCCCGGGAATGGCCATGCTGGCATGCATGGCACGTGCGATGTCGCCCCCGGCAATGACCACACGATCACCGTTTTCGATATCGGTGGCAATGGCGCGGAAGGGGATCGGCAGTTGGTCGAAATCGTGTATCTGTTCGGCGCCGTTGGTGATTCTCTTCAGCAGCAGTTCCAGCCGCTGGCCCTGTAGCAGGCCTTTGGGGAGGCGCACGCCATCGATGCGCAGGCCGGCCTGCAGAGTGGTGAGGATATCCAGGTCGTCCTGCTTGCGCCGCAAGGCGCGGTAGCGGCGTTCGGAGCTGTCGCTGAAGCCCTCGTTCCAGTCAATACCGAGGATGGTCTTTTCGATTTCCGCCGCGGACAGACCCATGGCATAGAGGCCGGCGATGATGGAGCCGGCGCTGGTGCCGGCGATGACATCGACGGGAATATGGTTTTCCTCCAGCACCTTGAGCACACCGACGTGTGCGAGTCCACGCGCGCCGCCACCACTGAGGGCCAGACCGATGCGGGGCCGTTCGCCGGCGGTCTTTTCCGCCGGAGCGGCAAGACCTGCCATGGGCAACAGGGACAGCAGCAGGCCCAGCGCCAGGAAGGTGCCGTGTTGCGGCATCAACTTGCGTTGTTTCTCAGGCTGATGATGGGCCAGCCGCGGGCTTCGGCGTGGTCGCGCAGGGTGTTATCCGGGTCAACAGCCACCGGATGCTGAACCATTTCCAGCAGTGGCAGGTCATTGTGCGAGTCGCTGTAGAAACCGCTGCCGGCGAGGTTTTCGCCCTGTTTCTGTAGCCATTCCGTCAAGCGTGTGACCTTGCCTTCACGGAAGCTGGGCGTGCCGGCAACGCGGCCGGTGTAGCGGCCGTCGATTCGTTCCGGCTCGGTGGCGACAAGGTGTTCGATGCCGAGATCATTGGCGATGGGGCGGGTGACGAAGCTGTTGGTGGCGGTGATGATGAGCAGGGTATCGCCGGCCTCACGGTGTTTATCGAGCAGTGCCAAGGCCCGGGGCAGAATGATGGGTTGGATCTTTTCTGCCATGAACTGCTCGTGCAGCCCGGCCAGCCGCTCGGGCGCTATTTTTGCCAGGGGCTCGAGGCTGAATGTGAGGAATTCGTGGATGTCCAGCGTGCCGGCCTCGTATTCGTGCAGGAAACGCAGGTTTTCGCGTGCGTAGAATTCGCCATCGACGAGATTTTGCTCGACCAGAAAGCGGCCCCACAGATAGTCGCTGTCCCCGGCCAGCAGGGTATTGTCGAGGTCGAAGATTGCCAGGCTCACGGTGTTTTCTCGGCATGGATGAATGTATGGCTATGATAACGAAACCATCGCTGGTCAGGAACAAATGATGCCATCCGGCTGATAATGCCGGATTCAGCGACACGGGGAAGTCCGCAAACAGACGATGATGGCATTGCAGCCTTGAAGAAGGGAGTCGCCTTTGTATTCGGTGGCTTGCGTCGGGTCTTTTTCTGTTTACGGGCTTTCTATATCTGCATTTGGTATGACGCACTGTGCCGGCATGCTTGCACGGGTCACGACAGATGTGGAACAATCGCCAATCGTAGGAATAAGCTGTTGATTTGACCGATGATTGACGCCGATGGGTACAGGCCGAATGTGGGCATCATCCTGAGTAACGCGGATGGCCATGTGCTGTGGGCACGCCGTATTGGTCAACAGGGGTGGCAGTTTCCGCAGGGCGGCATCAAGGCCGACGAAGATCCGTTGCAGGCACTTTACCGCGAATTGCACGAGGAGATCGGTTTACAGGCGGATCAGGTGGAAGTGGTCGGCAGCACCCGCGGCTGGCTTCGCTACCGGTTGCCGAAACGTTTTTTGCGCCATGACTGCACGCCCATGTGTATCGGTCAAAAGCAGATATGGTATCTGTTGCGTTTACGGGCATCGGATCTGGATGTGCGTCTGGATCTGGGTGATATGCCGGAGTTCGATCATTGGCGCTGGGTGGATTACTGGCAACCCCTGCAAGAGGTGATTGCCTTCAAGCGCGATGTCTATCGCCTGGCGCTGGAGGAGCTGGTGCCCCTGTTGCCGGGAGTGCCGCAACGGCCTCCCGGTTCCTTCGATCTTGAGTAGAGAGCAGGAGGCAACCCTTTTCCGTCCCTGCGTTTCGGCCACCAGTTATGTTGGGCATTGTCCACCGAGTGTCTCTGTTGATTCATTCTTGGTTGGCAGGCTTGGTGGGCAATGCCCAACCGACGATGGCTATATTCCCCTGCGGGGCTCAACAGAGACTTAGTGGATGCTGGATACGCTGCGGCGCATCGTTCAGGAAGTGACCAGTGCCGAGAACCTGGATCAGGCACTGCAGATCATCGTCGCCCGCGTAAAGCTGGCGATGGCGGTGGACGTCTGCTCGGTCTATCTCAAAGACAAGCAGCGAGATGAGAACGTCCTCATGGCCAGTGATGGCCTGAATCCTGAGTCCATTGGTACGGTGCGTCTGTATGCCGCGCAGGGTCTGACGGGCCTGGTCGGTGAGCGTGAAGAGCCACTCAACCTGGCGGATGCCCCATCCCACCCGCGCTTCGAATATTTTCCCGAGACCGGTGAGGAGCGCTTCCATGCCTTCCTCGGTGTGCCGATTATTCACCATCGCCAGCTGTTGGGGGTACTGGTGGTGCAGCGCCTTGCCGCAGCCTCCTTTGGCGAGGACAGCGTTGCCTTCCTGGTCACCATCGCCGCGCAGTTGGCCGGAGCCATTGCTCATGCCGAGGTCAGTGGCGGCATCAGTGGCCTGGGTTCGCGCAAGGGGCGCTACTCCCGCAGTGCCGAACCCCTGCAGGGGCAGCCGGGTGCAGCGGGGGTCGCCATGGGTACCGTTGTCGTGTGTTATCACGATGCGGATCTCGACACCGTGCCGGATCGTGAGGTACGGGATACCCGCAGCGAGGTGAAAAAATTCAGGCGTGCCGTAGACGCCGTGAGCGCCGAGATCCAGGCCATGCTGGAACGCATGGAAGCCGTGTTGCCGGCGGAGGATCGCGCCCTCTTCGATGCCTATCTGATGATGCTCGACGGCGATAGTCTGGTGGGTGACACCATCGGGCGTATCCGCAAGGGTAACTGGGCACAGGGCGCGCTGCGTGACACCATCAACGGACACCTGCGTACCTTCGATGCCATGGAGGATGTCTACCTGCGCGAGCGTGCCGAGGATGTGCGTGACCTGGGCCGGCGTATTCTCACCAAGTTGATCTCCGAGGGGCCGGTCGAGCCGCGTAAGTTCCCAACCCGTACCATCCTTGTGGGTGAAGAAATTACTGCCTCGATGTTGGCCGAAGTGCCGATCAAGCGTCTTGCCGGTGTGGTGTCGGTGCGGGGCTCCAGTACTTCCCACGTGGCGATCCTGGCGCGCGCCATGGGGGTAGCGGCAGTGATGGGGGCCAGTGACTTGCCGGTCGGCCGGGTGGATGGTCGCAAGATCATCGCAGACGGCTATACGGGGCGCGTCTATATTGATCCGCCGCGCCGGGTGCGGGACGAATTCCGCCATCTGTTGCGCGAGGAGCAGGAGCTGTCGAAGGAGTTGAGTGATCTGCGCGACCTGCCCGCCATCACGCCGGACAAAGTGGGCATCCCGTTGTACGTCAACTCCGGTCTGTTGGCCGATGTCAGCCCCTCGCGCAAGAGCGGCGCCGAAGGTATCGGTTTATACCGCACCGAATTTCCTTTCATGATCCGTGACCGCTTTCCTGGCGAGGAAGAACAGTATCAGATCTATCGTCAGGTGCTGGAGGCCTTCTCGCCCGCGCCGGTGGTGATGCGCACTCTGGATGTGGGCGGTGACAAGGCCCTGCCTTATTTTCCCATCGAAGAAGACAACCCCTTCCTTGGCTGGCGTGGCATCCGTATCAGTCTGGATCATCCGGAGATATTTCTCGTCCAGCTGCGCGCCATGCTGCGTGCCAGTGCCGGCCTTAACAACATGGATCTGCTGTTTCCCATGATCAGCAGTGTGGCTGAGGTGGACGACGCCATGCGCCTGTTGCGTCGTGCGCACCATGAGCTGATCGATGCCGGTGTGAGTATCGGCATGCCGCGCGTGGGGGTGATGATCGAGGTACCCTCGGCGGTGTATCAGGTGCGCGAGTTGGCGCGGCGGGTGAATTTTCTTTCCGTGGGTACCAACGACCTCACCCAGTACCTGCTGGCCGTGGATCGCAACAATGCCCAGGTGGCTGAACTCTACGACGGCCTGCATCCGGCGGTGATCCGCGCCTTGCAGCAGATCGTCGACGGCGCTCACGAGGAAAAGACCCCGGTGAGCGTATGTGGAGAACTGGCCGGCGACCCGGCGGCCGTGATTTTATTATTGGGCATGGGTGTCGACAGTCTCAGCATGAGTGCCGCCAACCTGCCACGCATCAAGTGGGTGATTCGCAGCTTTACCCAGCGCCGCGCACGCAAGTTACTGGCGGAGGCGCTGACCTTTGAATATGCCCATGCGGTACGCAACTACCTTAACTCTGCGCTGGAAGACGCCGGTCTGGGTGGGCTGGTGCGGGCGGGGCGCTGAGCGGGGTGACAGGAAGCGCTTGACCCAGGGCCTTCGGCTGTGGAATTCACAAGGTTTCGTATCAACTGCCGGGTGGGCAGCGGTTCAATCGCCGTGGACGTGAAGGTAAAGGACTGTTTATTCTTTATGCCGTGAATAATAATTGGCTGTGATGAAAACGGGAACATTTTTATGGAAATATCCACGATTGTGACATGGGTTGTTGTTATTGCCGCAGTGCTCTACATCATCGCAATATTCAATCAGCTGGTCAGCCTCAAAAACCGCTTTGAAAATGCGTTTGCGCAGATAGAGGTGCAGCTCAAGCGTCGTTATGATTTGATCCCGAACCTGGTGGAAATCGCCAAGGGGTACATGCAGCACGAACGTGAAACACTGGACGCCGTTATCAGTGCGCGAAATAGGGCAGCAAATGGCCTCAAACAGGCCCACGAAAACCCTGGTCAGGCAGGTGCAATGCAGGCCCTGGGTGTGGCGGAGGGAGGTCTGGCTGGTGCATTGGGTCGTTTCAATGTCGTTATGGAGGATTACCCGGATCTTAAGGCCAACCAGAATATGATGCAATTGACCGAGGAATTGACCAGTACTGAAAACAAGGTTGCCTTTTCCCGTCAAGCCTTCAATGATGCCGTCATGGAATACAACACCTACAAGCAGTCCTTCCCGCAGCACATGTTTGCGGGCATGTTCGGGCACAGAACCGATGCGGTCAATCTGGAGTTTGAGGATAGTGCGGCCATTCAAGAGGCGCCCAAAGTCTCTTTTTGATGTAACGATCCGTGAATTTTTTTCAGGCTCAGAGCAAGGCCCGCAGATCGACCCTTGTCTTGGTTGTCCTGTTTGTCTGCGCTATTTTTGCTATTGTCGCCATCACGAATCTTTTGCTGATGAGTGTTATTGTGTTCAACGCAACGGGGCAGTTTTTCAGTTCATGGGCGGACGTGGAATACTATTTTGACTGGCGAATGTTCTGGACAACGGGGCTGGTCGTGGCTGCGGTGATTGCTGGTGGTACGCTGTTTAAATTTATTCAGTTGTCGGCCGGTGGCCGGGTGGTCGCCGAATCCCTGGGAGGAAAGATCATTGCGCAAGACAGTGATGATCCCGACAGACGCAAGGTGCTGAATGTTGTTGAGGAAATGGCGATTGCCTCGGGCGTAGCGGTTCCTCCCGTCTATTTGCTGCAAGGCGGCGGTATTAATGCCTTTGCCGCTGGTCATTCATCCAATGACGCGGTCATCGGTATTACCCATGGGGCCATGCGTCATCTTACCCGTGATGAACTCCAGGGGGTGATCGCCCATGAATTCAGTCATATATTCAATGGTGACATGCGTCTGAATCTTCGTTTGATCGGTGTTCTTCACGGCGTTCTTCTGATCGGTATGATTGGCTATTACCTGTTGCGTGGCATGCAACATGTCAGGCACCGGGGGCGGGATACAGGGGGTGCCATTCTCGCCATACTTGTACTTGCCTTTGGACTGATGGCGGTGGGTTTCGTGGGCACGACCATCGGGCAATTGATCAAGGCCATGGTCAGTCGGCAGCGGGAATATTTGGCCGATGCTTCTGCGGTAAGATACACCCGTAACCGAAATGGGATTGGCGGGGCGTTGAAGAAAATAGGGGGGCTCAGTTCTGGTGGACTGCTTGGATCTCCCGCCGCAGCAGAATACAGCCATGCTTATTTTGCAGAAGGCGCAAGTTCTTTTTTCACTGCTTTACTTTCAACGCATCCCCCCCTTGAAAAACGCATAAGAAAAATTGATCCGGGTTGGGATGGACGGTTTATCAGGCCGGTTCCTGAACCACCCGGATTCTCCCCGGAAACGGCGCCGGCCGGAAAAACACAACAGCAGAAACTGGACGCAACGGCCAGCGTTGTTGAAGCCATGTTGGCGATTGAATTAATGGGGCGTCCGCAGGAAGCCCATATTGAACATGCCCACACCCTCATCGATCAACTGCCTGAGGTGTTGCGGACGGAGGCCAAAAATCCGCTGGGGGCGCAAGGTATTATTCTGGCCATGCTGGCCGACAGGGATCCAGCCATACGGGAGGTGCAATGGGCGACAAAGGACGATGCCGGGAATCCTGTGGTGTTGGCAAAGGCGCTGTCTTTGGTGGGCAGCATAGCCGGGCTTCCGAAAGCACTTCGTTTGCCACTCGTCGACATGGCAATGCCTTCATTGCGGGTATTGTCGCTGCCTCAATATAAGGTATTTCGTGCGCTGCTCACCGGCTTTATCAAGGCCGACAAGCGGATTGCTTTATCCGAATGGATCCTCGAACAGTTGGTTCTGCATCAGTTAGACATTGTTTATGGTTTGCGCAAACGGGATAAAGAGCGGTATTCCTATCTTGGTGCGGTGAAAGTGCCTGCTGAACTGCTGCTTTCCATGCTGGCCCATGCTGAGCACCATAGCGAGAGCGACGCTCAGAAGGCCTTTACTGCGGGTATTCAATCAATCGGAGCGACTGCGCTTGATTTTCAGTCACGTTCAAAGATGACGCCAAGCACCTTGACGATTGCGCTGGATGAGTTGGCGAAAATGAAACCACTTGTCAAGGAGCGTTTTTTAAAGGCCTGCCTGGCATGTGTGAGCAAGGATGGGCGGGTCACCATTGCCGGTATCGAAATATTGAGAGCGATTGCGGCGGGCCTTGATTGTCCGCTTTCGCCCGTGTTGCCGGCGAAAGACGCTGGTACCGAGTTGAGCGATTGAACTTGTGACACTGCCCTGCGGTGTCCACATCCTGTGGCGTATCGCGGTGTGCTGAGATAAGGAGCGTGCACATAATAACTTCCTGATATGGCGCTCATATTTAGTCTATATTTGTTCGTTCTGATTGAGCGAAAGCGCAGGAATAGTTGTTCGATTTTGAGCTTTTGTGATTGAGGAACGGGCGAAGATGGGATGCAAGATCGGGAAGTTATTACGTGCACGTTCCTAAGGCAAGCCTGATCTGTTTGCAGTATATGTATTGGATTACTATTTTATTCTTGTCAAAAAAGATATTCATAGACTCTGGATCAAAAAATTCCTGACATTTCAGCACGAACTCGTTACTCATCCATTTTGCACATATTTGCTCCGCCTTTTCCTGTGTGGCGGCAAAAGCCAAGTCGACATAAAGGCCACTTCACCTCTAAGTATGGCACGCCCTAACCCGGCATAGCCGGAACCAAATGCACTATAATCTCCCCGATCACCATAGGGGCGTGTGCAGAGGCATTGGATATCCGTGTCGTGCGCACGATGTTTTCCGTTTTAATCTCTGAGGGGTCAATTTCCCACCGCTCGCCTACCAAAGTAGGTTCTTTAAGAAAAGCGCCTACTTTTGCTGCTGCGAACCAGCATTGAACAATGCATAGCGGGTGAATTCCTCCCAATACCCCACTCCTTGGGGCGGGAATGTTGACCCGACGCGTTAAATGTAACGGAGTAGAATTAATATCTGCCCGTCAGTACGGGTACATGTAAGAAAATAGCTGGTTGCGGATTATGGTGTTGGCGTATAGACCTTCCTTCTTCCTTCAAATTTTATAGGTTTTTTTGGGGGGTTATGCCTAAAAACTATTTCTTCGCCATTTTATATAAGATTCAACGGGTAAGATACCAATAAAATAACACCGGTTTTTCCGTGCCTGATTCAGTTCGTGCCCAAACCTTTCAAACGCTTGCGTACGGTGGTTGCCAGTCGGCGGCTGACTTCCAGCCGGTCATCGATGACATGGAAATAGATTTCATAACGCCCGCCGGGGATACGTTCCAAGCCCTGTACCGACTGCATGGCGACCAGCGAATTGCGGTGTACGCGCAGGAAGCGGTCGCTGAATTCCATCTCTAGTGATTTCAGTGGGTCATCGATCAGCAGCTGTCCGCCGAGATGCCGCACCGTGACGTATTTCTGTTCCGCCTGGAAATAAATGATGTCGGCAACGGAAACTAACTGTAAATTGCCGCTGATGTTGGCGCTGATATGGGTGCGTGCATGCGCATTTTTTTCGCCGCCTTCCTGTTGGCCGATGTCGAGTAGTTGGGCGCGGTTGATGCGCCGTGCCCGGGTCAGAGCATTCGCCAGGCGTTCGCGGCGAATGGGTTTCAACAGGTAGTCCACGGCATTGGCCTCGAAGGCGGCCAGGGCGTGCTCATTGTAGGCGGTGGTGAAAATGATTGCCGGCGGATTGTCCAGTTGCGACAGGTGCATGGCGGCCTCAAGCCCATCCATTTCCGGCATGCGGATATCGAGCAGGACGACATCCGGATTCAGCGTATCGGTCAGCTCAATCGCCTCGCACCCGGTGCCGGCTTCGCCAGCGGTTTCGATCTCGTCCATATCATTCAGCAGGCGTATCAGGCGGGTGCGGGCCAGTGGCTCGTCATCGACGATCAATACTTTCATCGTCGCGGCCCCGCATCGCTGAGTGTCGTGTAGGGGAGTGTAATGGTAGTGATGTAGCTGTCGCTATCGGCCTGTGTGGTGAGATTTCCCTGTTCGCCATAGATGGCGGCCAGGCGCTGACGGATATTTTCCACCGCGATGCGGTTACCTTCGTGCTGTCCGGCATCTTCCTGTGCGGCGAGAGGATTGCTGATACTGATGTAGATTTCCTGATCATACTGGTGGCCATCGATACCAATGATGCCGCCCGTTCCCAGAGTTTCGATGCCGTGGTAGATGGCATTTTCCAGCAGGGGCTGGATGATGAGGCGTGGCACCAGGGCGTCACCCGGCAGTTCATCGATGCACCAGCGCAGCTGCAGGCGGTCGCCAAGGCGCAGTTTTTCGATCTCCAGATAGCGTCGCGACAGGGCGAGTTCCTCTTTCAGGGTAATCTGATGGCCGGCATCGGCCATGCTGTTGCGGAACAGGTCGGCGAGATTTTCCACGGCCTCCTCGGCCTGTTGCGGATCGATCTGGGTGAGGCTGGCGATGGTGTTGAGGCTGTTGAACAGAAAGTGTGGACGAATGCGTGATTGCAGCGCTTGCAAGCGTGCCTCGGCTTCGGCGCGCATATTCTGTTTCCACTGTTGCTGAACGTAAAAATAACGCAGTACCAGGGCACTGACGATGGCGCTGATGCCGAGATTGCGCAGCAGCAGATCGGTGTGCCAGTGCTTGTTGATGCTGGCATGGGGCATCTCCTGACTGATCCACCAGGCCAATTCGGTGATCACCAGGGTGGTGGTGAGTAACAATAAATAGCTGACAATGGCGGCCCGTGTTTCGCTCATGCGGCTCAGTCGGGGGCGGCAGATGCACAGCACGGCGGCGCTGCTCAGACCGACCCACTGTACGAACAAGGAGATGATGCTGAGATCGCCCCAGCGGCCACCGCGACTCTCCAGGGGCGCCAGGGTCAGGACGATGGCCAGCAGTTCACTGATGACCACCACGGCGAAGACCATGCGCACGGAACAGAAGTCCGGCAGGAAAAAATTGTCGCTGGAGGCTTGGGGACGGGTTTGCGTGTTCATTTGTGGGTCTAGTGTAGCGTGCCGGCTACGGCATCGTCGATGCGGCTTTACGCCCGGCCTGCGGGCAATATCGGCTATACTGCGCGGATTCTTGATTTTCCGAGTTTAAAACCTAAAAGCATAAACATCCGAGTTTACGAAACAATGAGCAAGCATGTAGAAAAACCCTGGGGCGGCCGTTTCAGCGAGCCCACCGACGTCTTCGTTGAGGCCTTCACCGCCTCGGTCACCTTTGACAAGCGCCTTTACGCCCACGATATCAAAGGCTCCATCGCCCACGCCAGCATGCTGGCCCGGGTGGGCGTGCTCACGGAGGCCGAGCGCGATGCCATCATCGACGGTTTGAAAGCCATCGAGGCGGAGATCGAACGCGGTGAGTTCGACTGGTCCATTGCCCGTGAAGACGTGCACATGAACATCGAGGCGCGCCTCATCGAGCGTATCGGTGATGTGGGCAAAAAGCTGCACACCGGTCGCTCGCGCAACGATCAGGTGGCCACCGATATTCGTCTCTATCTGCGTGATGAACTGGCCGCGATCATCAGTGAACTCACCCGTCTGCAGGCCGCGTTGGTGGCTTTGGCGGAAGCCGAGGCCGACACCATCATGCCGGGCTTCACTCACCTGCAGACCGCCCAGCCGGTGACCTTCGGCCATCACCTGCTGGCCTGGTTCGAGATGCTCAAGCGCGACCATGGCCGCTTGACGGATTGCGCCGCACGGCTCAACGTGTCGCCTCTGGGCGCCGCCGCCCTGGCCGGCACCTCCTATCCCATCGAGCGTGAATACAGCGCCGGGCTGCTGGGCTTCGATGGTGTGTGTGAAAACTCGCTGGATGCGGTGAGCGACCGTGATTTCGCCATCGAATTCGTTGCCGATGCCGCGTTGTTGATGATGCATCTGTCACGTTTTTCCGAGGAGTTGGTGATCTGGGCCTCGGCGCAGTTTAACTTCATCGAGCTGGGCGACAGCTTCTGCACCGGCTCCAGCATCATGCCGCAGAAGAAGAACCCGGATGTGCCGGAGTTGATTCGTGGTAAGACCGGCCGCGTCAACGGTCACCTGGTCGCCCTGCTGACCCTGATGAAGGGCCAACCGTTGGCCTATAACAAGGACAACCAGGAGGACAAAGAGCCACTGTTCGACACCGTCGACACCCTGCGTGCCTCCCTGCGCGTATTCGCCGACATGATTCCCGCCATCACGCCCAGACGTGAGAGCATGCGCGAGGCGGCGCGTTCCGGTTTCTCCACCGCCACCGATCTGGCCGACTACCTGGTGCGCAAGGGTGTGCCTTTCCGTGATGCCCACGAGGTGGTGGGCAAGGCCGTGGCCCTGGGGGTAAAAGAGGGGCTCGATCTGGCCGACATGACGTTGACACAATTGCAACCGTTTTCCGACCATATCGATGCCGACGTGTTCGACGTGCTGACCCTCGACGGCTCGGTGGCGGCGCGCAATCACATCGGTGGCACCGCGCCGGTGCAGGTGCGCGCCGCCTGTGCCCGCGCGCGGCAATGGTTGCAGGAAAACTGATCCAGGAAATTCGTCCCGCCATGGGGTGTGACAGACATATGAAATTCTTCAGTTCTATTGTTCTCGGCACCTTCCTGCTGTTGTCGTTGGCTGCACAGGCACGCCCGGTAACGCCCTTCTTTACCTTCAACCAGAGTCCGCTGGTGCAGCTCCACGGTCTGCCGGCCATCGAAGCGGCGCGCATTCTCGACCCGGGTAAGCAGCGCTACCGCCTGCAGGCGGATCTCGCCAGCAATTACACCGTTGGCCGGTCAGCCACGGAATCCCTCGTCCTCGATGGCGAGACTATGCGCCTGACCCTGGCCTTCAGTGGCCATGGTGGGCGCAATCTCGAATGGGGGATACAGATCCCCTATGTGTCGCACAGCGGGGGCGTGCTGGATAGCTTTATCCGTCGTTGGCACGATACCTTCGGTATGTCTCAGGGTGGGCGGACGGAAGTGCCCAATGACGTGCTGAATTACCAGTATGTGAGTGATGGTCAGACGCTGGTCAGTCAGACACTGGAAGGCGATGGTGTGGGCGATGTCCGCCTCACCGGTGGCTGGCAGCTGCGGCGTCCGGGCGCGGATGACGACACTGCCTTCACCCTGCGCGCCAGCCTGAAACTCCCCACCGGCGATAGCGAGCAGCTGCGCGGCAGTGGTGGCACGGACCTGGCCCTGTGGTTGAATGGCGGCTATGGTGGTTATGGATTGGGGCCATCGGCCTCGCTGTTTGGTGGCCTGGGTGTACTGCTGATGAACAGAGGCGACGTGCTACCCGAACTGCAGCGCAGCAGTGCCCTGTTTGGCAGCCTGGGTGCGGGTGCCTGGGTGCTGCCGCGGCTGTCACTGAAGGTGCAATTGGATTTCAATGGCGCTATCTATCGAGACAGCGAATTGACCCAGCTGGGCAATGATTCCCTACAGCTCAGCGTGGGTGGCAGCCTGCGTCTGGCCAAACATACCCGCATTGAACTGGCGGTGGTGGAGGATGTCGCCGTCGCTACCGCCCCCGACGTGGTGTTTCATGCCGCTATCGTCGTGCAGCAGTAACAGCCCCTCTTCCACGCAAATACCCGAATGACAGTCCGTTAATTCCCCGGTTGAAATCAAGGAAAGCCCTGGTGAGCCGCTATAAATTGACAGGAACCGGGCACATTTCGCGCCATCGTCGATGTGTGCCTGCAGGGAGCCGGTTTCGAATGGCATGACTTGAGCTGTAAAAGACTTGAAATACCGTCATTCCCGCCCAGGCGGGAACCCAGAATGTACGCTGCTTCAAGTTCACTGAATTTCGGGTTTTTACTTTGTTCTGCCCGGGATGACGGTCTTTTCGGCGTCAGTCAGTGCCGTCCGGATCGATTATCCGTCTCGACAGTGAGGGCAGGGCGTGGAAAACACCAGCGATCAGCACCATTCCCGGTGCTGCCTTTATCGGCTGCTTGCCGTTTTGTGTCTGTTGTTGCTTGCTGCTTGTGGCGGCTCGAATACACCGGCGCCGACCCCGGGCGGCGGACAAGCGAGTCTGCAACGCCTTGAACTCAGCCCGGCGTCTGCCAGCCTGGCCGTTGGCACCGAACTGAACCTCCATGCCACCGGCCTGTACAGCGATGGCAGCCGGCGCGATCTCAGCGACAGCGTTGTCTGGCGCAGCGACGATGCGACGGTGCTCAGCGTGGCCGCGAATGGCCGTATTCATGCCCTGTCGGCCGCGCGTATCCATATCCGTGCCAGTTTTGATGGACGCGATGCCGAGGCATCCATCGAAGTCACGGCGGCTACCCTGCAGCGCCTTGATATCGAACCCGCCGGGCTGCGTCTGGCCAAGGGCACACAATACCCTCTCAATGCTTTTGGTCTGTTCAGCGATGGCAGCCGCCAGGCGCTGGATGATCAGGTTGTCTGGACATCCCTCGATCCCGCTCTTTTCAGTATTTCCGCCGCCGGCCGTTTGACCGCGCTGACGGTCGGCAGCGGTGTTTTGCAGGCCGGTTTCGGTGGCCTCAGCGTGCAGATCGATGTCAGTGTCAGCGATGCCAATCTCACCACCCTGCGTGCCACCCCCGCCAGTGTTGAACTGCCCGCCGGCAGCGACGTGATGCTGCGTATCGACGGTTTCTACAGCGACGGCAGTCAGCAGAATCTCAGCGCCTGGGCCCACTGGCAGATCGACACACCGACCGTCGCCAGCTTGGAGGGCGACCTGTTACGGGGTCATGCCAGCGGTGACGCCATTTTGCGTGCCGATGTGGGTGGGTTGAGTATCGAGGTGCCGGTGCGCGTCACCGATGCCGTGTTGAGCCGCCTGGAACTGGATCTGGGCGATGCGGATCTGCCGACCGGTCTCAGTCGCCCGCTACGAGCCCTGGGCCACTTCAGTGACGGCAGTCTGCGCGATCTTACTGCGCAGGTCATCTGGCGCAGCAGCGACGATGCCCGCTTGGCCATCGCCAATGCCGTCGGCAGCGAGGGCCTGGCCACAGCGTTGGCCGCTGGTAGCGTCACGGTTGGCGCCACTCTGAATGGGATTGAGGCGCAGGCCACGTTGATCGTCAGTGCCGCCGAGCTGCAAACACTGGAACTGGAGCCGGTGGCGCCGCGTCTGGCCGTTGGCACGGGTCTGCGGATGCAGGCCCTGGGACGCTACTCCGACGCTTCCTTGAAAATACTGAGCGACCAGGTGACCTGGTTCAGCGATGAGCCGGCCATTGCCGCCGTCGCCAATATCGACGGTCAGGACGGGCAGGTGCAGGGATTGGCGATCGGTGATACGCGTATCCGTGTCCAGCTCGGCGGAATCTCGGCCAGCGCGTCATTGAGCGTTACCGCGGCGCATCTCGAGGTCATCACCATCGAGCCGGCGGAGATCAGCCTGGCCAGCGGCGAGCGTCTCATGCTGCGTGCCGTGGGTGGTTTTTCCGATGGTTCCACCCAGCCGCTCGGTGCGGCAGTGCGCTGGGAGTCGGCGCAGGTGGATATCGCGCGCATCGATAAAGCCGGTGAACTGTCGGCCTTGCAGCCGGGCGAGGTGCGCATCAGTGTCAGTCTGGACGGGGTGACAGGCAGTATCCCTGTGCGGGTGAGCGCCGCCACCCTGACGGATCTGGAGATCACCTCGGTCAGCCCCCGTGTGGCCAGTGGTACGGCACTGGGCTTCAGTGCCGTGGCGGTGTATTCCGATGGCAGTCGCCGCGATGTCACGGCACAGGCGATATGGGCCTCTGCGAATCCGACGGTGCTCAGCGTCAGCAATAGTGATCCGTTTCGGGTGCGTGCCGGGGTCGTGGGTTTTGCACAGTTGACGGCACGCTTCGGCGGGCTTGAGCGGGTCTTGGATGTGGAAGTGACCGGCGCAACCCCGACCGGGTTGCGCATCACGGCCCCGGTTACGGGGCTGGCCAGTGGTGAAAGCGTGCGCCTGAGCGCCGTTGTTGATTTTTCCGATGGTAGCCGTCAGTCGCTGGACGATGACGTGGTCTGGTTCAGCAGCGATCCGACGCTGGCCAGTGTGGGCAACACAGTGGACAGTCGCGGTTGGGTGGTGGCGGCCAGTGATCGTGGCGGCAGTGTGCGCATCCGCGCCGAGTACGCTGGACTGAGCGCCGAGCAGTTGCTGGATATCACCTTTGAGCCGCAACGCCCGGTGTCGCTGGTGGTGTTGCCTGACCCCAACGTATTGCGCAATGACGGGCTCGACAGCTCACGTATTATTCTGCGCCTGCGGGCGGCGGGCGCCACGGCAATGGTGGCTGACGGCGCCCTGGTGGCGGTGAGCGTGAGCCAGGACGGACAGGTGTTGTTCAGCACCACCGTGAGCACCAGCGGTGGCGAGGCCGGTTTTGATTTCAGCACCACGGCCAGTGGTCTGCTGCTGATCGAGGCGCAGGTGGTGGGCAATGGGGTGGTGGGGCGCGGGCTGCTCTACGCTGGTGAGCAGCCGCTGGCGGTGATCATCCCTGCGGCGTTTGCCGATGCCGAGCGTATTGACGGCGTGGTGCAGGCCGGGGCGCGTTTTGGCTTCTTCCTGTTCAATACGTCCAACCGGCCCATTTCCCTACAGGGATTCGTATTGGAGAATGGTGGCGCCGAGCTGCTGGCCATCAGCGACCCCGCCCAGCTCAACGGTGGCTGGCTGGCGGGCGGTGTGCAGTTCGGTTTTATTGTGATTCTTAGCGAGGCGGTGGTGGATCAGGGGCTTGGTGCCTATTATTTGTTGCGTGACCCCGGCAGTAGCAGTGAACAGCCTGCCCGTCTCGGCGTGGTGTATTCCAGCCCACAGTAACGGCCTGCTACATCACCAGCCCGGAGAGGGTCAGCAGGGCAAGAATCGTCA
Organism: Gammaproteobacteria bacterium; assembly: GCA_011051755.1. GTDB lineage: Bacteria > Pseudomonadota > Gammaproteobacteria > SZUA-152 > SZUA-152 > DRQN01. The sequence goes on from DRKN01000096.1 coordinate 19,918, forward strand.
CCCAGGCAATCAGGCTGCGGCTGCACAGGCCCAAGGCTTCTTCAATGGCCTGATTACCGTCGATCTGATCCAGCTGCAGGGCCGCCCGTCCGGTGCGGATGACATATTGATGGCAGACCACCGGCACCCGTGACATATCCCGCAACGAGGTTTCATGCCAGACCTGCAGGGCGTGCATAAAGCTGCCCATGACGGCGAAGCTGAGCGCCGACAGGTGCGCCGGCAGCCAGGCTAGCAGCATATGCAGGCGGGTGGCGGCGAGCCAGTAGTCTTCATTGGCGTTTTCCGGTGGCGTGGAGACCAGCTCGGAGACCAGCCGGTACAAAATCGCTCCCATGGGGCCGAGCAGCAGGAACCAAAAAAACACCGCCAGTACTCGCTCGTGGGTTAGCACGAAAATCATGTCGATGACCACATCGGTGCGCGCCTGCTCGTTGTCCGGTACCGGGAAAGGCAGAAATTCATGCAGGATAACCTGCGCCCGCTCGTCGTCGTCGTGCGCGCGGGCCTCCAGGTAGGCTTTCACCTGCCGATCCATGTCGCGCGGTCCCAGGGCATAGACCAGCACCGCCAGACTGAGACCGAAACTGAACAGCCACAACTGCATGTCTAGCAGATGCTGTGCGAGTCCCACCAGTAGCACTGGTGGCAATACCGTGAGCAGCACGGTGAGGGCGCCACGGCGGTTGTCCTCCGGCAGCAGCTTGTGGCGTAGGCCGTCCGCGTATTGCCGGAACCACAGTATGCCACGCAGTCTGTCCAGTGCCGGGACGAGTCTCTCCAGGGCAAGACTGATCAGGATGGCGAGCAGGAACATGTGATCGTCCTCAAAAGGCGTCAGAAAACGGTAGCGTCGATAATCCTAAATTAATTGTTCTCTATTCACCACAAAGACTGCCCAGCAGGCCGTGCAGCCGTTGCCAGTCGAAGTGCGGGCCGGGGTCGGTCTTGCGGCCAGGGGCGATGTCACTATGGCCAGTGATGCGCTGCGGGTTGAGATTTGGATAGGCAGTGAACAGGCTGCGTGCCAGCTCGGCCAGGTGTGTGTATTGAATGGCCGCGAAAGGCTGTTCATCGCAGCCCTCCAGTTCGATACCGATAGAAAAATCGTTACAGCGTTGGCGACCGTCGTGACAGGACTGGCCGGCGTGCCAGGCGCGGTGGTGAAAGGGCACGTACTGGGTGATGCTGCCGTCGCGGCGGATCAGGGCATGGGCGGAGACCTGCAATGTATAAATATCCGCAAAGTCGGGATGCGTGTCGGCATCGAGCCGGTTGCAGAACAGGTCATCGATCCAGGGCCCGCCGAACTCACCCGTTGGCAGGCTGATGGCATGGATCACCAGCAGGTCGATAGTGCAGCCCGGTGGCCGCGCATCGCAATTGGGCGAGGGCAACTGGTGGGCGGTATCGAGCAGACCGTTGTCGGGGTCGATATGCATATTATGCCGCCAGCCAGTCGTCAATCAGCCGCCGGGTCAGTGTCAGCGGGCCGAAATCGTAGTCGCCCAGTTGCCTGGACGGGATGGTTTTGAAGGCATCCAGTTCCTCGTTGAGAGTAATTGTGCCGTCCGCGCGCAGGTGAAAGGCAATGATCAACTGATTCTGTTCCGGCAGTGGATAGAAGCCGATCAGCGCTGTGTTGTGAGTGATCAGTCCCAGTTCCTCGGTGGTCTCCCGTTCAATGGCCGCCTGTGGTGTTTCTGCGGATTCCAGAAAACCGCTGATCAACGAAAACAGGCCTGCCGGCCAAGCCTTATTGTGTGCTAAAACCACACCTTTTGGAGTCTCGACAATGCCGACGACGACTGGAACGGGGTTGTCCCAGAAGACAAAGCCGCAGTCATTGTCGGGACAACTGAGACGTTGCACCGCATCGTGGGGCATGAGGCGTAGAGGCTGGGTGCACAGAGGACAATAGATCATGGCAGAGCGCTGTTTTGTATTTGTGACGGAATTTGGACAAAATCACTGTAGCACAATGGCTCTGATGGAGAATGACACGGCACCATGCGTGAATACCACTTCCGAATCGCCATTTCCGCCGAGCGTTATCTGGCCCACTATCAGGGTTTGGTGCACGGCGTGGTGGTGACCCTGGCCGACGGCATGCGGCTGGAGTTTCCTGCTGAAAGCCTGCGTCCCTTCGTGACCCACGATGGTATCTATGGGCAGTTCGTGCTGCGTGTGGACGCCAATAACAGATTGCAGTCCTTGCAACGGGTGGGCGACTGATGCACATCAAGCACAAAGCGCATGTCGTGCGTTATGCGGACGACTGTGTGGTGCTATGCAAAGGGGGGGGGCGTAGAGGAGTCACTGGAAGTGCTGCGGCAGATTCCAAAACGACGGGGTCTTAGTCTCAACGAGATCAAAACCCACATCGTGGACGCCACGCGGAAGAGCTTCAACTTCCTGGAATTTTCCATATGGATGAGTCAAGGAGTGTGTACTGGAAAACCGTACCCAAATGTCCGACCGTCAGATAACTTGCTATTAGAACTCAACCTGGATCCGAGCTTTCCAATCAAAGATAATATCCATAATTAATTTGCGTGTTTATTTTTATAAAGCTTCGTAAAGAAGAGAGATAAAATAAAGTTTTTAGGACTAGCTCAGGCAATAAGTTGACAAAATTTTGAGCAGAATCCG
>DRKN01000097.1 GCA_011051755.1 Gammaproteobacteria bacterium
GGAATGTGCCCCGGGCATATTTTCCGGAACAATAAAAGCGCAGTTATCCCTGCTCTTCCCGGTTGACGATACAACACATGAAATGATCTCCTGATCAAAACAAAAAGTTATTTGCACAGGAAAATCGTCGTATATTTTAATTCTGACACGATCCTCATAACCTGAATAATATTTCTTCACATTATCAATCGCATCTCCCAGCTCTTGGCGGAAGTCTTTGATGTCCAGATCCAACTGATGACCTCTGTGATTTACAAATATGCTTTGAGGGTCGAGCGTAAGAATTCTCACCTGCAGGCTTTCATTTTTGTCTAAAGCTTTTTTAACATCATCTTTAAATCCTGTATCCAAGACACAGAGATTTGTCTGCAATATATCAATTTTATTTTCCGCTTTTGCAATTTTTGATTTAATAAGCCCCTCTTTTCGATTTGGCAAATATCTTACCCTTCCCAAATCACCATGCTCTTTGGCCTCTTCGATGATTTTTCTGACCCTTCCAAAATGTGGCTGCACGTCAGAAGGAAGGCTATCGATATTTTCCGGGGTATATTCCACAAAAATCGAACCTTCCAGATCACTTGGTATGTCTTTTTTATTCTGGCAAATAATGATAACTTTTTTCCCATACCCCCTTGCAACTCCCGTCTCGTATAACACATTAGGGTTTTGTCCGGTCAAGTCTGCAATACAAAAATGCGATGTCTTAATACAGTCGGAAACATGAGAATGAAGATTTTCTCTTCTTACTTTCTCAGTATCGCCCCTATATATCTCAAGCCTGAAACTTGGCTGAATCCGCTCCAGTGTTTTCAATCCCTCGAAAACCCTGTCATTGTCGACAGTTGGTGAGTTCTTATTATCTGTAGGTTTTTTTCCAAAAGGCTGAATAACAAAACATCTCGCTCTAAACGACTTATCCTTCATGCGTCCCTCCTATCTGAACAAGCGGGGATGCCCCCGATCATATGGCTACTTCGCTTTTGTCAACTTGACCTGTTCAGTGCTTTTGATACAGGCGATGAATACAACATGAAACAGCAGTATTGCAGCAACAAAAATCCTTAAAAAAATCGTTTCAATAAAAAATACAACAGAACTCCCACCCACTAAAATGATACTGAAAATAGCTACTAGCTTGGTTTTTTTGGGAATGCTGCGGGTTTCTTGCCAATTCTTGATGAGTGAACCGAATACGTGGATATTGAGAAGCCAGTCATGAAAGCGGGGAGATGAGCGGGCAAAACAGGCGGCGGCCAATAGCAGAAAGGGGGTTGTTGGCATAACAGGCAACACTAAACCCAGCCCACCCAGGGCAACAAACAGAAACCCCAACGAGATCAAGATAAATTTCGGCATCTAATTTTACCTAAACACCTGCCCTGCAATCCTTTAGACGGGTCATTTTAACTTGGAAATGAGCCTTGTCAGTAATAATGAGTGGCTATTCCCCCCCACCTTCCAGTCGTCTTAAAATATCCATTTTTTTGCGGGCGTTCAACGCATTAAGCACTTTTGTCCACGTTTTCACTTCCTGCCGCCCGGAATGACGGTTTTTCAACCAGTAGCAGAAAGCGGGGACTCAGGAAGGTCTTCGCTATCATGGCATCCCGTTTTTCGATCAACTTGACACAAGCTGTTCCTTCTCCGTCTTGCGCAGCTTCTTGATCGCCGCTTCGCGCCGGCAGGCGACCGAGCGGGATTCCGCGGGTTCGCTGTAGACCAGGGTCACGGGCCGCCGTGCACGCGTGTAGCGTGCGCCCTGGGCACCGCCGTCGTTGTGTTCCTGAAGCCGCCGTTGCAGATCGGTGGCAACGCCAGTGTAGAGGCTGCCGTCGGCGCAGCGCAGTATGTAGACGAACCAGTTTGCGGAATTCATTGCACGCAGAATAGCACACTAAAAACGCGCAGAAGCAGCGCAAATCCACTACCATGTCACCCCTCGCAACAGCGCCCACAGGGCAAAGGCAGTCGTGTGCAGAATTTTATCCCCGGTCAACGCTGGATCAGTGACACTGAGCTACAAATGGGCCTCGGCACAGTGCTCAGCACGGATCACCGCACCGTCACCATCTGTTTTGTCGCCAGCGGTGAGACGCGCGTCTATGCCAAGCAGACCGCGCCATTGACGCGCGTGCAGTTTTCCCCCGGCGACACCGTCATCAGCCACGAGGACTGGGGCATGACGGTAAAACATATCAGTGAAGACGATGGCCTGCTGACCTATCACGGCCACCGCGAGGACGGCAGCCCGGCCAGCCTGCCCGAGGGCGAGCTGAATCATTTCATCCAGCTCAGCCGACCCTCGGAGCGCCTGTTCGCCGGACAGGTCGATCTCGACAAATGGTTCGAGCTACGTTACCAAACCCTGCGCCACGCCCAGCGGCTGGCACAGTCGGTGCTATTCGGCCTCACCGGCAGCCGCACCAGCCTGATTCCACATCAGCTCTACATTGCCCACGAGGTGGCCAACCGTTATGCGCCGCGCGTATTGCTGGCCGATGAGGTCGGCCTGGGCAAGACCATCGAGGCCGGCCTGATCTTGCATCACCAGCTGCTCACCGAGCGCGCGCAGCGGGTGCTGATCGTGGTGCCGGAGACGCTGCTGCACCAGTGGCTGGTGGAGATGCTGCGCCGCTTCAACCGCCATTTCAGCATCTTCGACGAGGCACGCTGCGCGGCCATTGACGAGCAGGATGCACAGGACAATCCCTTCGTCAGCGAACAGCTGGTGCTGTGCAGCCTGGAATTTCTGCGCACCCATCCACGCCGTGTCGAGCAGGCACTGGGGGCCGACTGGGATCTGCTGGTGGTGGACGAAGCGCATCACCTGCAATGGTCGGCGGACTACGTGAGTGAAGAATACCGCATCATCGAACGCCTCGCCGGCGTCACGCCGGGGGTGCTGCTGCTCACCGCCACGCCAGAGCAACTGGGCAAGGAGAGCCACTTTGCCCGCCTGCGCCTGCTCGACCCGAACCGCTTCCCCGACTTTGCGACCTTCGTCGCCGAAGAAAAACAGTACGCGCCCATTGCCCATGCCGTCGAAGCCCTGCTGGGCGAGGAGACACTGGATCCAGCGGCGTTGGAGACCCTGCGCCAGTCCGATGCCGAGACCGACACTCACCGCCTCATCGACAAGCTACTGGCCGAGAACAGCCCGGCCGAAGAAAAGGCCAGCGCACGCACGGCGTTGATCAACAACCTGCTCGACCGCCACGGCACCGGACGGGTGCTGTTCCGCAACACCCGCGCGGCGGTGAAAGGTTTTCCGCAGCGCCAGGTCGAAGGCATCGCCCTGCCCCGTCCCGAGGCCTATGCGCGCCTCACTGCCGACAGGCCAGAGGCACTGCTCTGCCCGGAGCGTCTCTACATGGCACAGGCCACCGACGATCAGCCACACTGGACACGCATCGACCCACGCGTGGACTGGTTGAATACACGACTCAGTGAACTGAAGCCGCACAAGGTACTGGTGATCGCCGCCAGTGCACGCACCGCGCTGGAGCTGGCGCAGGCACTGAAGGCCCGCAGCGGCATCCACGCCGCGGTATTTCACGAGGGCCTGAGTATCATCGAGCGCGACCGTGCCGCCGCCTGGTTTGCCGATAACGAGGCAGGCTGTCAGGTGATGATCTGTTCCGAAATCGGCAGCGAGGGTCGCAATTTCCAGTTTGCCCATCACCTGGTACTGTTCGACTTGCCGCTCAACCCGGATCTGCTGGAACAGCGCATCGGCCGCCTCGACCGTATCGGCCAGCGCGAGACCATTCGTATCCATGTGCCGTTTTTGCAGCACAAGGACCAAAACGCCACGCAGAGCAGCGCACAGGAACTCATCTTCCACTGGTACCAAAACGGCCTCAACGCCTTCGAACACACCTGTCCCGCCGGGCACAGCGTGTTCGTGCAGGTGCAGGACGATCTGCTGCGATGTCTGCAAAATGCCGTGCTAACGGATATCGAACGCCTCATCGACGACAGCCGTGAACTACACACGCGGTTCACCACCGCCTTACAAAACGGCCGCGACCGGCTGCTGGAATACAACTCCTGCCGCCCCGGAATTGCCAACCACCTCAAGCAGCAGGCACAGGCGGCGGATCGCCATTCCGAGCTACCGGACTATCTCGACGCCATCTTCGATTGCTTCGGTGTGGATTCTGAAATACACAGCACTTGCAGTTATGTGCTACACCCCGGCGAGCACATGCAGGCACCGCTGCCCGGTCTCAGTGGCGAAGGCATGACCATCACCTATGATCGCGATAGCGCACTGGCTTTCGAGAACATGCAGTATCTCAGTTGGGAGCACCCCCTGACCCGCACCGCCATGGACATGGTGCTGAGCAGCGAACTGGGCAATACCGCACTCACGGCCATCAAATACCGCGGCGTCAACAGCGGCACCCTGCTGATGGAATGCCTGTTCATTCTCGAATCGGCCTCCAGCGAGCGGCTCAACAGCGCCCGCTACCTGCCGCCCACCTGCATCCGCGTGCTCATCGACCAGAACGGCCAACGCCATGACGACGCTCTGCCGCACACGGCTATCAATCGCACGCGGCAGAACGTGGACAGGGAAACAGCAGCACAGGTGATCCGCAGTCAGCTCGATGTATTGAAGGAAATGGTCAGAGCCAGCGAGGCACAGGCCAGCGAAGAGGCACCGACGATCCTCCGTGAGGCGCTGGGTAAGACCCGCGACACCCTACAGGGAGAGATCCAGCGCCTCACGGCCCTGCAGCGGGTGAACCCCAATGTGCGCGATGAAGAAATCCGCTATTTCGAAGAACAGTGGATGGCGCTCAGTCTGGTGCTGGAGTCCGCTACGCTGAGACTGGATGCCCTGCGGGTGATTGTTGCGGTGTGAAACTTGCTGGAGCGGCTTCAGCCGCGAATGAAACACTACCGGGTGGGCACCGCCCACCGATGCAGGCTTTCTGTGTCCACCCTACACTCTGCGGTGACCGTCAGTGCAGTAAGTGGTTCCGGGAAATTATTACGTGCCCGTTCCTTAGTGAGTGCTGGGTCAGTTGACGGATTATCGTCGAGAAACACCTGCACACCATCCGTCAGGCATTCTCCGCCAGACTTTCCAACAAGGTTTGCTGGGCCGATACCGGCTCAGCTTTGCCCGGTTCCGCCAGCACGTAAGTGCCATCCGGCTGCAGCAACCAGGCCTGGGTGTTGTCACGCAGGTAGAGTTCCAGGTCACCGATAACACGGTCTCGCAGTTTTTTTGCTTCGATGGGGAAACAGGTCTCGACACGGTGGAACAGGTTGCGCTCCATCCAGTCGGCACTGGCACCGAACACTTCCGGGTTGCCGTCGTTGGCAAAATAATAGACCCGTGGATGTTCGAGAAATCGACCAATAATAGAGCACACGCGGATGTTGTCAGATACACCGGGCACACCGGGACGCAGCGCACAAATGCCACGCACGATCAGATCTACCTGCACACCGGCCTGTGAAGCCTGGTACAAGGCCTGAATGATCTGCGGCTCGACCAGCCCGTTCATTTTGGCGATGACACGCCCCGGCTTGCCTTTTTCTGCCAAAGCCTGCTCGCGCTGGATTTTTTTCAGCATGCCGTCGTGCAGGGTGAAGGGCGATTGCAACAGTTTGTGCAGCTTGATGACCTTGCCCAGACTGGTGAGCTGATTGAAGACCTTTTGCACATCCTCACCAATGACTTTGTCGCAGGTGAACAGGCCATAGTCGGTATAGATACGCGCGGTGCGGCTATGATAATTACCGGTACCCAGGTGCGTGTAGTAACGCAGACCCTTGGTTTCACGACGGATGATCAGCAGCATTTTGGCGTGGGTCTTGTAGCCCACGACGCCATACACGACATGCGCACCAACCTCCTGCAGGCGGGTGGCCAGATCCACGTTAGCGGCCTCATCGAAGCGGGCGCGCAGCTCCACCACCACGGTCACTTCCTTGCCAGCGCGCGCGGCGGCGACCAACGCATCGACGATGGCAGAGTTGGGCCCGGTGCGGTACAGGGTCTGCTTGATGCTCAGCACACCGGGATCGGCCGCAGCCTGGCGCACGAAATCAACCACCGGGGCAAAAGACTCATAGGGATGGTGCAACAGCAAATCCTGCTTGCGAATGGTATCGAACAGGCTTTCACTACGCTTCAGCGTCACCGGCAGGCCGGGCACATAAGAAGGAAAAACCAACTCCGGTCGATCCACCAGGTCGATCACCGCCTGCACCCGATTCAGGTTTACCGGCCCGTTGACCATAAACAGCTCATCGCGGGTCAGCTTGAGCCGGGCCAACAAAAAATTGACCAGTTCGTCCGGACAATTGTGCGCCACTTCCAGACGCACCGTATCACCATAGTGCCGCGCCGCCAGTTCGCCCTCGACAGCACGCAGCAGGTCATCAATTTCTTCTTCATCGACAAACAGGTCGCTGTTGCGCGTAACACGAAATTGATAGCACCCCTTGACCTTCATGCCGTGAAACAGCTCACCGACGAAGGCATGCAATACGGACGACAGGAACACAAAATCATTCGGGCCGCTGCCGGTTTCTTCCGCCGGCACCTGAATCACCCGCGGCAGGGCGCGTGGAGCCTGCACGATGGCCAGCCCACTGCTGCGACCAAAGGCGTCCTTGCCATTGAGGGAAACGATAAAGTTGAGGCTCTTATTGAGCATGCGTGGAAACGGGTGCGCCGGATCCAGTCCCATCGGGCTGAGTATGGGTTGTAGCTCTTCTTGGTAATAGTGGTGTAGCCATTTTTCCTGCGCTTCACTCCAGTCATCACGCTTGATGAAGTTGATGCCCTGCTCGGCCAGTTTGGGAAAAATCACCTCGTTGAGTACGCGGTATTGTTCTTCCACCAACTCACTGGCGCGGATCCGGGACAGGCGCAGGATTTCCTGTGCCGATATATTGTCCGGCCCGGCCTGCGTGGAGCCCAGTTTCACCTTCTGCATCAGGCCGGCGACACGCACTTCGAAGAATTCATCCAGGTTGGTGCTGGAGATGCACAGGTAGCGCAGCCGCTCCAGCAGAGGCACAGTTTCCAGTTTGGCCTGTTCGAGCACGCGGGCGTTGAATTCCAGCAGGCTGAGTTCGCGGTTGATGTAGAGTTCAGGTTGTTTCAGATCGGTGGTATTCAAGGGGGGTTCCTTTTAAAAAATTTCCGGTCAATGATCAAACAAATATTTTGCCATCCCCAAAAACCGGGAAATGGTGACATCGATGCCGCCGGCAGGGTAATACAGGACACCGTGACCGAGAGCGGGGAGGGTTCAGCTTTTGGGTATTCCCTCTCATCTCGGTCTTCTCCTCCAAGGGGGAAAGGGTTGAATATGATCCGCCGTAGGAGCGGGCCATGCCCGCGAATAAACAATTTCTCCCTACCGAGGCTCGAAAATTCGAGGATTATGAAAATAGTATTCCCCCATACCCTCTATTAATAAGTACAGATTTATCGCGGGCATGGCCCGTTCCTACCATCAGGCAAATTAACAACAACATTATTTGCGTTTTTTCAGCGCCCTCTCCAGACGATCACAGAAAATCCGCAAGACCTTCAGGCGCGCATATTTTTTATCATTGGCCTCCACCAGCACCCAGGGCGCATATTCGGTGCTGGTACGTTCGACCATGTCATTCACGGCCTGTTCGTAAAGATCCCATTTTTCGCGATTGCGGTAATCCTCTTCGGTGATCTTGTGGCGCTTGAAGGGGGTTTCCTCGCGCATTTTGAAGCGCCGTATCTGTTCATCCTTGCTGATGTGCAACCAGATTTTGGTCAACACGATGCCGTGATCCACTAATTGATTTTCAAAGTCATTCAGCTCGGCATAGGCACGCATCCATTCATCCTGCGAGGCAAAGCCCTCGACACGTTCCACCAGTACCCGCCCGTACCAGCTGCGGTCATAAATGGTGACGTGGCCTGCGCGGCTGATGTGCCGCCAAAAACGCCACAGGTAATGGTGGGCATGTTCTTCATCGGTGGGCGCGGCCACCGGGATGATGTGGTAATGACGCGCGTCCATGGCCGGCACCATGCGCCGGATCACACCTCCCTTGCCCGCCGCGTCCCAGCCTTCCATCACCATCACGCTGGAAACGCCCTTTTGCAAGGCCTTGCGGGTGAGGCGATTGAGCCGGCCCTGCTCCTCTTCCAGCTCGCGTTTATAGGTGTCCGGCTTTACGCTCAAATCCAGCCGCAGGGTGTTCAACAGGGTCACCGGTTCTCCGCTCACGGGCGGGGTGATAGGCCGGAATTCATCCGTCTCGACGGCCTCGACTGGCGCTCGCGCCAGCCGCCTGCTCAACTGTTCAAGGATGATCTGCCCGACCGTCAGGCCGCGGTAACGGGCATCGCTACCCTCGACGATGACCCATGGCACCTCACCGGTGCTGGTGACACGCAGGGCGTGCTCGGCGATGGGGCGGAACTTGTCGTAGAGCTTAAGATGTTGGTGGTCACGTTTGGTGACACGCCAACGGGTCTCGGGGTTTTTTTCCAGCTTGCGCAGACGTTTGGCCTGCGACTTTTTACTCAGGTGCAGCCAGACCTTTATTACCAGCGCACCATCGTCCACCAACTCTTTTTCGAAGACATTGATGCGCGCCAACGCCTCGTCCAGCTCGGCGGCGGAAGTCTTGCCATAGACCCGTTTCGCCAGCGGCCCGCTATACCACGAGCCCACGTACAGGGCCATGTGCCCCCTGGCCGGCAGCGCGCGCCAATAACGCCAGAACGGCGGACGCTGCCGCTCTTCCTCGGTGGGCTTGTCGAAGGCGTCGGTACGCACATAGCGGGGATCGAGCCATTCGTTGAGCAGATTGACGGTTTCCCCCTTGCCGGCACCGTCCACACCGGAAATCAGCACAATGACCGGGAAGTCAGCCTGACGTAACTGAAATTGCACCTCCAGCAGCTGGGTGCGCAGATCCGGCACCCGTTGTTTGTATTCTTCCTTTGATACCCGATGACCCAGCTCGGCAACTTCAAACACGTGCAACCTCCCCCCTTAACACCGGCAAATTACCGATGCCTCTCTGTGTTAAGAGTAACGCATAAACATGATTTTTTCGTCGTTCCATCGATGAAATGTTTTAATCAGCCTCATAAAAAAACATAACTATTCAGCTCGCCATGGGCATGCAACCATCAGGAGGTGTCTCTTGTGCGCACAGCGCACACTGCACCTGCCCATAGCCTGTATCATGTGCACGATGCCCTCTGGACAGGAAAACGATTCAGTGTCGCAAAGGCATGCATCTCTCCCGAAAAACCATAAATCTGCTATCGTTATTCATTGGCAAACCCGGCCCCCGACCGAGACATGGAAACACTGCGTAAGAAATTGCTCGCCCTCGATGGAAAGAGCTACAAGGCCTACAAGTCCATTGGCGGCCGTTATGCCTTCACTGTCGACACGATGTGCTTCAGCTTGAGCATCGATCACGTACAGGGCGATCCCTTTGCCCTGCCCTCCCGCATCAGCGTGTGGGTGAACATGGCGCAGGCCCGGCTACCGGATGTGCTGTGGCAGGATGCGGTACGCCGTGTGGCGCTGGAGGATTTTCTCGGTCGCGCCCTGAATCAGGCCATCGGGCGATGTGTGAAAGGCCGGCGCGGCGTCGGCTGCAGCGGCGAAATCACCGTCGCCAGCGGCGGACAGCAGGTGTTGTCACGCAATGCCGTGCTGATCTCAGCCGCCGGTGTGGAGGCTCGCCTGACCTTCGGTCTGCCGGCGGAGAATCGCCGTGCTGCGGGGCGCGAGGCGGTGGCAATGTTCTTCGACGAACTGCCACGACTGGTGGCGGCGGCACTCTGCTTCGACAATCTGGATGCCGTGCAGGCGCAGCGCCATGTGCACAGCGTGGAGGATCAGCACGCCCTGCGCGATTGGCTACGCGAAGAAGGCCTGGTGGCCTTCGTTGCCAATGGCGCCCATCTGCCGCGCGCCAGTGGTGTGGACGACAGCCCGTTGCGCCATCACGTCCTGCCCCTAACTGCGCCCGCTTCACTCACTTGTTCGGTGACGTTGCCCAATGCCGGCCACATCGAAGGGCTGGGCATTCCGGCGGGCATTACGCTCATCGTCGGTGGCGGTTTCCATGGCAAATCCACCCTGTTGCAGGCGCTGGAATATGGCATCTACAACCACATCCCCGGCGATGGCCGCGAGCAGGTGGCGACCCTGGAAACGGCGGTCAAGGTGCGCGCCGAGGATGGCCGCGCCATTCACAACGTAAACATCAGCCCCTTCATCGACCACCTGCCCTTCGACCGCGACACGGTGCATTTCAGCACCGAAAACGCCAGTGGCAGCACCTCACAGGCGGCCAACATCATCGAAGCACTGGACTGCGGCGCGGAGCTACTGCTCATCGACGAAGACACTTCGGCAACCAATTTCATGATCCGCGACCAACGCATGCAGCAACTGGTGGCCGGCGACAAGGAACCCATCACGCCGCTGATCCATCGCGTGCGTGAGCTGTATACCGAACAGGGTGTGTCAGCGGTGATCGTGATGGGCGGCTCGGGTGATTATTTCGATGTCGCCGACACGGTCATTATGATGGACGCCTACCAACCCCGTGACGTGACGCTACAGGCCCGCGCGCTGGCGCGTCCCATTGAAACCACACTGACGGGGCTGCCGGCCTTCGAGCGTGAAGCCGCCCGTTGTCCCGGCCCGTCGGCATTGGATGCCTCTCGCGGCAAGCGCCCGGTAAAAATTGATAGCCCGGCAACCACCCTGCTGCGCTATGGCAGTCACCGCATCGACCTGTCGCAGGTCGAGCAGCTCATCGACATCGGCCAGACCCGCGCCATCGGTCTGATGATCCATTATTTTACCCGCCACTACGCCACGGACTGCCGTTCACTGGTCGCGGGCCTGCGACAGGTCATGGCCGATGCGGAACAGTTTGGATTGGATCGTTTCAGCGAATACAAGGTGGGCAATCTGGCCCTGCCACGACTGTTCGAGTTGGCTGCGGCGGTCAATCGTATGCGCGAGGGAGACTGGCGTTAGACGGCTGTATTGACGAAGTACAGAACACTTCACCACAGAGGCACAGAATTCACAGGAGAAATTGGCTACCCATCTTGTGCGCCGTGCGCGCAAAAACGGCCCGAATAGTACAGAATGACACAGCACTGGCCGGCCGGCGGACGGGCACAAAAAACCCCGCCGGAGCGGGGTTCTTCGTATCGATTATGCGAGTGGGTCTTGCTTAGGCGTTAACGCTGGTCGCCTGTGGGCCCTTGGGGCCGTTTTCCACTTCATAGGTGACCGCCTGACCTTCGGCCAGGGTCTTGAAACCGCCGCCCTGAATCGCGCTGAAATGCACGAATACGTCTGCGCCGCCATCATCCTGAGAAATGAAACCGAAACCTTTGGCTTCGTTGAACCACTTTACTGTACCTGTCGCCATGTGACTTTTACCTAATATCAATAAATTAAACAAACAAACTTGGGGTGGTGCGTACAGGTAGTGAAACGGGGAATTCGGAGGGTAACACGGAGGGAACAACCAAAAGTGCCAATCACGGTATCTGTAGCTAAGTACACTATAGAAGAGTCTATCCGCTTTTACCAGAAATATATTTAATATTTCAATGAGATACTAACAAGTGAATAAGATAAGGGTCTACCCCCTTCTTCCTGGCCGCCTGATCATGGCTTGGTACAACAAACAACGAATCCCGGCACAGGCAGAAAGTCCGAGTTTTTCACTGGGATGTAATCATACTTTGCGTGAGTATAATGGGGTACGTTTCACGCCGATCCGCCGTGCCCACTTACGGTTCTATTCGACAGTTTTCACTGCACAAATCGTGCAGCATGCCACAACGTTGCAAGAGGTGTAGTTATGAAGCAGAAGTCATGGATCACCATCGCAGTATTCGTCACCGCCACACAGCTTGTCCTTCCCTGCATGGTCTCTGCCACGGACTACCGGCCCGCCATGCTGGCCAACCCCTGCGCAGGCTGCCATGGGCCGGACGGCGACAGTCCCGGCTCGATTCCGTCATTGACGGGCCTGTCCGCCGATGACATCGTTTCCAGCATGAAGGCCTTCAAGACGGATCAACGCCAGGGCACGGTCATGAACCGCATTGCCAAGGGCTACACCGACGAGGAAATCCATCTCATGGCCAGTTATTTTTCCCGCAAGCCCTAGGGGGACACTTCCCCGTTCAAGCCATTAACCGGGACACATCGCCGCAATACGCAATGCATTAGGAGAGTCGTCATGAACACTATCAGTCGCCGCCGTTTCATCCAATGGCTGGGAACCGCCTCGGCCTTGGGTGCACTGGGTACGCCATCACTGGCATTTCCCAAAGCCAGTGCCCGCATCGTCGTTGTCGGCGGCGGCTTCGGTGGGGCCACCTGCGCCAACTACCTCAAACGCTTCGATCCCTCCCTGGATGTCACCCTGATCGAATCGCACAAGCAGTTCTATACCTGCCCGTTCAGCAACGCCGTCCTCGGCGGACTCTATGACATGGATTTCATCCGCCACGACTACGACAAGCTGCAATCGAAGCACCGGGTGAAGGTCATCCAGGACAACGCCAGCACCATCGACCCCGACAAACAGACGCTGCACACCACCGCCGGCCGAACCCTGAGCTACGACCGCCTGGTTCTGTCGCCGGGTATCGACTTCCTCTGGGGCGCCATCGAGGGCTATGACCCGTCCGCCAGTCTCATCATGCCCCACGCGTGGAAGGCGGGATCGCAGACACGCCTGTTGCTCAAACAGCTACATGAAATGCCCAATGGCGGCGTGGTGGTCATCGCCCCGCCGGCCAATCCCTTCCGCTGCCCGCCGGGACCCTATGAGCGCGCCAGCATGATCGCCCACTACCTCAAGCAGCACAAACCCCGCTCCAAGGTGCTGATCCTCGACGCCAAGGACAAGTTCTCCAAACAGTCGCTGTTTCAGGATGCCTGGGACGAATTCTATCCCGATCACATCGAGTGGGTGCCCGGCTCACAGGGCGGAATCGTCACCGCCGTGGATCCGAAACACATGACCGTGACGGCCGATGATGAAAAAATCAAGGCGGCGGTGGCCAATATTATCCCGCCACAGAAAGCCGGCGATGTCGCCTACCGCGCGGGGCTCACCAACGACAAGGGCTGGTGCCCGGTGAACCAAAAAACCTTTGAATCCACAATATACAAAAACGTGCACGTCATCGGCGATGCCAGCATCGCTGGAAAAATGCCCAAATCAGGGTTTTCGGCCAGCAGCCAGGGCAAGGTCTGCGCCGCCGAAATCGTCGCCGCCCTGCGCGGTGATAGCGTAGGCGCCTCTTCCTGGGTAAACACCTGCTATAGCCTGATCACACCCGATTACGGCATTTCCGTGGCCGCCGTGTATCGGCTCGGCGACAAGGGTATCGTCGGCGTCGAGGGGGCCGGCGGTGTCGGACCACGCGACGCGCCGCTCACGACCCGGCAAATGGAAGCGGTCTATGCCGAGGGCTGGTACCGGGCCATCACGGCCGATATTTTTGCTTAGACGGGCTGTACCAAAGTAATACCGGACGCAATGATGGTAGAGCGGGCCATGCCCGCGATATTTTCAGCCGCTTCCGTGGGTCTCGCGGGCATGGCCCGCTCCTACCGTAATCCTGAATCCGAGGGGGCATGTGAAAGACGTTAGATGTGAATAGGACGCTTATCCACCGCCAGGGCGGCCTCGTGGATGGCCTCGGAAAGGGTGGGATGGGCGTGAATGGTGCGGGCCAGGTCTTCGGCGGAGGCGGCGAACGCCATCGCCACCACGGCCTCAGCGATAAGTTCCGAGGCATTGGCGCCATAGATGTGTACACCGAGGATACGATCCGTGCGGGCATCAGCAAGGATCTTCACCATGCCCCGGGTGTCGCCGCTGGCGTGGGCCCGGCCATTGGCGAGAAAGGGAAACACACCTGACACGAAATCGATACCCTCGGCCTGCAACTGTTCGCTGCTGCGTCCCACCCAGGCGATCTCCGGCCAGGTATAGATGACGAAGGGAATGGTGGCGTCATTCACCTCAGGCTGCTGCCCGGCAATACGCTCCGCCACCGCCACGCCCTCCTCCGAGGCCTTGTGCGCCAACATGGGGCCGCGCACCACATCGCCAATGGCAAAAATGCCCGGCAGGTTGGTGCGGCAGTCAGCGTCCACATCGATAAAACCACGCGCATCCAGTTTCAGACCGATATCTTCAGCGCCAATGTCACCCGTGTTGGGTCTGCGCCCGGCAGCCACCAGCAATTTATCGACCTGTAGTTTGTGTTCGCCGTCACCATCGGCATAGGTAACGGTGATCTGCTTTGCGCTCTTTTTGACCGAAACCAGCTTTGCGCCGAGACAAATACCCAGGCCCTCATCCTCCAGATCCTGTTGCACGGCGCGGGCCAGTTGTTGATCGGCCTTGGCGAGAAATTGCTCACCACGCACCAGCAACGTGGTCTTTGCGCCCAGCCGTGACCAGACACTGCCCAGCTCCAGGCCGATGACGCCGCCGCCGATCACCCCCAGGCGCTTGGGCACCGCAGTAAAAGCCAGCGCGCCGGTGGAATCGACGATACGCTCACCATCGAAGGGGGCCGCCGCCAGTTCGACAGGTGAGGAACCGGTGGCGACAATCATGTTACTGGCGCTGAATATCTGTTCATCGTCCGCCTCGCCAGCGACGACCCGTACACGCCGCCCGGCCAACAGGCAACCGTGGCCCTTGATGTGCGTGACCCGGTGCTTGGCAAACAGCAGGGCGATGCCGCCGGTGAGACTCGTCACCACCTGCTGCTTGCGCCGCTGCATGGCCGCCACATCGATCTGCACATCGCCAGTGCGGATACCGTGGGCTGGGAAATCATGCCGTGCATGGTAGAAATGGTGTGAGGTTTCCAGCAGGGCCTTGGAGGGAATACAGCCGACATTGAGACAGACACCGCCGAGCGAAGACTTACCCTGCCCGTCCACACCATCATCGATGCAGGCCGTCTTCAGGCCCAGTTGCGCACAACGGATGGCCGCTACATAACCACCGGGGCCACCGCCGAGAACAATTACGTCATAATCCGTCATCGCTGCATTCCTTTTTTAACCAGGCCATTACGGCATAACAGAAAACAGATGTTTTTTTAAAGCGGCATAAGCTCAGCTCCGGCCGATCATCACCTGTCATCATTTACGATAGACAAACCGGAGCGGGCCATGCCCGCGATATTTTCAACCATGCCTGTGAACCATCGCGGGCATGGCCCGCTCCCAACCGACAACGGCCCGTCCGTCTATAACTGCAATCTGCATCCGAGGCTTCAGGCACGCGCCACGCGGTGAATACATCAAAGCTCCAGTAACATCCGCGCCGGGTCTTCCAGGGCATCCTTGATGGCCACCAGGAACAACACGGCATCCTTACCATCGATAATACGATGGTCGTAAGACAAGGCAAGATACATGATGGGACGGATGACGATCTCGCCATTTTCCACCACCGGTCGTTGCTGGATCTTGTGCATACCGAGGATCGCGCTCTGCGGCGGGTTGATAATGGGCGTGGAGAGCAGGGAACCGAACACGCCACCATTGGTGATGCTGAAGGTGCCGCCGGTCAGCTCATCCAGGGTCAATTTACCGTGCTGCGCGCGCTGACCGAAATCCCGGATCGTCGCTTCAATCCCGGCAAAACCCATCTGCTCGACATCACGCAGTATCGGCACCACCAATCCGCGTGGCGAACCCACCGCGATACCGATATCGTAATAACCATGGTAGACGATGTCCTGCCCATCCAGTGAGGCATTGATCACTGGAAACTGTTTCAGCGCCTCGACCACGGCACGGGTAAAGAAAGACATGAAACCCAGGCGCGTGCCGTGCTTCTTTTCGAAGTCGTCCTTGTACCTGTTGCGCAAATCCATCACCGGCCTCATGTTGACTTCGTTGAAGGTGGTGAGGATGGCGGCGGTGTTCTGTGCCTCTTTCAAGCGTTCGGCGACGCGCGCGCGCAGGCGGCTCATGGGCACACGCTTTTCGAGGCGGCCGTCCACTACCGGCACATTGGGTAACGGAGTCGCCGCCTGCTCCGGCTGCGGGCGGCCGCTCTTGCCGCTACGTGCATCCAGGTATTCCAGGATGTCGGCCTTGGTGATACGGTTGTCACGGCCGGTACCGTGGATGCGTGCCGGATCGATGTTGTTCTCCGCCATCAGCTTGCGTGCCGCCGGACTGAGAGGAACCACCACCGACGAGGCCATTTCATGATTGTTTGCCAACGTCGAAACGTCAGCGGCTTCCGTGGCGATGGCCGGCCTGGCGCGCTCCACGCTTGCCTTGCCTTCACTGTCGATGACGGCGATAACCTCGTCGCTGGCAACCACCTCGCCGTCCTCATGAAGGATTTTCTGCAACACGCCATCGGCGGGGGCAACGACTTCCAGCACCACTTTGTCCGTTTCGATATCCACCAGATTTTCATCGCGGTGTACCGCCTCACCCGGCTTTTTATGCCAGTTGAGCAATGTCGCCTCGGCCACCGATTCCGACAGCGTGGGTACCTTGACCTCAATTTTCATTCAGCATCCTCCGTCGTACGCCCCTAGCGCCGTATCCAATAGCTCGTGCAACTGCTCGATATGTTTCCGGTAACTGCCCACCGCCGGTGAGGCCGAGGCCTGGCGTCCGGCATAGAGCAGGTTCTGTTGGTCACGCTTGCTATCCCTGAGCATCGGCCAGATGTACTGCCAGGCGCCCTGATTCTGCGGCTCTTCCTGACACCAGACCACCTCACCGGCATTCGTATAGCGATCCAGCTCGGCGCAAAAGGCCTCGGTGGGAAAGGGGTAGAACTGCTCGACGCGGACAATCGCCACATCGTCTATTTTGCGTTTACGCCGCGCGTCCAGCAGATCATAGAACACCTTGCCACTACAGACGACCACCCGTCGCACGGGTGTCACATCGTCGATGTCAGGGTCACTGATCAGCAGGCGAAACTCACCCTCGCTGAGATCGACGAGATGCGAGGTGGACAGCTTGTGACGCAACAAACTCTTGGGGGTCATGACGATCAGCGGCGCACGCAGCCTGCGCTTCATCTGCCGGCGCAGTAAATGAAACATCTGCGCCGGTTCGCTGGGCATGCACACCTGCACGTTGTCTTCCGCACACAACTGCAAGTAGCGCTCAAGACGCGCCGAGGAATGCTCCGGCCCCTGGCCGTCGAAACCATGCGGCAGAAACATCACCAGGCCGCTGAGACGGCCCCACTTGGCCGCGCCGGAGGTGATGAACTGATCGATCACCACCTGCGCACCATTGGCAAAATCGCCGAACTGCGCCTCCCAGATATTCAGTCCATAGGGCGCTGCGGTGCTGTAGCCGTATTCGAAACCCAGCACCGCCTCTTCGGACAGCAGGGAGTCGATGGCCACGAAGTCCGGTTGTCCCTCATAAAGATGTTGCAACGGCACATAACTATCACCGGTCTGCTGGTCGTGGAGAATGGCATGGCGATGAAAAAAGGTGCCACGGCCGCTATCCTGCCCGGACAAGCGCACAGAACAACCATCCTCCAGCAGCGAGGCATAGGCCAGGGCCTCGGCGAATCCCCAGTCCATGGGTAGCTCACCGCGGGCCATTTTCAGCCGGTCATCGAGGATTCGCCGCACCTGCTTGTGCAGCACCAGACTTTCCGGCAAGTGGTTGAGCGTCGTGATCAGTGTCTCGACCCTGTCGGCGGCGATGCGGGTATCCACGTCCTCATCCCAACGGCCGTCCAGATAGGGCCGCCAGTCCACCCAGTAGGGTTTGTCGAAGGGTTCCGTGACGATGCACGGGGCGACGGTCTCACCGGCATCCAGGCGTTCGCGATAATGCCGCGTCAGGGCGTCGATGTCGTCTTCCGTCATCACCCCCTGATCCACCAGCAGGTCGGCATAGAGCTGGCCGACGCGGGCATGATTACGGATTTTTTTGTACATCATGGGCTGAGTCGCCGCCGGCTCGTCAGCCTCGCTGTGACCATGGCGGCGGTAGCACACCAGATCCACCACCACATCCTTGTGATACACCATGCGGAAATCCAGGGCGATGCGTATGGCGCGCGCCACGGCCTCCGGATCGTCACCATTGACGTGCAGGATGGGCGCCTGGATCATACGCGCCACTTCCGTGCAGTAGGTGGTGGAACGGGAGTCCAACGGGTTGCTGGTGGTAAAACCGATCTGGTTGTTGATGATGATGTGCACGGTACCGCCGATGCTGAAACCGCGCGCCTGCGACATGTTGAAATTCTCCATCACCACGCCCTGCCCGGAAAAAGCCGCGTCGCCGTGAATCAGTACTGGCAGCACGCTGTTGCTGGAGGTGTCCTTGCGGCGGTGCTGACGTGCGCGCACCGAGCCACCC
>DRKN01000098.1 GCA_011051755.1 Gammaproteobacteria bacterium
ACCTGTTCCTCTCGGATTACCGCATGCCCGGTATGGATGGCGTGCAGCTGCTCACCGAGATCAAGGCATTACAACCCGAGGCCATGCGCCTGATCCTCAGCGGCCACACGGATTTGAAGGCCTTGATGAACGCCATCAACGAGGCCGAAATCCACCGCTTCATCACCAAACCCTGGGAAGACTACGACATCATTATTACCCTGCAACAGGCCCTGATACACCGCGATATCCTCACCGAAAACCGACGTCTGGCGGATCAGGTACGGGCACAGCAACAGGAACTGGACAAGCGCAAACTGGCTCTGGAGCAGCTCAAGGCCGCACACCCCGCCCTGTTTCATGTCAACTGGGCATCCGATGGCTCGGTGCTGCTGGACGGGGATGATGAGTAAAACCGGCGCCTCCAACAAGCCCTGACTTGCCAGCCACCGAGCACAGACGCTATGGTCTGACCCATGCAAACGACCCGCGAAAGCCATCACAAAACCAATCCCGAAACCATCGACACCCTGATCCACGCCCGCTGGGTGATTCCGGTCGAGCCCCATGATACGGTACTGGATCACCACGCCGTCGCCATCCACGAAGGGCGCATCGTCGCACTGTTGCCCAGCGTTAAGGCTAGCGAAAGGTATCGGCCCGAAGTCGAACACCGGCTCGATACCCACGCCGTGATCCCCGGCCTGATCAACACCCACACCCACGCCGCCATGTCGCTGTTTCGTGGCCTCGCCGACGACCTGCCGCTGATGGACTGGCTGCAGAATCACATCTGGCCCGCCGAGGGAAAATGGATCAGTCCGGAATTCGTCGCCGACGGCACGCGGCTGGCCATCGCCGAAATGCTGCGCGGCGGCACGACCTGCTTCAACGACATGTATTTTTTCCCCGACGAGACCGCGCGTGTGGCCGACAACACCGGCATGCGCGCCATGGTCGGCCTGATCCTCATCGACTTTCCCACCGTGTGGGCAACCAATGCCGACGAGTATCTGCACAAGGGCATCGAGGTACACGACCACTACCGTCACCACCCGCTGATCCACACCGCCTTTGCACCCCATGCGCCCTACACCGTTTCCGGCCAGCCCCTGCAACGCGTGGTCACCTTCGCCGAGGAAATGGATCTGCCCATTCACATGCATGTGCACGAAACCACGCATGAGGTCGACGAGGCCAGCGCCCAGACCGGCCTGCGCCCGCTGGCACGCCTGACCCAACTGGGCGTGGTGTCGCCACGACTGGCCGCCGTGCACATGACCCAGCTCAGCGACGGCGAAATCGCCCACCTCGCCAACAGCGGCACGCACGTCGTGCACTGCCCGGAATCCAACCTCAAGCTGGCCAGCGGCTTCTGCCCGGTGCAGAAACTGCTCGACGCCGGCATCAACGTGGCCCTGGGCACCGACGGTGCCGCCAGCAACAACGACCTCGACATGTTCGGTGAAATGCGCAGCGCCGCCCTGCTCGCCAAGGCCGTGGCCGGTAATGCCAGCGCCGTGACCGCCGCCCAGACCCTGCACATGGCCACCCTCGGTGGCGCGCGCGCACTGGGTCTCGACGACACCACCGGCTCCCTCACACCCGGCAAGGCCGCCGACATCACCGCCATCGACCTCGGCGCACTGGAGACGCAGCCCGTCTACCACCCCATCTCACAACTGGTCTACGCCGCCGGACGTGAGCAAGTCAGTGACGTATGGGTGGCCGGCCGGCATTTGCTCAAGGCGCGCGAACTCACCACGCTCGATCAAACGTCAATCATTGAAAAGGCCCATGCCTGGGCGGAGAAGATTCAGGCCGCCGACGAACAGCCTGGTGGTGGTGGAATGGCATGAGTGAACGAGGGTTCAGGTAGTACTCTTTTAGGCCACGTCAGGCGCAGAGCCAAGCCAAGGAGGAAATACGCGCCAATCGTGCGGGATCTGCGTCTTTCGATACAAGCGACGCCGATTTGTGGCATCATGCGCGCCTCGTTTTACCTCTCCCAGCCCGCCACCCGTTGGCGCAGCTTCCCGGGTATCGCCAATCAACACGCTCCAATCGGTATCAATACAGTGCTAGCAACCGCAAATATCACCCTGCAATTCGGCGCCAAGCCGCTCTTCGAAGACGTCTCCATCAAATTCGGTGACGGCAATCGTTACGGCCTCATCGGCGCCAATGGCTGTGGCAAGTCCACCTTCATGAAGATCCTCGGTGGCGATCTGGAACCCACCGCCGGTAACGTCTCCAAAGACCCCAACCAGCGTATCGGCAAGCTGCGCCAGGATCAGTTCGCCTACGAGGAATTCAGCGTGGTCGACACGGTGATCATGGGCCACGAAGAATTATGGAAGATCAAGGCCGAACGCGACGCCATCTACGCCAACCCGGAGATGACCGAGGAAGACGGTATCCGCGCCGGCGAGCTGGAGGCCGAGTTTGCCGAGATGGACGGCTACACCGCCGAGACGCGGGCCAGCGAACTGCTGGCCGGCGTGGGCATCCCCGTCGAGCAGCACTACGGGCCGATGAGCGAAGTGGCGCCCGGCTGGAAACTGCGCGTACTGCTGGCACAGGTGCTGTTTTCCGACCCCGACATCATGCTGCTGGACGAGCCCACCAACAACCTCGACATCAACACCATCGGCTGGCTGGAAAACGTGCTCAACGAGCGCAACTGCACCATGGTCATTATCTCCCATGACCGCCATTTCCTGAACAGTGTCTGCACTCACATGGCGGATCTGGACTATGGAGAAATACGCCTGTACCCCGGCTCCTATGACGAATACATGACCGCGGCAACCCAGGCCAGCGAACGCCTGCTATCGGATAATGCGAAGAAAAAGGCGCAGATAGCCGAACTCAAGGCCTTCGTCAGCCGTTTTTCGGCCAATGCCTCGAAATCAAAACAGGCCACCTCCCGCGCCCGGCAAATCGACAAGATCAAACTGGCGGAAGTGAAGCCCTCCAGCCGCCAGAGTCCGTTCATCCGCTTTGAACAGGACAGAAAACTGCACCGTCTGGCGCTGGAGGTCGAGGGCCTGGGCAAGCATTTCGATGAACCACTGTTCAGCGATCTCAAGCTGATGGTAGAGGTCGGCGAACGTATCGCCATCATCGGCCCCAATGGCGTTGGCAAATCCACCCTGATGAAATGTCTGGTGGGTGATTTGCAGCCGGATACCGGTATTGTGAAATGGTCCGAAAACGCAGAGATCGGCTACTACGCGCAGGATCACGCCGCCGATTTCGAAGAAAAAATGTCCTTGTACGACTGGATGGATCAGTGGGGTAAAGAAAGCGATGACGAGCAGATCATTCGCGGCACCCTGGGCCGCCTGCTTTTTTCCCAGGATGACATCAACAAGACCGTCGACATCATCTCAGGGGGCGAACAGGGCCGCATGCTGTTCGGCAAACTGATGCTGCAACGGCCTAACATCATGTTGCTGGACGAACCCACCAACCATCTGGACATGGAATCCATCGAGGCGCTCAATCTGGCGCTGGAAAATTACCCCGGCACACTGATTTTCGTCAGCCACGACCGCGAGTTCGTTTCCTCACTGGCGACGCGCATCATCGAACTGACGCCGACGGGCATCATCGATATCCACGGTGGTTACGACGAATATCTGCGCAGCCGGGGTTAATAAATCAGGTAGGGTGGGCACTGCCCACCGAGCAAGCTTTACGGTGACTCTTTGCTGGGCAGTACTCATCACCCTACGCAGGCCAAACAGGCCACCACCGGCCTGCTGAAGCGGCGCCGGGCGAGACGAGATCCGCCGCATCGCCGAACGCATGCGCACGGCACACACTACGCCCTCCCGTAGCCTGCGCTATTAACAGTTGTGTATATTCTCGCATGAAAACAAGTATTTTCCCCATGTCACAAGGAGGAACGACTGCGAATATTTACGCAACTATTAATATACTATGCGATGCATGCAAATCATGTAAGAACGCACACTTTTGTACCATAGGCACAGAATGTATACCGTTTGAGCAAGGCCCATTAACGATGAAAACGACAAGACCAAAATGCCATTTCAGATGCCCCGTCGAGGCGGCCCTGGAAATATTGGGGGGGGAAATGGAAAGGGCTGATCCTTTTTCATTTGCGCTCAGAAACCCGGCGCTTTAATGAATTAAGGCGTCTTATTCCGGACATCAGTCAGAGAATGCTAACGAAACAGCTGAGGGAACTGGAGGCCGACGAAATTGTGCACAGAAAAATTTTTCAGGAAATACCGCCGAAAGTGGAATACTCTCTGACCAATTTCGGCACAACCCTGACCCCCGTTCTTAAGGCGCTCCACGAATGGGGGATTGAATACATTAACAAAACAGCTGAAATCCGCAGCAAAGCCTAACGTCGACGATCACTCCAGCCAATCCCTGTAAATGTGTGCACGGCGCGCACTACTCCTGTCCGTAGCGTACGCCATGCACACGATATAAAACACCGGAGGCCACGGGGACTCGACGTCCAACGTGGTAACAGTCACATCAGATGCTTTCCGTTTTCTGGCAACCTGCACAGATCCCGTAGATGTAGAGACAGTGGTCGGTCATGGTATAACCGGCCTTTTTGGCGATATTCCGCTGGCGTTCCTCGATGACGTCGTCGACGAATTCTTCAACCCTGCCGCACTTGACACACAGGATGTGATCGTGGTGTTCACCCTGATCAAGCTCGAACACCGACTGCCCACCCTCGAAGTGATGGCGTTCCACCAGCCCGGCGCCCTCAAACTGGGTCAGCACGCGATAAACCGTTGCCAGACCCACGTCTTCACCGGTCTCCATCAGGTGCCGATAGACGTCTTCCGCCGTGAGATGCTGGCCGGCTTTTGACTCCAGCACTTCCAGTATCTTCTTCCGCGGCAAAGTAGCCTTCAGCCCTGCGGCTCTGAGATCTTTGCTCGTCACCTGTTCTTCTCCTGTCTTTGGTACTCGTTCAAGGGGTTACCTTGAACGAGTATCCAGTACCAACACAGCGCCGAATCAGGTAAGATCCGGCACCTGTCCGGTTTCTTTTTCAATGGGTAATATGCGCCGATTCATCCTTCTTTCCGTGATCCTTTCAAGCCTTTTGCTGGCAGCCTGCTCGGTGCACAAAATCGACATCCAACAGGGCAATGTTATCACCTGGGAGATGGTGGAAACACTGACGCTGGGAATGGATAAGCGCCGCGTGCAGCTGGCCATCGGCTCGCCGATGATTCAGGATCCGTTTCATCCTGATCGCTGGGATTATGTCTATTCGTTCAAGGCCGGCATGCGCGACGAGGAACAGTCGGCGCACATTATCCTTTATTTTGACGGTGATACCTTGCAGAAAGTCGATGTGGTCAAGGCGCCACCCAGCGAGAAAGACGTGCTGAAACCGACTCTGCGTGGGCAGGGGGGCTAACCCTATTCCGCGCCCGCTTTCTCCACCCCTTCCCCACCGCCCTTCTTCATCTTCTTGCCCTGCGCCGCACGCGCCTTGCGCACCTTTTTCGGATCGGCGATCAGCTTGCGATAGATCTCTACCCGGTCATGCTCACGCAGCACCGCGTTACGCTTGCTGAGCTTGCTAAAAATCCCCACCTTGTCGACATCGAGGTCAATCCCGGGAAATTGCTCGACGATACCGGAGAGCGCCACGGCCTGCTCCAGGGTAGTGCCGGGCTCAACCTCCAGAGGAATGATCACCTGCCTGTCAGGCAGCGCATAGGCGACTTCGACGTGAATCTTCTTCAGCACTGCGGGTTCAGGCTCTCCATCTTGCCTGGATGTAGCCGTCACGGACTCGTCTACTGCGCTACTCATATCACCCTCCTGCGGTTTAGCCCTTTCCATAGATGACCTCGGCGCGCTTGCAAAAGGCATCCATCATGTTGTTGGCAATTTGGCTGAAAGCCGGGCCCAGGGCCATGCTAATCAGCCTATTGGAAAACTCATATTCCATATCCAACGATACTTTGCAGGCCTTCTCGTCCAGCGCTTCGAAACGCCAGAAACCATGCAGGTGCTTGAATGGCCCATCCACCAGCGACATTTCGATCATCTTGCCTTTCTGCAGACGATTGAGGGTGGTAAAAGATTTGTGCACCGCGCCGAAGGCGATCTCTATGCAGGCGCACACCTCATCCTCCGTACGCGACAGCTCCTGAGCGCCTCCGCACCAAGGGAGAAATTCGGGATAGGATCGGACATCATTCACAAGACGGTACATGTCGGCGGCACTGTATGGAACAAGGGCTGTTTTACTGATGCTTGGCAATGTAATAGCTCTTTGATTTTTATCGCAAAAGAAAACCGGTGGCTCAACCTCGCCCGACTTCCCGATCCAGCTCACCGCTCTTCAGACGCGCCATATACACATCCAGTGCCTCCCGGACACGGCCACTGAGCAGATACAGGCCGATCAGATTGGGGAAGGCCATGGACAGCAACATCAATTCGCTGAAGGTGAGGATATTCGACGCGCTGGTCATGGAGCCAATCACCACGAAGATGACAAACATGACCCGAAAGGCCATAGAGGTGCGCTCTCCGAACAGATAGGTCCAGCAGCGTTCACCGTAATAAGACCAGGAGATCATCGTGCTGTAAGCGAACAACACCACCGACAGGGACAGGATCAGCGGGAACCAGGAGATCACCGAGCCGAAGGCCACGGAAGTCAGCGCCGCGCCGTGGTTGGCCTCGATCAGTGGGGCGTGTTCCGGGGCCAGATAGACGCCGGTGATGACGATCACCAGCGCGGTCATGGTGCAGATCACCACGGTATCGATGAAGGGTTCCAGCAGCGCCACCATGCCCTGACGGATGGGGTACGGCGTGCGCGCCGTGGAATGAACGATGGCCGCCGAGCCGAGGCCGGCCTCGCAGGAAAAGGCGGCGCGCTTAAAACCCTGCACCAGCACACCGATCAGACCGCCGATACCGGCCTCGAGGGAAAAGGCCTCATGCACGATCAGTCCCAGCGCCGCCGGCACCTCGCTGGCATGGGCGCCGATCACCCACAGACAGGCGAGCAGATAGATGATCACCATGCTGGGTACGACGGCCTCGGCGGTGTGGGCGATACGCCGGATGCCACCGATGATGACCACACCCACGGCCACGGCCATGATCAAGCCGAACAGCCACGGCTGGTCAGCGAAAAACGGCACCGACTGTTCAACCGCACTCAGCGCCTGGCTCACCTGAAAGGCATTGCCGCCCCCCAGTGAGCCGCCGATGGCCAGCACACAGAACAACATCGCCAGCCCCTTGCCGGTCTTTACCCATCCCTTCTCCCCCAGGCCTCGTGACAGATACTCCATCGCCCCGCCCATGATGTGACCGTCGGGGCGCACCTCGCGGTACATCTGCGCCAGGGTGGCCT
The DNA here is from genome assembly GCA_011051755.1 of Gammaproteobacteria bacterium. GTDB lineage: Bacteria > Pseudomonadota > Gammaproteobacteria > SZUA-152 > SZUA-152 > DRQN01. The sequence goes on from DRKN01000098.1 coordinate 7,373, forward strand.
CGGTGAACTTCAGCGTCATACCCAGCAGACCGGCGATAATCATCCACAGGGTCGCGCCGGGGCCACCGATGCTGATGGCGATGGCCACACCGGCGATGTTGCCCAGACCGACGGTGGCCGACAACGCCGTGGTCAGCGCCTGAAAGGGGCTCACTTCGCCCTTGTCATCCGGGCGGCTGTAGCGACCACGCAGAATGGCGATGGAATGGTGGAATACGCGCACATTGATAAAACCCATGCGCAGGGTCATATAGACCGAACCGGCAATCAGCCAGGCGACGATGAAGGGGAAATCCACCCCATCCATGAAGAACAGAATATTGAAAAAAAACACTGCAGCGAGATAGCCGTTGAGCACACCGAACCAGTCATTCAAGGTACGTGCTGTCTCGCCATCGGCAAAAGCAAGGCCGCTAAACAGTGTCAGACCGATAAAAATCAAGGCCTTGACGGCCCTTGGGGATTGCAACATTTCGGCTCCGTAGCAGGGGGGGGAATCGCGACTCAGCGGGCTATTATTAGGCATTCTGTCGCGAGGGCCAAGAAAACGTTAAAAAAACCCTCCAGACCCCGGCCCCGGGCAAATGCACGACCTTCTTAAATCTGTAGGGTGGGCACTGCCCACCATTCACCGCGAGGATAGAGCGTCATTGCCGGGCGTCGCCGCGGAGGAAAGAAGACGACGGACAACTTACCGTCACGACAACCAACGATAAACCACCGTGCTCGCCATGTCACATTGCTTGCAACTGCCGCCACAGGCGGGCATCAGGGTCGAGCGTTCGACCTTCCCCTTGCGCACCCACAGCTCCAGCATGCCGCGCACGGCCTCGGGATCACTGTCGAAATGCAGCGCAATATCGCCCAGTGTGGCCTGACCACGACCACGCAGATAGTCCCTCATCTCGGACAGAATCACGCGTCCGCCTCAGCCGTCGCCACAGTCCGCCCGGCACGGCTCCAGCGCATCAAGCCGAGCAACACGCCCACCACCAGGGCCAACAACAGGCCGATGAGCAAGGCCGACGAAGCCGGATGCTGTAAGAACGTCGCCACCTGATAGAACACACTGGCCACCACATAGGCCAGCACCGTGGTCCAGGCCACCACGAAGGCCGCCCAGGGCTTACCGACTTCACGGGCAATGGCACCGATGGTGGCCACGCAGGGTGAATAGAGCAGGATGAACAACATGTAGGCAAAGGCCCCGGCCTGACCGTCGAAGCGCGAGGCCATGGCGCCAAAAGTGCCCACGGCCACCGCCTGCGCCTCGGCAGCGGCGGCGGCATCACCGATCTCGCCCACATCCAGGCCGATGGGATCACCAAAGGCATCACTCAGTGCAGCGAGGTTTTCCGGCACCGTGGCCGCGGCCGCGCGGATGGCGGCCCAGAAATCGAAGACCTGCTCCGTGTGCGTGATCCCGGCATCCGCGTCGGCCAGTCGCGCATAGAGGGTATCCAGGGTGCCCACCACCACTTCCTTGGCCAACACACCGCTAAAAATACCCACCGTAGCGGGCCAGTTGTCTTCGTGCAGACCCATGGGCGCGAAGGCCGGGGTCAGCTGCTGGCTGATGACGCTGAGCACCGAGTGCTCGGTGTCTTCATTGCCGAAGGAACCGTCGGTGCCGATGGAATTGAGCACATTAATGATCGCCACCATGATCACGATCACCAGCCCGGCCTCCTTGAGGAACAACCACACCCGATCCCAGGTGCGCAACAACACGCCCTTCAGGGTCGGCCGGTGGTAGGTCGGCAGCTCCATCATAAAACCGTCGGACTCGCCGTGTAACAGGGTGCGTTTCATCACCAGCCCGGTGAGCACGGCGGCGGCGATGCCGATCAGGTACAGTAGAAAAACGATATTCTGGCCATTGTTCGGAAAAAAGGCGGCGACGAACAGGGCGTACACCGGCAGGCGCGCACCACAGGACATGAAGGGATTCATCAAAATGGTCAGCTTGCGCTCGCGCTCACTCTCCAGGGTGCGCGTGGCCATCACCGCCGGCACGTTGCAGCCGAAGCCGACGATGAGTGGCACGAAGGCCTTGCCCGGCAAGCCGATGGCGCGCATGAAGCGATCCATGACAAAGGCGGCGCGGGCCATGTAGCCGCTGTCCTCCAGCGCCGACAAAAACAGGTACAGGGCGGCGATGATGGGAATAAAGGTGGCGACGATGGTCAGTCCGCCCCCGATGCCGTCGGCCAGCAACACGGAAAGAAACGGCGGCATCCAGCCCTCACTCAGCGACTTGAAGCCATCGACAAAGACGGCATTGCCGATGCCGTCGAAAAAATCGATGAAGGCGCCACCGAGGTTGATGGTGAACATAAACATCAGGTACATCACCAACAAAAACACCGGAATACCGAACCAGCGATGCAGCACCACGGCGTCGACGCGGTCGGAGACGGTCTTGCCCAGCCTGCCGCGCCGGCGCAGCACGCGCCGGGTCAGCGCATGGGCGTGGCCAAAACGGCTGTCCGGCAGATAGATATCGATGTCTTCGCCAACCCGCTGCTCGATGCCGTGGCGCAGCGCATCGATACGCGCATGCAGTGCGCCATCGGCCAGCGCCAGAACCTGCGGATCACCCTCCAGCATTTTCAGGGCCAGCCAGTGAGCATAATGACAGGTGAATCCACCGGCCAACGCCTGCACTGCAGGCAGCAGTTCACTGACGGCCTCCTCCACGACCTCGTCGTGAGCCAGACGGAAACCACCGCTGGCTTCCCCCGCGCGCACCGACAGGATGGCGGCCTTCAGTTCCTCCAAGCCCTCGCCGCGCGGCGCCACCACCGCCACCACCGGACAGCCCAGCTCCTCGCTGAGGCGCGTGATATCGATGTCCATGCCCTGCTTACGCGCCACGTCCATCATGTTCAGCGCCAGCACCATGGGCACGCCCATCTCCAGCAGTTGCACGGTGGAATAGAGATTGCGCTCCAGATTGGAGGCATCGACGACATTGATGATGAGACCGGCATCACCGGAAAGCAGATACTGGCGCGTCACTTCCTCGTCGGGCGAGGCGCTGTCGAGGGAATAGGTACCGGGCAGGTCGATGAGGGTGGCAGTCTGACCATCCAGTTCAAAGCGGCCTTCCTTGCGATCCACCGTCACCCCCGGCCAGTTGCCGGTTTTTTGGCGGATGCCGGTCAGGGCATTGAACAGCGCCGACTTGCCACAGTTGGGATTGCCCGCCAGGGCCAGGGTCACCGGCGTGCCGGCGTCCCTGGCGACAACGGCCCGGGACTCCCGCGAGGACTCACAGCAGCCCATAGGGCCTGTTAATACTTATTGCGCCGCCGCGACGGTGGACATTTTTTTGCAGGGCACGGCGCATTGAGTGCGATGTACCAGACGTACATAAGCGAGATGCAACGCCGCCCTGCGGAAAAATGGCCCCGTCCCTTCGGGTTGCGCCCCAAAACGGGACATGCAGCGTTGCTCGTCGTTTATTTGGAACCACCAAACCTCTCTCCTCGCGCCTCGCCTGGCCCGTTTTGGGGCGGCAACGCGGTGGTGCAGTAAGTGTTAACAGGCCCTAAGTCAGGCTCTCGACCTGCAAGTGCCGCGCAATGACCCCACCCAGGGCGATGCGGTTGCCGGTGCTGGTGATGACCACATCCTGCCCGCGCTGCTGCACCACACGGATCTCCGCGCCAATGCGTACACCCAGCCCCATCAGGCGGTTGATCAATGCACGGTTGCCGTCGATGCTCACCAGACGGCAGGCCTGGCCCGGCGTGCAGTCACAGAGTGGATAACGGCAGGTCGCCGATTGCCGGGCCGTTGACATCGTGGCGGATAACATGGATTGAGACATGGATAATGACCGTAATAACAATGATTCTCATTAAGAATATAGGCGATCCCGGCCAAATTCAAGGAGATCTTGCGTCTATTCCTGGCACTTCAGATCGGTCGCCACAGAAATCAGGCCACTTATCTGCCGACAAATCCCTATCGGCGAAAGACACTAGTGTGGTGTAACGTATAAAGTGTACCTATCAGCGTGGTGGGAAGCCGTTAGCTGCAAGGCGCGTCTCGCCGGGAATGGCGTGCCCTTTTCAAGAGACGCAACGCCGCAGATGACGGC
>DRKN01000099.1 GCA_011051755.1 Gammaproteobacteria bacterium
ACGAGGCCGACAACGGCCTGAAAAACGTCAAGGGCTCCATCGCCATGGCACGCACCAACGACCCCCACTCGGCCACCTCGCAGTTTTTCATCAACGTTGCCGACAACGCCTTTCTCGATTTCACCTCCCCCACCCCGCAGGGCTGGGGCTATGCCGTATTCGGCAAGGTGGTGGACGGCATGGACGTGGTGGACAAGATCCGCAATGTCGCTACCGGCTCGCGCGCCGGCCACCAGGATGTGCCACTGGAAGACATCGTCATTGAAAAGGCGGAAGTGGTTGAAAGTGAATAAAAGGTGAATAAACTGCGCACGCGGTTACACGCCTGCAGGATCGCCGGGCCATCGTGAGTACCCTGTTCATTGCAGATCTGCACCTCTCTACAGAGCGCCCGGAGATCATCGCACTGTTTCTGCGCTTCCTCGAGCAGGAAGCGTCGCAGACAGAGGCGCTGTATATCCTCGGCGATCTGTTCGAGGTCTGGCTGGGTGACGATGCCGTACAGCCCGGACTGCAGGTAGTCTTGGAAGGGCTGAAAAACCTAACTGAAAATGGTGTTCCTGTTTGCGTAATGGTGGGCAACCGGGACTTCCTGCTCGGTGAAGCCTTTGAAAAAATGACCGGCTGCACACTGCTGGATGACCCCAGTGTAATCGATCTCTATGGCAACCCCACCCTGCTCATGCACGGTGACACCCTGTGTACCGACGACCTGGACTATCAGGCCTTTCGCCGCGAGGTACGCACCCCGCAGTGGCGGGAGACGGTGCTGGCCAAGAGTATCGAGGAACGCCTGCAAATGGCCCGTGAGGCCCGGGCAGAGAGCCGGGCCCGCACCCGGGAAAAAGCGGCAGAGATCATGGATGTCAACACCCAGGCCGTGGAAGACGCCTTTCGCCAGCACAGTGTGAGCCGTCTGATCCACGGCCACACCCATCGTCCAGCCGTACACAAATTAACGGTAGATGGAAAAGACGTGATGCGCATCGTGCTGGGAGACTGGTATCAGCAGACGAGCGTATTGAAAGTCACCGCCGACGATTTCAGCCTAGCGCGGGCAGGCCAATAAAAACCTAACCAGGATTAAGTGGCCCGGTGATGTTCTGCTCCGCACCCGGGACTTGGATCAGGCTGTCCCCCACGGAATAACGCCGGAAATCCTTGGGCAAATCAAAACTGCCCTTCACCGCCTGCACGTCTATGCGGTAGTCCTTGAGAAAACGCTGATAACCATGCCGGTCCCATTCGCGGATGGGTAAACCATGTTCCATGTGTTTGGTGGCGTAGAAAATATTCAACGACAAGTCGCAGGCATCCAGCAACTCCTTGGGGGTACGATCCACCGTCGTGGCGTGCTCGCCGGCCAACACCTGACGGAACTCACGCATGGCGGCCACCACGTCGGGCATGAAATCCGCCGGCATCACCACTGCGTCATAACAGTGTTTACCATTGGCGTTATAACGGTAGTGAGTGGCCGACCGGCCGTCGATTTTGGGAATGGCGCCCGAAGGTTGCGATTCTTCCTGATAATCCAGGGCAATGGGTGAAGTAACCTTGATGGGTTTGTTGCGAATCACCATGATGGTCTTGTCCGCGGCGTTGACATTGTAGATGGTCTGTTCTTTACGATTGAACAGGATGTAATCCGTGGGTGATCGGGCATCCGACATGTGCAGATAGCCTTCGTTGACAAAAATACGCGTGGTAAAGGGTTCCGAACCGGATTCACGTTCCATCAGGATCAACAGGGTTCCCGGCGCCTCTTTCAGTTCTGCATCGGTTTTCTCGGGTTTGGTCACTTGTCCCGCGCAACCTGCCAGGCCAAGCAACACAATACCACCCAGCAAACCGCATCCCGTCCAGCATGATGTCCTGCCCCTTCGCGCAGCTACTAATACTGTCACTACTCCAAACCCTCCAGATAACGTAATTCATTTTCACTAAAACCCGCCGCCCGGCGTGCACTGTGATGCAACGGCCCTTGCGTTCGCGCGCTACCCTCACCCCGGGGTTGCATGTATTGCTCAAACAGACCGCGAAAGGTGATGTCCGGTTCCAGGTCCCGTTGTTCACACAGATAATGAAACCAGCGCGAGCCAATTTCCACGTGGCCGATCTCGTCGCGCAGGATGATCTCCAGCACCGCCACCGCGCCCGCATCACCATGGTCAGAGAGTTTCTTCATGATCCCCGGCGTCACATCCAGACCCCGCGCCTCCAGCACCCGTGGCACCAAGGCCATGCGTACCAGTGGGTCATGGGCGGTCTTTTGCGCCATTTCCCACAGGCCGTTGTGGGCGTCGAAGTCGCCGTAATCATACCCCAGGGTGCGCAAATGGTCGCGCATCAATTGAAAATGATAGGCCTCCTCGTCCGCCACCCGCAGCCAGTCATCATAAAATGGCCGAGGCATGTCGCGGAAACGGTAGACCGCATCCAGGGCCAGGTTAATGGCATTGAACTCGATGTGGGCGATGGCGTGAATCAACGCCGCGTGGCCTTCGGGGGTGTGCAGGCTGCGGCGGTGCAGATCCCGCGGCGCAACCAGTCTTGGCTTATGGGGACGACCAGGTTCACCGATGGGACCGGGCTCGCCCGCCGGCAGCAGCGGCAAATCGCCCGCCCGCCAACGGGCCACCATCTCCCGGGTATGGATGACTTTTGCCGTGGGATCGCCCGTGGCAAGACATTCCTCAGAGGCGCTGAACACATCGTGCAACAAATTCTGCAACATAAGGGGCTGGAAACTACTCGACTGACGCTCGACTACAAGAGGAACGCTCATTCTACCCTGAGACTGGGTGATAATCGAAACCCCGGTTCAACCGGCAAAATCACTCAAGCGCACCGGCTGACGTTTCGGCCCCCAGTCTCCGGGCGGGCCGTCGAACACCCCGGCGCATTGCGTGCCGCAGGTCTTGCAGTGGCCGTC
>DRKN01000100.1 GCA_011051755.1 Gammaproteobacteria bacterium
ATAAATTTGAGGCACTTACAAAAGCGATAACACCCTGCATTGCACAATAAATATTTATGCTGTAGTAGTTCTGATTATTAATATCATTGAATAACTTAAATTGATTTTGAAACTGAAAATGACACTTGAGTCGAAAATATATTTCTCGCCTAAACTCACCCCCTTTAGGATCATCATAAGTACCTTCAGGATGTAAAAAACCACTTATCCCCTGCTCACTCCCCCAACGCCAAGCCTGCGGTAAAAAACATTTATACAAATTAGTCTGTATCCCCTTCAGCTCCGGGTAGTTCTGCATAGCGTTGAGAAAGTTCTGCGTACCCTCCGCCTCTTCCAGCTCGCTGAACCAGCTCTGTTCCAATTGCGGATTACGCTCAAAGGCTGCCAAGCGCTCTTCCCTTAATTTTGTCGCGCTAAATTTACGTAAAACAAAATGTGGATTGTAGTCCCCCAACACACCGCTTTCATTCCACTCCACTTTGAGCCACGGTGGATTGCCGAGCATAATATCGAAGCCGCCACCGTCGGCAAACACATCGGCAAAATTCAGCTCCCAGTGGAAAAAGCGGTATTTGTCCGCCAGTTGATTGGTGAGATGCAAGCGTGGAAATTGCTGGAACAGTTTCTCCAGATGCAGTTCGCCTTTGGCGGTTTTGACCTGTTGGGCTTTTTGCTCCTGCTCGGTGAGCCAGGGCTGGGGTTCGTCACCCAACAGCGTGGATTGGACGGGGGCAAACTGGTTATCCGATTCACTCGGCTTGTTTTCTTGATGTGTGTCAAACACAAGCCCACCCTGTACTGGCTGTTTTTCGGTTTGGAAGTTAAACACCTGACCATCACTGAGTAACAGATTCAGTTCAAACAGCCATTGATCACGGCGTGGCAGCAGATCAACCTTATCCAGCGGCCAGAACCACAGCGCGCACCAGTAGTCCATCACCAGTTTCAGGCGGCGGTAGTGGGAGGCGATTGTAGCATTGTAGTTAAAGATGCCACTGTCACGGATGCGGTCTTTCTCGGCGGTGGAGGTGTGGTACTCCTCGACGTTTTGGCCCCAGATGGGGAATTGGTCTTCGGTGCGTTTGCGGTCGGTACGCAACATTTGCGTGTGTTCGACCCAGAGTTTATCAATCGCCTCGCTGATGTATTGCAGTTGTTCCACTTCATCCAGACTCAAGGGCTTGAGAAACGCTTTTTTCCAGTTTTGTATTTTTTTGAAAACATCCGGCTTGAGTTTTTTGGCCTCTTTATCAGCGACGTTGACCATGCCAGGGTCGGGTAGCAGGAAATGATAAATTTGCTGTTCGTCTCTTTGTCCTTCTGGATTCCCGCCTTCGCGGGAATGACGTAATGTTTCCGGGGCCAGGCGCTCGGGGGCGAAGTTGAACCAGAGTTGATTTTTCTTTTTGGCGACCAATTGATCACTGCGGTAGACCTGCCTGCGTGCACCGATGAGACTGTTACCGTTAAACAGTTGGTAACCAAACCAGGGCACGGCGCTGGAACCGGAGAGCGCATTGAGCCACAGGGAGACCTCGGCCAGTTCAACAGCAATGGGGTTCAAATCCACGCCGTAGACGTTGTGATCGGCGATGTGCATTTTGATGTGTTGCAGGGCCTGGCGGTATTGATCATGCGGGATGCGTCTGTCCAACTCTTTTTGTTTGCGGGTGAGGTAGGCCTCGGCCAGTTGGTTGACCGCCTCGTTCAAAAAGGCGGCGCTACCCATGGCGGGTTCACAAATGCTGAGGTTTAGAATCTCATCCGCAGTCACACCTTGCAGTCGCTCTTTGAGGGTGTATTTCACCAGAGTGCGAGTCAGTACCTCGGGCGTGTAATAAGAGGCGGACTTTTGTCTGTCTCGCCCGGCGAGGCGGTAGATGAATTTACCCCGTGGGTGGATGCGGAGTTTTTTGTGGCCGTTGTCGTCTTTATCAAAGACTCTTTCATCCTCTTTGTAATCGCTGATCTGCACCTGGGTGACGAAAAAACCGGCTTCCAGTTCATCCGGTGTGGTACCGGCCTTTTTAACCTCGTACAGATCCTGGGTGGCGAAAAAACCGCGGTAACTGAGCAGCGCTTCGTACACCGCACCCAGTTGGTTGATGCCAAGCTGGGCATAGCTGACACGACCCCGGCGTTTTCTGCCCCGACCACTGCCAGACCGCGTAAGGGACATCAGCCTGATGATCTTTTGCAGGGTTTCGTTACAGAATTTGACCTTGCTCAGATAGGGCGTGAGTTTGGGATCAAACAGATGGCTGTCCAGCCGTTCAATGACAAAGCTGTTTTGTACCGTTTTGTTTTGGAACTGGCCTTCCAACCCCGCTTTAGTGGCATCGGTGCCGTCATAGCCCTCATGGATCAGTTTGAACATTTTTTGCAGGCTGTGATGGATGTAGTAGCCGTTGCGGGATTCATCGCTGTGCAGGCGCACCATTTCCAGGTCACGCAGGGATTCGAGGCTGTAGCCCTTGCGCCAGACATCGGCCTGATGGGGTACATAACCCAGCTCGGGTCGAGCCTCGATGTAAAACAGAAACAGCAGGCGGTACATGTAACGTAGACATTCACGACTGAGTTGATCGGGGTCGAGGGCGGACTTACCGGTATAGCTGATATCTTTACGCTGAATCAGTTGCTCTACCGCTTCGTTGCCAAGCAACTCGATGGCTTCGCGCAGGGCGTATTTCAGGTCTTCCGAGACGCCAAAGGCGTGCCGGTGGCTGTTTTCATCCAGACCATCGAGCAAGCTCTCGCCTTGCTCGGGAATCAATGAGTTGGCGTGTAATAGTACGGCAGTGGCTTTGAGGGTGAGATCATCCCGACGACCGAGAATTTCAGACCAGTCAAAACGCAGCATGCGGTTTTGCAGCCATTTGTAACGGTCGATGAGGATAAGTTGACTATCGCTGACCAGCAGCACCCAGCGCGGTGGCTCATCCACTTTGAAAATCACTTCGTTAAGCAGTTTGTACCACTCGGTGTTTTTCAGTGAATCAAACTGAGGGCCGTCGCCAATGTACTGGTCTTTGTGTAGTTTGAGGGATAAAGGATCACAGCCTTCGTTGTTGATATCCAACGCACCCAGCACCCAGAGTTTGGCCGGTTCGTTATCGCCATTATTGGGCAGGCGACTGAGCACGGGCAGCTCCTGATCTTTGCCGACAATGACATTGGCCGGAGCCCAGGGGATATCCAATACCGAGAGCAAACTTTTGAAAAAATTGCGCTGCATTTGGGTGCGCTGTTTGGCACTACGTTCACGACCAAGCCGTTCGCGCATGGCGAAGTATTCACGGTTTAGATTGCTCAGACGCTTGAAGGGTGGCTGGTAATGCTCTTCTTCCTCTGCTCTTTTGTTCCAGCCATCCAGGGTCTCTTTGATATCGCCTTTGAAGACTTCAGAGAGATAGTGGGCGCTGTAGAATTCATTTTCGTTATTAATGCCAAGAAAGGTGGCGGCATTATCTGATACGGCCATCGTTTAGTGCTCTCCTGACATATAGGGACTTTGGTGAGCACGGGTAATAACGCCGATGATTTGCATGTAGGGCATGGGTTCGGTGTTGAGGGTCTCTTCGACCCAGGTTTGGTATTGCTTAAAGATATCGTCGATACGCTTTGATTCGCGGAGGCGACGCGCTTCTTTAAAGGAGGTGTCCTGCCTGGAGGTACTGAGGGCTAATTCCAACTGGTCTTGTTGTAACTCACGCAGACGTTGCAGCTCGGCGGTTTGAGCAGCCAGTTTGACCTGCATTTCAGTATCAAATTCATTGCGGGCCTGAAGCACTTGTTGTTTGGCTGCTTCGATAACCGGGCCACGCAGGGCAAGTAGTTTTTCCAGTTCGACAGGCTGGCCGCTATTGGGAAAGGGTTTTCTGCCCAGTTGCAGTTGCTTGAGGATTTGGTGCATATCCTCCACGCTTGTTACCTTCCCATCATCACAATGCACGGCATACCAGTGCCAAATAACCGGGTGCGCTTTGCGATTAGGAATAAGGCCAGAGACGAGGAAGATACTCTGCCCTGGTTGCAATTCGCTGTTGAGCGCCAATACCGGTGCGGTATGACGACCGACGTTGGCGAGCATACGTTCCTGCAACCATTGCATCACCGGATGTTGTGCCCAGAGATAGTGTTGTTTGGGCCAGGCGCTTTCGTCCTGGCGCGAGCGCTTTACTTCGTTCTGATACTGTTTTTTATCAGCGGTGAGAATGAGTGGCTGCTCCCACTTCTCGGGCCTGATTTCCGGTGGCAGGTAACGAAAATGGTGTCGCAAGTCATCCGGTGCGATAAGACTAAAGGTTTGATTGCTGTCACTGAAACTGGCATCCATTAGCTGTCGGTCACGATTTAGATACTGAATGGCTGCTTTGGCAAAAACATAATCACTGGCAAACAGATTTTGCCGCTCGGCCAATGGCAACTGTTGCAAGGCACTGGGGGCAGCCTCTTCTGTGCTGAAAAACAGGGCAAACAGTTCATCGCCTTCGTTGCTTTCATCAGCCTGATAGGTTTGATCAAAAACCTGGGCTTCCATGCCTTCGGCCATGGCCTTTTCAGTGAGCTGTTCTTCCGCATCCACGTCATGCACCTTCATGAAGGTGGCTGGATCACCGATGTTTTTATAGGCCTGCTCGTCCTTTTGCTGGAGAATTTCCAGAATACGCGTGTCACCACGAATCGTCTGGTTTTCGCTTTCGGTAATCAGGTAGTAGATGTGCGGAGTCTCTTCCTGACCGTAACGATCCACACGACCATTACGCTGTTGAAATACCATCAGCGACCAGGGTAGATCGAAGTGAACCAAGCGGTGTGAAAGGTAGTGCAGGTTGATACCTTCACTGGCAACATCGGAACAGAGCAATACCCGCAGTTTGGTTTCCGGTTTACCAAAGGCTTCAACAATCTCTTGTTGCTCAACATCACTCAGGCCACCGTGCAGTTGTGTGATTTGCGCATCGTTGAGTTTTAAATCCTGCTTGAGTTGTTTCTCAAGAAATTTGAGCGTTTCCAGGCGCTCGGAAAAAATGACCAGACGATCATTAGTATTGGTTTTCTTCCAGTCAAAGGCTTTATTTTTCAGCAACTGGATGAAGTTTTGATATTTGGTATTGCGTTCAACATTGATGTTTTGCAGCGCCAGTTTCAGGCTTTGCAGGGCGTTGAGTTCAGTGTGGATGTCTTCATTTTGTGGTTCATTTTGTGAGAGGGTGTTTTCCAGTTTGGCGATACGCTCATTCACTGAGCTTAAACAGGCCGCCGGGGATGAGAACAGCGCTTTTTGCAAGCCGATACGAATGAGGTGGCCCTGTTTTTCGGGATCAAACTTACCTTTATAGGTAAAGGGTACCGCGAGCAGTGCATCATAGGCGGTCTCCTCTTCCAGGCTGGCGGGATGTTTGAGGCAGTGAACCTGGCGCTCTTTAAATTCGGTTTCGACCTGCTCACGAATGTCTTTTTTGAAGCGACGGATCACCAGGCCTTTGTTGTGAAAGTCTTCCTTGGCGTATTGCTCCGGGTTGGCAATGGCAGTGGGATCGAGCATGTTCATCAAGCTGGCAAAACTACGCGCCTTACCATCGTGCGGGGTGGCCGAAAGCATGATGAGTGTGTCTGATCGGGATGCCAGCAGTTGGGCCAGGGCTGCACGCTGAGAGCTGGTGCCACGGTCAGCAACATTATGGGCCTCGTCGATGACAATGATGTCCCAGTAGGCCTTTTCCAGATAACCTTTAAATTCGTTGTCCTGCTTAAGGGTATCAATGGAGATGATGGACTTATCGAAATAGTAAAATGGATTGTGGTTGCCGGGGATGCGCTGACGCACCCGTTGCAAACCAGCCGAGTCCAACCGAGTAAGCGGAATGGTAAAGCGATTCCAGAACTCTTTTTGAAACTGGGTCATCATGCTTTTGAGGGTGAGCACAAGCATGCGTTTACCTCTGCCTCGTTGCATAAGCTCGGTGACCAGAATTCCGGCTTCAAGGGTTTTACCGAGACCAACCGCATCTGCGATCAGGATACGTTGGCGTGGTTGTTTGAGCGCCTGAACGGTGGGGTCAATCTGGTACGGCACCAGATCCATCGCTGCGTGCTGGGCCAGATGAATCGATTCATCGTTGGGGATGGCTTGGCGCAGTTGGCTCTCTATGTAAAGTAGGCCTTGGGCAAATTTGTCCGACAGATCCTGTTCCAGCTGAGTCTTGGCAGGGTCGAGAGTCTGGATATCGTCCTCAATCTGGGTGAGGAACATGTTGGTCTGGCCATGTACCAGCTCAGAGATGCCATCACAGGTGAGTTGATAGCCACCATCTGAACTTAAATCAACGCGGCGGAGTACCCACTCCGTGTCACGAATGACCAGGCGCGCACCGGGTGCGTAATTCTGTAATTGGGCGTTCACACACTCCCCCTAAAATTTTTGTTTTATTTGTTGTAGCCTGGCACCAGTACTAGATTTTCAACACCATACAACGCAGCCCTGTTGCGCAACCACAGCTGGTACTCCGCACCTTGCAGGCTGTGGTCTTCGGTACAGTCTACATTCCATCTTCTAAGCACATAGCCCGCCTGAGACGCACGGACATTCTGCTTGCGCACACCATCTTCCATGGCGTAGTCCATCGCTATCGCCTCTGGGTGTTTAATTTTTGGGTGTGGGACGACTTCCATCTCAACAATGCGGTTCCACTGGATGTCAGCTTCGCGGGTTTCGTGTTCCTCGGGCTCTTCATCTAGCAGCTTGGCTTTGCTAATTCTATTAATAACAAAATCGATAAACGCTTTTCGTTTTCTATCAAAACCGCGCACATGCCAGCGTAGGCCGTTATCGACCAGAACAAACGGGGCGATATCTCGGCGGCTGGAGCCGGATTCGGGAGATACATAGTAAATTCGCACCCGTTTGTTCTGATAGATGGCTCGGGTCAGTATTGCCAGAATCGGCAGTTCCGGCGAGTTGAGCTGAGCGGGAGTTTCGCAGGCAAGCATGGGATGGCTATCGCCGATAAAGTCTTCGCCAAAACCCTGAGACAGAGCCGCCAACACTTGACTGGCTTTGTGCTGGTAGATGGGCTTGAATCCGGCGGCAGGGGTATAAATCTTGGTCTTGGCGTTGTAGGTCAGATTTTGGGGCGCCAACTCCCTATACAGCGCCAGGTCTCGGGTGGCGGCAGCATCACCCATACCAAAACGGGCCACAAGACCGGATCGCCCTACCTGGCCAATAAACCAGGCACGAAAATCGATATGCGACAACCGCTCTTGTTGTGGCCGACTAATCCCTGCCAGTTCCACCCAGATCCCCCGTATTAACACCTCTCCAATTCTGAGTGCTTCATTCTGATGCCAAGGTACCAGGAATTGGAATATTTTTATGTGATACAGCAATATCCGATGCACTGCTCATCATTTTGATTAGCAGCGCACATAACTTAGCACTAATTTTCAGTGTTTACGATTAATGTCCCCTTGTATATTCACCTTGGTCTAGGGGCATTTTCAATCATTCTGACAGTCCTGCCTGCGCTCATTTTTTATCCGGCAGGGCGGAGTGAGTGCCGTGTACTTGTTCCACATAAGCGAACAACAACGCTGCTGGATGAAAATAGTAGTGGGCACAGGGCGCACAGTCGAGCGCCATGGCCGCTGCCAGCCCGACAAGCAGCTCTGTTTTGCGGTTCAAAAACTCATTGTGGTGAGTGGACTCATAGAATTGTTCATAAGCTTCTTGTTATTTTTCTGTCAACATGCACAATCCAATCAGGCTGTTACCTCCATCGACACACGCAGACCCAAACGATGGGTGATATCCACCAGCGTATCGAGACGAAACACATTGACCTTTCCTTGTTTCAGGGCGCTGGCACGCGGCTGAGTGATGTGCAGCAGTGCCGCTGCCTCTTTCTGCTTCAAGCCCCTGAAATCCAGTTCTTCATTGATGGCTATCAGCAGTACCGACCTCAGCCTCAAAGTCTCAACCCGAACCGGGTCATCTTCCAAAGTATCCCAGACGCTATTAAAAAAACTGGCGGGATCGGCTGCATGTACTTAATGACGTGACTATTTTCTGCGATCAACAAAAAACGATCCGAAAGAGAAAGGCCACACAATCATTCAGAGCGTTATGAATCGAGGTCTGGAGGGAAATACAACTTTGCCTACGAAGTCGTATTCATCTATCGCGGATACCAAGTTCGGAAAGATGCATAACAACGGCTGGAAACCGCGTGGAGAAAAGCGGCTACCGAACTAAGGATAACCGCCTGATTTAACTAGTAAAAATGGCGCGCTCGGGAGGATTCGAACCTCCGACCGCCTGGTTCGTAGCCAGGTACTCTATCCAGCTGAGCTACGAGCGCGCAGTAAAACTGTTTCCAGTGAGCGAAGTCACGGGAGGGGCGGACTATACCCGTTTTCGCTCCCCCTTTTCAAGGTCGTGGAGCAAATTCGGTACACCGGATCCGCGCAAAGATAATGGCGGAGAGCGAGGGATTCGAACCCTCGATGGGCGTTAACCCATACGCCCTTAGCAGGGGCGCGCCTTCAGCCACTCGGCCAGCTCTCCAGGTGATTGACACCCACTGCCGATCAACCCGACAGGGCGGCTATTCTCCCAAAAATACGCTGATTAGGAAACCCATTTCCGGCAAGAAACGGGTAGAAAACACGAATTCCCGACGATAAAGGTAAAATTTACTCGGTCACAACATTTTTGAACGAATCAGCGGCAGGTGCCGGCCTTGCGTCAACACCTGCTCAGTGAAGAACCGACCTCAGAGTGACGAGCCTTCTTCCTGCTCTTTCTCGCGCTGGATCCGCTCATAGATCTCTTCACGATGCACGGAAATATCCTTTGGCGCATTGACGCCAATTCGCACCTGATTGCCCTTCACACCAAGGACGGTAATGGTGATGTCATCACCAATGATCAAAGACTCGCCAACACGCCGCGTCAGAATTAACATTATATTTCTCCTTGTTTTTAAATCTCCCGATCGCAACCTGACTGGGTGCGCGTCGTCGGAGCTATCGGCCCAAATGGCCGGAACTTCAATTAATTACCAATTTTTCTTTGCTGCTCTTCGCAACTACAGCACAGCTATAACACAACAACACAACTACGGTGCGATACACACCACAGCATCAATCCATTACTTCAATGGCCTGCTCAAGCGCAAAACCACTATGCAAGGCCCGTACACCCAGTTCGAGGTATTTTTCGTCAACGATGACCGACACCTTGATTTCGGATGTGGAGATCATGCGAATATTGATCCCCTCCTTGGCCAAGAGTTCAAACATCTTCCCGGCGATGCCGGCGTGCGAACGCATGCCAACCCCCACCAGGGAGATCTTTACAATCTTGTTATCACCAGCCACCTCACGCGCACCCAACTCGATGGCAATCTTTTCCAGCACCACCGTGGCCTTCTCGAAATCGTTGCGGTGGACGGTGAAGGTAAAGTCCGTGGTGCCATCTGCGGCGACATTCTGGATAATCATATCCACTTCGATATTGGCTGCGCCGATGGGGCCAAGAATCTGCGAGGCGACACCCGGATGATCCGGTACGCCCAACACCGTCAGCTTGGCCTCATCCCGGTTAAAGGCAATACCGGATATCAACGCCTGTTCCATACCCTCTTCCTCGTAGCTAATGAGCGTACCGCCACCCTCCGCAAAGCTGGACAGCACCCGTAGCGGTACGTTGTATTTGCCAGCAAACTCAACGGCGCGAATCTGCAACACCTTGGAGCCCAGACTCGCCATCTCCAACATTTCCTCAAAGGTAATGCGATCAAGACGCCGGGCCTCCGGCACCACACGAGGATCCGTGGTATAGACGCCATCCACGTCGGTGTAAATCTGACACTCATCGGCCTCCAGGGCCGCGGCCAGGGCCACGGCGGTCGTATCCGATCCACCGCGCCCTAACGTCGTGATGCTGCCATTTTCATCAACACCCTGAAAACCGGCCACCACCACCACTTGCCCAGCGGACAGGGCATCATCCATGTTCCGCCGCTCGATATCCTTGACCCGCGCCTTGTTGTGCGCACTATCGGTAAGAATTCGTAGCTGACCGCCCGTGAACGAACGCGCCGGGCAACCACGCTGCATCAACGCCATCGCCAGCAGCGCGATGGTCACCTGCTCACCGGTCGACAGCAGCACGTCATATTCACGTGCATCGGGCTGCGACGCAATAGCCTTTGCCAATCCCACCAGCCGGTTGGTCTCGCCGCTCATGGCGGAAACCACCACCACCACGGCGTGGCCCTGATCCCGAAATCCTGCGATCTTTTCCGCCACGCACTGTATGCGCTCCACGGAACCGACCGAGCTACCACCATATTTCTGTACGATTAGAGCCATAATTTAGACTGATTCAAAAGCCCGGGTATTAAACACTAGTTTTGTGCCCACATAAAGATAATTTGTAGGCATATCCCTACAAACTATAAAGGGTGCAGAGTATATCTGTGTCAGCCGCCAAGGCGGTTGCGCACCCATTCCGGCACTGCCTGCAAGGCGGCATCCAGCCCGGCCGGATCCTTGCCACCGGCCATCGCCAGGTCGGGACGGCCGCCGCCCTTGCCACCTACCTGCTGGGCGACGCTGTTGACCAGATCACCGGCACGCAGGCGTTTCGTTTCGCCCTTGGTGACACCCGCCACCAGACTGACCTTGTCGCCGTCCACCGCCGCCAGCACCACCGCGGCATGCCCCAACTTGTTCTTCAACTGATCCACAGTGTCGCGCAACGATTTGGCATCGACGCCGTCCAGCTTTGCCGCCAGCACCTTGATGCCGTCGATATCCACCGCCTGCGCCGCCAGATCACCGCCCTGACTGCTGGCCAGCTTCGCCTTCAGCTGTTCGACGTCTTTTTCCAATCCGCGCGCACGCGCCAGCAGCGCCTGCACCTTGGACACGACAATGCCGGTATCGGCCTTCAGCAACACGGCGATGCATTGCAGATTCTTTTCCATTTCATCGATGTAGCGCAGCGCGGCCTCACCGGCCACCGCCTCGATACGGCGCACCCCGGCGGCCACACCGCCCTCGGAGACAATCTTGAACAGACCGATATCACCGGTGCGTGCAACGTGGGTACCGCCGCACAGCTCCACGGAAAAATCGCCCATGGACAGCACGCGCACGACATCGCCGTATTTCTCACCGAACAGCGCCATGGCGCCGGAGGCCTCGGCCTCGTCCATGGACATAAGCCGGGTTTCCACCGCCAGATTGGCGCGAATCTGCGCGTTGACCAGCGCCTCGATCTGCGCCAGATGCTCCAGCGTCAGCGCATCGAAGTGAGAGAAATCGAAGCGCAGGCGATCAGCCTCCACCAGCGAGCCTTTCTGTTGTACGTGCCCACCGAGAACCTGGCGCAGAGCGGCGTGCAACAAATGCGTGGCGGAGTGATTATCGGCGATCTGCCGGCGACGCTGTTTATCTACGCACGCCTCAAGCTTATCTCCAACCACCACCCCGCCTTTTTGCACACGTATCCGGTGCAGAAAGGCATCACCCTGCTTCTGCGTATCCAGCACCGCCAGTTCGGCGTCGCCCACGCGCAGTACACCGTGGTCGCCGGCCTGGCCGCCGGATTCGGCGTAAAATGGCGTGCGATCCAGCAACAGCAGGCCCTCGTCGCCCTCGCCCAGCAGTTCGGTGGACTCGCCGTCACGGAACAGCGCAAGAACTCTGCCTTCGTCTTCGAGACGTTCGTAGCCAGTGAATTCGGTGCGGGGTTCACACGTGATCGTTGCGTTATGAGAAGTTAGCTTTAATGAGGCGAGATTTGCCGAGAGGTTAAAGTTACCGGCAGCTCGCGCACGCTCACGCTGCGCCGCCATCTCGCGCTCGAAGCCTGCCATATCTACACTCAGGCCGCGCTCACGGGCGATATCGGCGGTAAGATCGACGGGAAAACCATAGGTGTCGTAGAGCTTGAACATGGTCTCGCCGGGAATCACCGAACCACCGAGACCGTCGATGGTTTCCTCCAAGATGGCCATACCATGATCCAGGGTCTCGGCGAAGCGCTCTTCCTCCTGCTTCAGTACCTGCTCCACCTGCGGCCGGGTCTTCACCAATTCCGGATAGGCACCGCCCATCACCTCGCACAGCGGCCCCACGAGCTGATAAAAGAAAGACTCGCGCAGACCCAGCTTGTGGCCATGGCGGATAGCACGGCGGATGATGCGGCGCAGTACATAGCCGCGGCCTTCGTTGGATGGCACCACGCCGTCGGTAACGAGAAAGGCACAGGCGCGGATGTGATCGGCGATAACGTTCAGGGACGTGCGCATGTCGTGGAAGGCAGAGACGCCGGGAACGACGCCACGCAGGGAGGTGCCGGTAAGGTCTTTCTGCCCGGCCAGCTTGGCAATGGCGGCAATAAGATGCTGGAACAGGTCGATATCGTAATTGTTGCGCACCCCCTGCAACACGGCAGCAAGCCGCTCCAGTCCCATGCCGGTATCCACGGAGGGATGCGGCAGCGGGTTCATCTTGCCTGCGGCATCGCGGTCGTATTGCATGAACACCAGGTTCCAGATCTCGATGTAGCGGTCACCGTCTTCCTCAGGAGTACCGGGTGGGCCGCCGGCAACATCGGCGCCGTGGTCGTAGAAGATTTCCGAACAGGGGCCGCAGGGGCCGGTGTCGCCCATGGACCAGAAATTGTCGCTCTCGTAGCGCTTGCCGCCGGGTTTGTCGCCGATGCGGGAAAAACGCTCGGCGGCAACACCGATCTCTTTCAGCCAGATATTCGCCGCTTCATCATCGTCTGCGTAGACCGTGATCCACAGGCGCTCCGGCGGCAGCTTGGCCACTTCGGTAAGAAATTCCCAGGCGTATTGAATGGCCTCACGCTTGAAATAGTCACCAAAGCTGAAATTGCCCAGCATCTCGAAGAAGGTGTGATGACGCGCGGTATAGCCGACATTTTCCAGATCGTTGTGCTTACCGCCGGCACGCACGCAGCGCTGAGAGCTGGCGGCACGCACGTAGGGGCGCTGTTCCTGCCCGGTGAACACCTCTTTGAACTGCACCATGCCGGCATTGGTGAACAGCAGGGTGGAATCATTGGCCGGCACCAGCGGGCTGCTGGGTACGATCTGGTGACCGCGTTGCTGGAAGTAGTCGAGGAAGAGTTGTCGAATTTCTGCGCTTGTCATCGTGTTCTTTTTTTCAAAAAATGTAAAAAAACAGACCGGCTGACAACCGGCTCAACAAGCCTCTAATTGTCAGTCAATTTCTCAGTCGATAATGTCACCATCCAGCACCTGCCGGGCCTGGTCGGCGGTAAATCCCCGGTACTGAAGAAAACGGGCCTGACGGGCCCGCTCTTTGAGATCCTTCGGCTTATCTTCCCCAAAACGTTTGTTGCGTACACTTAGTGCCCGCTCAAACCACTGAGGATCGCCGACGTCGAGGTGGGCTAGCGCTATTTTCTCACTCACACCGCGCTCGCGCAATTCTGCCTGAATACGCTGCGGACCGTAACCATTATTATTGCGATAACGCACAAAGGCCTCAGTGAAACGCTCATCGCTTACCAGGCCTTCGTTTTGCAGCTGTGCCAGTACATCGTCGATGACAGCCGCGTCCAGGTTCTGAGCCTTCGCACGGCCATCGGTATGGGATTGCAGCTTGCGCCGCAGCTCGACGACGGAATGCTCGCGGCGCGCCAGCAAGTCCATGGCCTTCCGTCGCAGGACTTTGCACGAGTCGGCGCGGGACAGCAGCGCATCATCGGCGACTGTCCCGCCTTCGCCAAGCTCATCCACTGCCATGTCACCCACGGACGAGACCATTCCGGCAATCCTTCCGGCAACTATGCCTCAATTTTAGCCGCCGGTTCGGCCTTTACTTCACCCGCAGCGGGCAACAGTTTGGTGCGCACCTTGGCCTCGATCTCCTCCGCAATCTGCGGATTCTCCTTGAGGAAGTTGCGCACATTATCCTTGCCCTGACCAATACGATCACCGTTATAGCTGTACCAGGCGCCGCTTTTGTCGATAACGCCCTCCTGCACCCCCAGGGTGATGATTTCGCCCTCGTGGGAAATCCCCTCGCCAAACAGAATATCGAACTCCGTCTTCTTGAAGGGCGGCGCCACCTTGTTTTTCACCACCTTGACGCGGGTCTCGTTGCCGAGAATCTCGTCGCTCTTCTTGATCGCACCGATGCGACGGATGTCCAAACGCACGGACGCGTAGAACTTCAGCGCATTACCACCGGTGGTGGTCTCGGGGTTGCCGAACATGACACCAATCTTCATGCGGATCTGATTGATGAAGATCACCATGGTGTTGGTGCGCTTGATATTGGCGGTGAGCTTGCGCAGCGCCTGCGACATCAGCCGCGCCTGCAGGCCGACGTGATGATCACCCATATCACCCTCGATTTCGGCCTTTGGCGTCAGCGCCGCCACGGAGTCGACGACAACGATATCCACCGCGCCGGAGCGCACCAACATGTCGGTGATCTCCAGCGCCTGCTCGCCGGTGTCCGGCTGCGAGACCAGCAAGTCATCCACATTCACGCCCAGCTTCTCGGCATAGGCGGGATCCAGCGCGTGCTCGGCGTCGACAAAGGCCGCCGTACCGCCCAGCTTCTGCATCTCCGCAATCACATGCAGCGTCAGGGTGGTCTTACCCGAGGACTCCGGACCGTAGATCTCCACCACACGCCCACGCGGCAAACCGCCAATGCCAAGGGCGATGTCCAGCCCCAGCGAGCCCGTGGAGACCGCATCGATATCGCGCGCAGCACTGGCATCGCCCATGCGCATCACCGAACCCTTGCCAAACTGCTTTTCAATCTGGCTCAGCGCCGCATTCAGGGCTTTTTGTTTGTCGTCTGCCGCCATGTCGATCTCCTCGGTTGTGCGTTCATTTATTTCAGCCGGAACGGAAAACAGGCTTCCCGGCCGCGTTACTGAAGCAAACTCTAGCCGGTACATTTCGACAAGTCAATACTTTTTATTGTATAGATATTTTTTACCATGTTATATTTTGTATTGAGACAATACTTCCAATCACTTATACTCGCCAAAAACCCAATGCCAACATCCAAAATAAGGATAGCGCACACTCAATGAACAAGCTGATCGGCGACATCAAGTGGGGAACCCGGCAACGACTCCAGTACATCGAAGTCATGGCCTATTACACTGGCGTAGTCACACGCAGCGACGTAGCACGCGCCTTCGGCATCTCCGACGCCGCCGCCACCAAAGACCTGAAACTCTACGGCCAACTGAGTGGGGACAGCCTGCACTACCGCCATAACGTGTTCGGCTTTGTTCCCAGTGAAGGCTTCCAGCCCCTGTTTGCCGACCTGTCGCCGGCACGGGTATTGCCCATGATCGCCGCCAACCTGGCCGCCACCAGCGGCCCCTACGGCAACCGACCCATTTTCGGTATCGCTGCCGACAGCCTGCCCCTGCCGCAGCGCCTGCCTGATCACCGCGTACTGGCCCAGACCCTCCGCGCCATCAAGCAACGCAACAAGTTACAGGTGAGTTACCACTCACTGTCCGACCGGGACAGCAGCCAGCAACGCCTCCTCGAACCCCACACACTGGTCAACACCGGCACCCGCTGGCACCTGCGCGCCTACAACGAAGAGACCTACGATTTCCGTGATTTTGTGTTGTCGCGCCTTGCCGACGCAAAGATGCTGAGCGAGCCTGCCGAATCCAGTGCCCAATACGACGAAGACTGGATCGGGATCGTCACCCTGCAACTGACCCCTCACCCCGGCCTCAACGCCAGGCAACAAGCCAGCGTGCTGATGGATTACCAAAATCAGAACCGCCGGATTGAAATGCCCGTGCGGCGCGCACTGGCCGGCTATCTGCTGCACCGTCTATCAGTGGACACCACGACGGATCACAGCATGAATCCCAACACCCACCAGCTCATCCTGCTGAATCGGGACGAGATCGAAGCCTTTGCCGATTGGGCATTTTTTAAACCGTAATCCAATAGGCGACGCCACCCTCATCCCGGACATCATCTGCCGGCATTAAATCGAAAAAACGCCACTTCAAACAAAACGAAGACGCCTGCCCCCGCCACTCATCATGAACCTGAACCCTCGGATTCAGGATGAAACCAATGAAAATGTCGGTTTATTTTACACTTTCCGACCTTAGGGAAAGCAGCCAATATCCCCACAACCACCACATTCAAATAGCTATAAATCAATAACTTACAAGCATACCGGCAAACACCATCAAATCTCGACTTGACCTTACTGACGTGTACCATCGACCGTCATGGCGCAAACCAATCATTGTCAAATCCATGCCTGTCAAGCACGCAACAATTGTATCAAGTTGATTTTTAAGTGATTTTAAACACTCTTACCGCATCACCCTCCATTTTTTTTCATTCCATCCGCCCCTTATCACTGACACTAATGACATGCCGGTCTTTTTTACGTTTTTAAGATTTTAAGGCTTTATTATAAGCGACAGTATTTACATCTAATTGAAATTAAAAGAATTTATAAAATTGGCCCGAGAAATGCCTATAAGCTGCAACCTTGCTATGTAAGCACGCTGAATCCATTGATTATCGGTGCTCTGGGTATAAGGGAATATAAAATTGAGCTTTTGAAAAATAATCATAGATAATGGAGAAAGTTAACGTTATGAAACTCAATAAAATCAGTGCGGCACTATCCGGCGTTTTGTTGTTGGCGGGAGCCAGTGCCCAGGCAGCAGTTATCACTTTCACGGACAGCTATACGGATGTACTCACTGAGTTGAGCGGTGAGCAATTGAGGGTTAGCTTGTTTGACTCGTCTCTGGGAGCCCTGACTGGCGTTTCGGTATCGTTCAGCGCAGCGGTCGATAGTCAAGGAACCGTCACGAACAACGGGGCTGCTCCGGAAAATTTCACTGTTCAGACACTGGTTCAGTCGTATCTGGGCACGGGGGTCAGCCTGCCCACGCCTCTGAGCGATATTACTGCCATGAGTCCTTTTTCCAGCATCAATACACAAAGCTATACTAACCTCGCCAGCGGCGCATCGGATACCTTCGGTCCCGGCGGCGCTTCTTCCGGCGTCCTGGATCTTTTCACCGGGTATGATGCCAGCTTTATCGGTGCGGGTGATTTTGGTTATGACCTCACGACCGTGATTCTGACCACATTTGCCGGCGGCGGTGGTAACATTGGTGCCGATATCGAAACGTATACCGATGGCACATTGACCGTTGAATATACTTACACTGCGGCCACCACCCCCGTCCCTGAGCCCGGCAGTCTTTTATTGATGGGCCTGGGCCTTGTCGGGTTGGCGGGTATTGGTCGAAAAAAATGGAGAGCGTAATCGCTTAGTTTTCCAGTCTGTTATGTCGTAACCCAAAAAGCCTGCTCTTCCGAGCAGGCTTTTTTTATCGTATGGCGTGCGTGCCAGGGTACGGCAGGCCCAAAAACCAAGGAAAATACTACCCTATTAGCGCTAGGCGGATTCCAAATGATCTGCAAACAACACGACAAATCAGCCTTTTATTCCTCACCCAACACCCATTCCCTAAGCACCTCATATTTCACCCCCTGCGGCAGCGTGCGGAAACGCACCAGCACAAAACGATCCACCGACCAGATCAAGGGCGGACAGTTGGCATTCCGTGCCGGCTGCGCCAGCTTGCGCATAAGGGTGACATGGGCACGGTAGGGACGCGTGTCCAGTTTCAGGCCACAGCCCACGGCGCCGGCGTGCAGATCCGCCGCCAGGGTGATCAACGCCCCGGGCATCTCCGCCGGGGCAATCCACAACACCCGTGACCGGGGCCAGTAACCGGATCGATGCAGATGCAGCTCAAAGGGAGGGCATTGAATGACGCCGGCCATGGCCTCGACGCAGGCCCGTTGACGAATGTCCGTGCGGCCAGGAAAGGCCAGGGTCACGTGGAGGTTTTCGGCCGGAACCCGCCTGCCAGCACCGCTATCAGCGACCAACGTATCGCGACACCACACTAATCGCTGGCGCAGCGCATCATCCGGCCACAGGGCGAAGAACAGGCGCTCGGCTGGCGGCTCGTGTTTGCGCTCAGGCGCCGGCATCAGAACGAGTAAGCATATCCAGCACACCCTGCAGGGCACACTCAACGGTCTGCGCCCGCACGGCGGCCCGGTCACCGGCAAACTGCCCGGTACGCACTACCGGTTGCTCGCCTTCGACCACCCAGGCCAAACACACGGTGCCGACGGGTTTGCCGGCACTGCCGCCGCCGGGGCCGGCAATGCCGCTGACGGCCAGCGTCACCCGCGCCTGACTCCGCGCCAGTGCGCCGCTGACCATCTCAACCACCGTGGCTTCGCTGACGGCGCCGGCGGTATGCAGGGTTTCGGCGCGCACGCCCAGCATGTCCTGCTTGGATTGATTGGAATAGGTGACAAAACCACGGTCGAACCACTGCGAGCTGCCGGCGATATCGGTAATCGCCGCCGCAATCGCGCCGCCAGTACAGGATTCAGCGGTGGCCAGCTGCCAGCCGCGGGCCAGCAGGGCCTCCCCCACGCGGGAAGAAAGGGCCAGAATATTCATGCGCAAAGACTACCGCAGCCGGGTGGCTGCGGGTAGAGGGGGACAGAGCGGGAATTCCCTCAGAGGTAATGAATTAGCTACACACGGCCCTGAATCTCGGCAAAACCACCGCCGCTATGCACCTCGACCCGGTCACCACCATTGTGCTTGGCGGTATACAGGGCCGCATCGACCCGCTCGATGAAGCTGTGCGTGATCTCGCCGGAGCCATACTCCGCCACACCGGCGGAAAAGGTCGGCAGCAACACGCCCTCCTCATTCAACTGGGCAGAAAAATCCGCAAGACGGCGGTGTACTTTTTCCCGCGCACGCAGCACGTCCGCCTGGCCGGTATTGGGCAGCAGTACGGCAAATTTCTCACCACCGTAACGCGCCACCAGGTCGTGATGCCGGAAGATGGAGAGCACACCCTTGGCATAGTAACGCAGCACCGCATCTGATTTTTTAGTGAATTTCACCCCATGAAATGATCTGTCCGGTCAAAAATCAGCGACGTTCAGCCTGCATCGACCCACCCGCCATAAGGAAATTCCAACAAATCGTTCCACGCCACCCCGGCGCCCACTCCCAGCACGGAATCCCCTCCCGGCCCGGCGCCAGACCCACACGCTCAACACATCTCACCGCACAGCAGGCCCGGGATGGCCTGAGGCTATTGAAGCAACCGCTGACGGCCATTTGCCGAAAAGAGACCTCAAAAAACAGCTATTTAGCGTTATACATCTTGACGAAAACACCCTACCTGCTAGTGTAGTGTTTTGCCCCCTTGACCTCGCTCATACAAGACAAGCACACACTCTAATGCGCCTGTTACTGGTGGAAGATGACAAACTGCTCGGCGACGGCATTCAGGCCGGACTAAACCAGGCTGGCTATGCCGTGGACTGGCTGGAAAACGCGCAGTCTGCCGAAGCGGCCCTGCGAACCGAGAAATATGAATTGATGATTCTCGACCTGGGCCTGCCCGACCGCTGCGGACTCGAGATCCTCAAGCGTCTGCGTAATCGGCATTTTTCCGCCCAGAACAGCGGGCTGCCGGTGCTGATCCTCACTGCGCGGGATACCGTCTCCGACCGTATCACCGGGCTGGATTCCGGCGCCGACGACTACATGATCAAACCCTTCGATCTGG
Organism: Gammaproteobacteria bacterium; assembly: GCA_011051755.1. GTDB lineage: Bacteria > Pseudomonadota > Gammaproteobacteria > SZUA-152 > SZUA-152 > DRQN01. Next base: position 19,724 of record DRKN01000100.1, read on the forward strand.
ACGAACTGAACGCCCGCATCCGCGCCCTGACGCGCCGTCATCACGGGCGTGCAAACCCCGTCATCACGCACGACAAGCTAACCCTGGATCCCGCCGCCCATACCGTCACCCTCGACGGACAAGCAATAAAACTTTCACGACGCGAATTCGCCATTCTTCAGTTGCTGCTGGAAAGCTGTGGTCGGGTGCTGTCCCGCCGGCAACTGGAGGAAGGCCTGTATTCCTGGGGTGAAGAAGTTGAAAGCAATGCCGTGGAAGTCTACATACATCACCTGCGTAAAAAACTTGGCAGCGGATTGATCCGCACCCTGCGAGGCGTCGGCTATATCATTGATAAACCCACATGACCCTCACCTCCCCCTCCCTATCCATTCGGCGGCGCCTGCTGGCCACCCTGCTCTCGGTGGTGGCCTTCAGCTGGCTGATTACCGCACTGGTGGTCTATTTCGACTCCCGCCATGAGATTGAAGAGCTGTTCGATGCGCAGCTGGCCCAATCGGCACGCGTCCTGCTGGCCATGAGCGAGCATGAACTGGCCGAACAACAGATCTATCAAAGCATGCTCGGCGGCGATGGTTTCACCCAATCGGTGGAGATTTCCTATGAGGGCGCCACCGGCATCGGCCACGAATACGAAGACAAGCTCGCCTTCCAGGTCTGGACCAGTGACAATCATCTCGCCCTGCACTCCGCCAATGCCCCCACCCATCAGTCTCTTTCCAGCCAGACGGCCGGCTTCAGCAATCAGTTCATCGAGAACGGCGTATGGCGTGTGTTTTCACTGACTGGCGACCCCAGCGGCATACGCATACTGGTCGGGCAAAGTCTTGAAATCCGTAATGAACTGATCGGCGCCATCAGCAACCGTCTGCTCACCCCGGTACTGCTCAGCCTGCCGGCATTGGCATTGCTCATCTGGTACGGCATTACCCATGCCATGCGCCCATTACTGCGGCTGGCGAAAAACGTCCGCAACCTCGAACCCGGGCAGCTGAAACCCCTGCCACTGAAAGACATCCCCGATGAAAGCCGGCCACTGGTCGAATCCCTGAACCTGTTGTTCAGACAGCTGCAATACGCCTTCGACAATGAACGCCGTTTCACCGCCGATGCCGCCCACGAGCTGCGCACCCCGCTGGCGGCGCTAAAGGTTCAGGCCCAGGTCGCCCTGGGCGCCAATGACGACGACGCCCGGCGGCATGCCCTGCAATACATCATTCAGGGGGTGGATCGCGCCACACACCTGGTCGAGCAGCTGCTCACCCTGGCGCGTCTCGACCCGGAAAATGCCTTACAGGATACCGCGCCGCTCAAACTCACCGACATCTGCCAGGAAACCCTCGCCGAGTTAGCCAATGCAGCACAAAAAAAACACATCGAACTGGCACTGGAGACAGCATGTGACGGCCAGGTCATGGGCAACCAAAACGCCCTTTATATTATGTTGCGCAACCTGATCGACAACGCCATACGCTATACGCCCGAAAAAGGCAGCGTCTGCGTAAAGATCGACTGCGATGAAAATACCACCCACCTACGGGTCAGTGATAGCGGCCCCGGCATCCCCGCCGAAGAACACGCAAAGGTCATGGAGCGCTTTTACCGTGGCAAGGCCGCCCTGGCGCCGGGCAGCGGCTTGGGCATGTCTATCGTGCAACGCATTGTCGAGCGTCACGATGCCTCGATGAAACTGGGTAAATCGGCTCACGGCGGCCTGAAAGTCAGTATCCGCTTTTCCTCGTATCCCAACCGTCAAATCTGAACAGAACATAAACATGCATTTTTCACACATCTTCTTCAGGCGGTGTTAAGGTTTTCAGCGGTAAGATCCTTTCCAGGTTCTGGAGTTGAGTCTGATTCGGTCGGCATATGTCGCCGAATCAACCCCCTCCCTCTCTCCAGAATCGGTGATATCTCGCCGAGTCTCCCCAGTGGATTGATTCGGCGATGATACCCCCCTAAGGTGGATCCCCTCCACCACTCCTCTTGGCCCCGCATCCTATGCGGGGCATTTTTTTATCCCGCAAGTCATCCTGAGCTTATCAGCTCAATCTATTGCGAACACCTATAATACTGGATCTCGAAAACGTTCACCTTTTCGCCCCAGCGCATCGTGCACGCAGCACACGCTACAGGCAGGTGTAGTGTGCGCCATGCGCACAAAATGGCTGGACAGCGCCCGGCAAACGCCGTATCTCTGTGGTGAACCGAATGCAGTCAGGGCATGTACAGAAAGGCTACTGCACCAACTGGTTGAGATCGAAGATGGGCAACAGGATCGCCAGCACGATGACCAGCACGATGCCGCCCATGGCGAGAATAAGGATGGGTTCAAACAGGCCCATAAGGCCGGAGATCAGGGTTTCCATTTCCCGTTCCTGACCGCTGGCGGCGCGTTCCAACATCTCTTCCAGGTTGCCGCTGGACTCGCCGCTGGCGATAAGATGCACGGTCATGGGCGGGAAATAGCCGCAGGATTCCAGCGCCGCATGAATGCCCGTGCCTTCGCGCACGCGTCGCGCGGCGTCTTCCACCGCCTCGCGCATGGGCAGGTTGCTCATCACCGTCGCGGAGATGCGCATGCCTTCCAGCACCGGTACACCGCTGGCGACCAGAATGCTAAAAGTGCGCGCAAAACGGGCGGTATCCATGCCACGTACCAGACGAGAGATCAGTGGCGTCTTCAACAGCAGGCTGTGGAATCCGCGTTTGAAGGCATGGATACGCAACAGATAGGCAAAGCCCACGCCCAGCACCACCAGCAGCAGAAAGATGGCGAGGCCGTAAGTCTGCAGAAACTCGCTGCAGGCAATCAACCCGCGGGTCAGGGCCGGTAACTCCTGGTCGATATTGTCGAACACCTGCACCACCTGCGGCACCACGAAGGTCAGCAACAAAACCACCACGGCAATCGCCACCAGGGTCAACAGGGTGGGATAGATCAGCGCCAGCATCATCTTTTGTGACAACTGCTGGCGTGCCTCGGTGTAATCCGCCAGGCGTTCCAACACCACGTCAAGATGGCCGGATTGTTCGCCAGCCGCCACCGTGGAGCGGAACAAATCGGAAAAGACATGGGGAAAATCGCCCAACGCCACGGCCAGGGTGTGGCCCTCCAGCACCCGCGAACGCACCGCCGCCATCATACTTTTCAGGCGCGCCTTTTCGGTCTGCCTGGAAACCGTCATCAGCGCCTCATCCACCGGCAAACCGGAACGCACCAGCGTTGCCCACTGGCGGGTAATCAACGCCAGGTCGGTCGAGCTGATACCCCGCTGAAACAGGGCTTTGCGGGTACGGGCCTCACGGGTGCGCACGGCCTCCACGGATAACGGCGTGAGACCTTGCTCGCGCAGCTGCTGACGAATCTGCCGCGCGGCGTCGCCTTCCAGCACACCCTTGCGTTCGCGGCCGCGGGCATCGAGCGCCGCATACTCAAACGCAGGCATGGGGCTTCGCCAGTGTTGAGTGTTGAGTGTTGAGTGTTGAGTGAAAGGCGGCCACCAACTGGCACGGGGCTGCACTACACCATCGCGGCGCCCGACAACTAAACACTAAAAATTCAACACTCAACACTGTCTTTTACTCAGTCTTCTTGGGTCACACGCAGCACTTCTTCCACCGACGTCTCGCCGGCCAGAATACGGCGCAGGCCGTCCTGCCGGATACCGGGGCTGGATTTGCGCGCGTAACTTTCGATATCGAGTTCGCTGGCGCCGTCATGGATCATAGTGCGCAGGGTGTCATCGATTTCCACCAGTTCATAGATACCACTGCGGCCACGGTAGCCCAGATAATTGCAGTGTTTACAACCCTCGGCCTTGTAAAAGGTGGGCGGGTCATCGGCGTCAAAATCAAAGCGCTCGCAGTCGACCGGGCCGGCGGTGTACGCGGTCTTGCACGTCGAACACAACAGACGCACCAAACGTTGCGCCAACACACCGAGTAGCGTGGACGACAGCAGAAAAGGCTCCACACCCATGTCACGCAGGCGGGTCACCGCACCAACCGCACTGTTGGTATGCAGGGTCGACAACACCAGATGACCGGTCAGCGAAGACTGTACGGCAATCTCCGCCGTTTCCAGATCACGGATCTCGCCAATCATCACCACGTCCGGATCCTGGCGTAAAATGGCGCGCAGGCCGCGTGCGAAGGTCATGTCAACCTTCATGTTGACGTTGGTCTGGCTGACACCTTCGAGGTCGTATTCCACCGGATCCTCGACGGTCATGATGTTGCGCTTATGGTCGTTAAGCTGCGTCAATCCCGCATACAAGGTGGTGGTCTTGCCGGAACCGGTCGGCCCCGTAACCAAAAGTATACCGTGCGGCCGATGGATGACATGATCCATCACCTTATGTGTTCTTTCGTCCATGCCCAGATGTGAAAGATTGAGCCTGCCGGCCTGTTTGTCGAGCAGACGCAGCACCACACGTTCACCCTGCCCGGTGGGAATGGTGGAGACACGCACATCCACTGCGCGACCGGCCACACGCAGGGAGATACGGCCATCCTGCGGCAGGCGTTTTTCGGCAATATCCAGCTTTGACATCACCTTGATTCGCGACACCAACAACGGCGCCAGCACACGACGGGGGGTAAGCACTTCGCGCAGCACGCCATCGACACGGAAACGCACTACCAAGCGGGTCTCGTAGGGCTCAATGTGAATATCCGAGGCATCTTCCTTGATCGCCTGGGTCAGCAGGGCATTGATGAGACGAATGATGGGAGCGTCGTCTTCGCTTTCCAACAGGTCTTCCGGTTCGGGAAGATCCTGCGCCACCTGAAACAGGTCGGCCTCTTCGTCGAGGTCATCCATCATCTGCATGGCCTGACCGGAATGTTGTTCGTAGGATTGCTGCAGGCGTGCGTCAAACTCATCGATATCAATCAGCTTGAGGCGCACGGGCGCACCGAGAAAGCGGCGCATCTCGGCCAGGGTCACGGCGCTGACGCCGGGGCGCGCCAGTACTACGGTGTGATCCGCGTGCTCCTCGCCCACCATGACACCATTGCGCTTGGCAAAGGCGAAAGGCAAACCATGGGCGCCGTGCACCTCGTCCATCTCCCCGATCGGCTTTTCCTTGCCGGGCAGTGTATCCACGCTCTCCGTCATCGCCTATTGCCCGGCCTCTGGCTGGCTATTCTCCGTTATACCGCTCTCATCTTTGGCCTTTTTATCGGCTGAGGGCTCTTCGTCAAAGGGCTCGGGGATGTAAAGATAACCGGCTTCGGGGGGCAGGGTCGGATGCTCTTCACCGGACAGAAGGCCAACGCCTTCATCGAGCAGATCCAGCTGACGGCCACGGATGAAATTGTATTTATTGCGGGTCAGATTGAGACTGTCACCCTTGGAGCGCAGGATAGTCGGACGCATGAACACCATCAGATTAACCTTCGTCTTCTGTACCGATTTGTAACGGAACAGCGCGCCGAGCAAGGGGATGTCACCGAGCAGCGGCACCTTCTGCTCATTTTCCACCACACGGTCTTCGATCAAGCCACCCAGCACCAGCGCCATACCGTCATCCACCAACACACTGGTCGTGATGGTACGCTCGCTGGTCACCACGTCGCCCTGCCCGGCCGAACCGGCGACAATACCATCGGTGCTCTGCTCGATGTCGAGACGGATGGTGTTGCCCTCGTTAATCTGCGGCTTGACCTTGAGGCGGATGCCTACCTTCTTGCGATCAAAGGTGGTAAAGGGAGTCACCGAACCCCCAGTATTGTTATTACCAGGGGTATAGGCACCGGAGGGAATAGACAGCTCCTGACCGACAAAGATCTCCGCCTCTTCGTTGTCCAGGGTCACCAGGTTCGGCGTGGAGAGAATATTGGTGGCGCCGTCGCCTTCCAGGGCGCGAACCAGGGCAGCAAAATTGAAGGTGTTACTGTTGAAGCGGCCCGCACCAACCGTCATGCCAGAGCCGAGAGCACCAATGGCGGCCAGCGGATTACCAGAGGCAGTGAGCACGGCGCGTGCGAGACCGGAGATACTGCTGCCGCCGCTACCGAAATTAATCGCACCGACGGGCATATTGCCGCCAGTACCCTCGAAAAGCCACTGCACGCCCAATTCGGCGGCACGGTTCGAGGAGACCTCGGCAATCACCGTCTCCACCAGCACCTGCGCGCGACGTATATCCAGTTGGCGAATCACCGAAGCCAGCGAGCGATACACCGTCGGCGTGGCGGTAATCACCAGTGCATTGGCGCTTTCGTCGGCCTGGATGTCGAAGGGCTGGTTGCGCACAGCCGCCGGTGCCTTGCCCTTTCCATTACTTTTTTTTGCCTTACCGACGCCGGTCAGTACCGTCGCCAGATCCTTGGCCTTGGCATAGCGCAAATATACCACATGAGTATCACCGCTGGTTTCCGAGGGCGTATCGAGATGGGAGATGATGGCGCGCAGCTGCAGTCGGGTGGTACGGTCACCACCGATAAGAATACTGTTGGTGCGTTCGTCCGCCACTAACATGGGTTTGGCGACCTTGGCAGCCTGTTTCGCACCCTGCTGCTGCAGGGAATTGAGCACACGCACCAGATCCGCCGCCACCGCGTGTTCCAACTGGATATATTCGATCTCGCCGCTGCTGGGCTGGTCGATGCGCCGGATAATGTTCACCAGACGCGCAATGTTGACGGCGCGATCAGAGATGATCAGCACGTTACTGGGTGGATAGGCCGCCAGGTGCCCCTGCGGTGGCACCAGCGGACGCAAAATGGGCACCAGCTGTGCGGCGGTCACATGCTCGATCTGCACCACGCGGGTGACAGACTCATCGCCACGCCCCGGCTGGCGCTTGCTGGCGGTAGGCATACCGCTGTGTTTGGCATCGGCATCGGGGACGATCTTGATGGTCTCGCCGCTGGGCACGGCCGAATAGCCATGCACTTCGAGGATCGACAGAAAGACCAGGTATATCTCATCCTCGCTCATGGGGCGGTTGGAGATCAGCGTCACCTTGCCCTTGACACGCGGATCGACAATGAAGTTCTTACCGGTCACTTCGGCCACCGCACTGATCACCGCATTGATATCGGCACCCTTGAAATTGAGCATATTCTGCGGCGGCGCGGCCATCACCGGCAGAATCAGGACGAACCACAGCAGCAGTGCACCCAGCGCCGGCGTCAGACCCGACGCCCACTGGCGGCGGACACGGCTATGTTGTTGCAAGATCATGATAACAGTTTATCCCTCGGCCACAGGCGGCCATTGTAATCCGTCATGGGAATGTCTGATCAATTCTGAACCAACAGACATGAGATGCAAAATGCTCAAAACCAAGGCGCCAGCCACAAGGACTATTGGCACCAACAGTAGGCGCTCTAAGCGACACCGGAATTGGGCATATTTGGACTCACGGCTGTCGGTCATGAATCGATCAGGGGTTCCCTCTAGTCTATTTGAAACGAAAAGCTCTGAGAGGTGCCATTGCGCTCCACTTCCAGGTTGATCTGCGACAGGGTGGTTACATCACGCATCAGCTCCAACGCCTTCAACGGATTATCCATGGGAATACCGTTGATGGATGTCACCACGTCGCCGGCACGCAGGCCAAAGCGCGACAACAACTGGCGGTCACGGCCCGGGCGAACACGGTAGCCCTTGAGCTTGCCAGTGGAATGGTCGCGCACCGGCTCAGCACGCACCAGCTCCATCACGCTCTGCGGATCGGTGACCAAGGCATCGCGATACTGGCGCAGCAGGGCGCCGGTGTCTGTGGTGCTCGCCGAGATGGCGGCTGCCGACCGGCGGCCAGGAATCGAATTCATGGCAACCCGGTTATTCACCAGGGTCTTTGCATCTTTTGGCAAGCGCAGGGTTTCCAAGCGCCCACGGTGTTCCAGAATGATGCGGTCGGCATGAATTTCCTTCAGCACGGCATTACCCGGCAGCTTGTCATCCACGGCATAGGCGTCTTCCAGCCCCTTGCCGTCGGCAATGATGGCGCGAGCAATGACGGCATTGTCCGAGGCCAGCACGCCGTGCAGTTTCAGGTTCAGGCGGGTGTCCGGAGCATCCACCACCTTGGCTGCCACCTTGGGCGCCGCCTTCCCGGCCTCACCAAACAGGTGCAGACGCTCAATACTGGCGGCTGATACCCTGGCCGGTGCCGAGCGGGTCTGTGTCGGGGCGGATCCAGGCGGAACAAATCCGGCCATGTTCTCAGCGGGCGCCGGCAACAATGTCCAGGTCAGGCCGGCCAGCGCCTTTGCCAGCAGCACGATCAACAGCAGCGCAACCAACGCGGACAAACGCCGATCCTGCGCCAACACCACCAACCGGGGCAACCAGTCCGCCTGCCAGCTAGGCACAGAGAGAGTCCGGGAGTTCATCGAGTAGATATTTTGTCATATTACGGCGGTATTTTGTCCCATAGAGCAATCTCACAGCGCCCGGTTCAGCGGCATAATGCATAATCCACGCCAAGAGCTAGACGCTAACAGGATTGGCCCGCAATCACCAGCCTGCGCAAGCGTGGAAAGACCGTATCTCTGAACTTGCGGCAGACATTGGGAATTTTCACGCATTATCCATCAGACCCTTGACCGCACGATGGTTCCGTATTGACCTTGCCGGCTCTGCGGGTAATGACTTTTCGTCTCATCACCACTGCCGGCGACAACGGACGGTCTGCGCAGAATACGACGCCGACTGGCAATTTGTCAGGGTCGATATCCCGCTTGCGCGCGCCAGAAGGCGAAAAAATCTCCCGGTTAATGTTCGCGCGTCGAATGAAATTCTATCTCGGGCCAACGCTCCATGGTCAGATCGAGATTGATACGCGTCGGCGCGATATAGGTCAGATTGTCATCACCATCCAGGGCCAGATTGTCATGGGCCTTCTTCTTGAACTCGTCGAGTTTTTTGTCGTCCGTACATTCCACCCAGCGCGCCGTCGCGACATTGACCGCTTCAAACAGACATTCTACCTTGTATTCGTGCAGCAGTCGGTGAGCCACCACATCAAATTGCAGAATACCCACAGCGCCGACGATCAGATCATTGCAGTTCAAGGGCCGAAACAGCTGAGAGGCACCCTCTTCGCACAGCTCCTGCAAGCCCTTCTGCAGGGCCTTCATGCGCAATGGATCACGCAGACGCGCACGGCGGAACAGTTCCGGCGCAAAATGCGGGATGCCGGTGAATTTCAGCGCTTCACCCTGGGTAAAGGTATCGCCAATCTGGATCGTACCGTGATTGTGCAGGCCGATGATGTCGCCGGAATAGGCATTCTCCACATGCTCACGATCCGCGGCCATAAAGGTGATGGCATTGGGGATTTTTATATCGCGGCCAATGCGCACATGGCGTGCCTTCATGCCCTGGCTGTACTGCCCGGAACAGATGCGCAGAAAGGCGATGCGGTCGCGGTGCGACGGATCCATATTGGCCTGGATCTTGAACACGAAGCCGGTGAATTTTTCTTCGTCGGACGCCACATGGCGCGTCTGGGCCTTGCGCGGCGGTGGTGGTGGCGCAAAATTGACCAGCGCATCCAGCAGCTCACGCACGCCAAAATTATTGATGGCGGAGCCGAAATAGACCGGCGTCAGCTCGCCGGCCAGGTAAGCGTCCAGGTCGAACGCATGACTGGCGCCGCGCACCAGTTCCACCTCTTCGCGCAGCTCTTCGGTCATACTGCCGAACAGTTTGTCCAGGCGCGGATTGCCCAGCCCCTCGATAACCTCACCTTCCTGAATCTTGCCGCCATGACTGGGGCTGTACAGGTGAATGGTGTCACTGTAGAGGTCGAACACACCCTTGAAAGCCTTGCCCATGCCGATGGGCCAGGTCATCGGCGCACAACGGATCTTAAGAATATCCTCGATTTCATCGAGGAGATCCAGCGGGTCACGGCCCTCACGATCAAGCTTGTTGATAAAGCTGATGATGGGCGTGTCGCGCAAACGGCAGACCTCCATCAGCTTGATGGTGCGCTGCTCGACGCCCTTGGCGCAGTCGATCACCATCAACGCCGAATCCGCCGCGGTGAGGGTGCGGTAGGTGTCTTCGGAAAAGTCTTCATGGCCCGGCGTATCGAGCAGGTTGATAATGCAGTCGTTGTACGGGAACTGCATCACCGACGAGGTCACCGAAATACCGCGCTGCTGTTCCAGCGCCATCCAGTCCGAGGTGGCGTGACGGGCGGCCTTGCGCCCCTTGACGGTGCCGGCCATCTGGATCGCGCGCCCGAATAACAGCAGCTTTTCCGTCAGCGTGGTCTTGCCTGCATCAGGGTGAGAGATGATAGCAAACGTGCGTCTACGCTTGATTTCATTAAGAAAATTGCCATCAGCCATACCCTGTAAATCCTAATTTGCACTTAAATTGTACTTGTTTGTTAATTTACCTTTTGAAGCAATTTCAAAAAGCCCGTCATGTTACGTGAAACTTAAATTTCTTCCCTTCGATAACCCTCAGCCATTATCTAAATGACTGTGTCTGTCAGAAGTTTTATCAAGCACGCCATTGTTTCATATCTTAACCCATCCATAAACTGGCTATTTGTGTTTATAATAGACAACATATAGATAACAAATGTGGCCTTAAGTCAACATTCCCCCGCATTCTATCATTGACCTCACCCGCAAGTCAATGGCATGTTGAAAATATAGAACATTTAACCTATATAAGTGGATTAAAAGAAACTCAAGCCATGTCACGCACAAACAAAATAGCGAAAGCCCCACCCGCCGCCGTAGAACTGGCCTTGATCCAGCTCGGGAAAAATATCCGTACAGCAAGATTGCGCCGCAAGTTGCGGTTAGAGGATATGGCAGGGCGCATTGGTGTTTCGCGTTATGTCATGTCGGATATTGAAAAGGGCAAACCCTCCACTGCTATCGCCACTTACATGGGGGCTTTATGGGTTTTGGGGTTATTAGACGATATGCACCTCATCGCCGATCCAGATCATGATGAAGAAGGCAAAATATTGGAAAAATCCCGCGCACCAAAAACCGCAGGAAAACGGAAAAAGGCATTAGATAATGACTTCTGAGCGTGAATGTTTTGTGTATATCGTCCTACCTGATGAGACCAAGTTTGTCACTGCGGCACGTTTTCGCGTCTCACGCACCCGTGACGGTGAGCCAGTTGGCGAACTGGTCTATGGTAAAAGCTACCTAGCCAGAGCCAATGCCGTAGAGCTTGATCCAACAGAACTAAAGCTCAGTGGCACTCTATATGAAACTGCCCGCATGAGCGGTTTCTTCGGCGCTATTCGGGATGCCATGCCTGACTATTGGGGGCGGCGCGTGATTGAGCGCAATGCTGGGCGAACAGGATTGGATGAGTTTGATTTTCTCATGCAGGGTGCAGACGACCGAGCGGGTGCATTAGGCTTTGGGCTAAATGCTGAACCTCCTGCGCCACGCCGCACCTTCAATCACACTCTTGATCTGGAAAAGCTTCAAGCGACAGCGGAAGCCATTTTAAATGATCAAACGGATGGTATTGAAAATGGTAATGACGCTCAGCAAGTTCAAGAATTACTGCTGGAAGGAACATCAATGGGTGGTGCTCGCCCAAAAACTGTTGTGGAAGATGACAACAGCCTTTGGCTAGCCAAATTTTCCAGCCCACAGGATCGTTGGAATCATCCGCGTGTTGAACATGCTTTTTTAAAGCTTGCCAAACGTTGTGATCTGAATGTTGCAGACAGCAAAATTGTCAGCGTTGGCGGTAAGGACGTACTGCTTGTGCGGCGTTTTGACCGCGACCATACCGATGAAGGCTATCGCCGCCACCGTATGGTGAGTGCGTTAACACTGCTTCGCTCGGAAGAAAGCCCTGCGGCTAAAAACGATTGGTCATACCTGTTACTTGCCGATGAAATTCGCCGCACAAGCAGTCATTCAGAACAGGACTTAACAGAACTTTATGGGCGCATATGCTTTAACGCACTGGTCTCCAATCTTGATGATCATCCACGCAATCATGCCATTCTTGCTAAGAACACTCATTGGCGCTTAAGTCCCGCCTATGATTTAACGCCCACTCCCACCATTGCACTGGAAAATAGGGATTTAGCAATGGCTTGCGGTTTGCATGGCCGCATGGCGAATAAAGAAAATCTTTTGAGCGCCCATGCCCGCTTTCTCCTCAATGAGGAGAAA
>DRKN01000101.1 GCA_011051755.1 Gammaproteobacteria bacterium
AAAACCGTAATAGCTCTAATAGGTTCAGCTGGTTTGAGGCATTTAACGGCCCATTCCACAGCTAAAATAACAACATTTAAGGACAAAGTGCCATGCTACCGGGCAAACCGCTGGTTTGTGCCGGAGTACGTCTGGCCATCACTCTCCGCTGCCACAAACGGGAGTTTTTTTGAATCTCCCGGCTATACGCGGCCGGGTTATTCCTGACGGGTACTTTGATGCGGCTGCCCATGGGGAAGATGCACCTCTTCCACAATGCCGGCACTGGGGTCGTTGAAGGTTTTCATGCTGAGTTCATCTTCACTGCGTGCGACGATGGTGGTCACTGCGGCATCACCGGTCACGTTGACGGCGGTGCGCATCATATCCAGCAACCGGTCCACGCCCATGATGAGGGCGATCCCTTCCACCGGCAGGCCGACCTGATTGAACACCATGGCCAGCATGATCAGTCCCACGCCGGGTACGCCAGCGGTGCCGATGGAGGCGAGCACGGCCATGCCGATGACCGTGAGATAGCCACTAATGCCCAGGTCGATGCCGTAGACATTGGCGATAAAGACCGTGGCCACACCCTGCATGATGGCAGTGCCATCCATGTTGATGGTGGCGCCGAACGGCACCACGAAGGAGGCGGTGGAGTTATCCACCCCGAGGCGCTTTTCCACCGTGCGCAGGGTCACCGGGATAGTGGCATTGGAACTGGAGGTGCTGAAGGCGAATACCTGTACGGTGCGCATCTTGCGCAGGAAGACCAAGGGGCTGACCCGTCCCAGCAGTTTCAGCAGCAGCATCAGGGTGCCAGTGGCATGCAGTAGCAGCACGATCGCCACCACACCAAAATAGCTGATCATCGGCAGTATCATCCCCAGCCCCTGTAGGGAAAAGGTCTTGGCCATCAGGGCGAAGACGCCAATGGGGGCGACGTGCATCACCACGGTCACCACCTGCATCATCACGGTGTTGAGGCGTTCGGCACCCTCGGCGATGGGGCGGCCCGCTTCACCCACCATCAACACACAGATGGCGAACAGGATGGTGAAGAAAATAATCTGCAACATATTGCCGTTGGCGTAGGCGGCGACCGGATTGCCAGGGATGAGATCGATGATCACCTGGGTCAGCGGGGGGGCTGCCGGTGCGCTGAATTCACTCTGCGCCACCGTGCCCATGTCGAAGCCTTCGCCCGGCCCTACCAACACGGCGACGGTAATGGCCAGGGTGATGGCCAGGGCCGTGGTCAGCATGAACAACAGGAAGGCCTTGAGTCCCACTCGCCCCAGGGTGTTGACATCACCAATGCCGCACACACCGCAGATCAGCGAAAAGGTGACCAGCGGCACCACCAGCATTTTCAGGGCGCTGATAAACATGGCGCCAATGACATGGAACAGTCCGTTGACCAGGTAATCCTGGATGAAGGCCACATCGGAGGCGAAGGCATTGATCAGGCTTCCCAGTATCAGCCCGCAGACCATCCAGATGAGGATTTTGGTGGTCATGGTCATTTTTTGCGGCATGTGGACTCCCTTTCAGTGTCGGCTGGCAGTGTGTTGTGCTTGCCTTGAATTGTCGAGGGGGGAGGATAGCGGAAAAAAGGGCGTTTTTCCTCAAAAACAAAAAAGAGGGGGGTGAGACCGGGTAAGGCCGGTTATTGCAAAGGTAGGCTGGGCGCAAGACAGCAGACTGTCAGCAAAAAAGGGCAGGTAGTACGTGCTATGTGTACAAGATGGTTGCGGGGTTTTGCTCGTGCGCAGGGCGCTCGCTACGTCGGACGTGTGAGGGGAGGCTACATGGCAAGAGCAATTCTGATGTTATTCGGTATCGTCGGCGGTGCGGTAGAGGGAGGTCACATTGATGGCCTTCGGTGAGGTGATACAGGCCTCGCGGCAGAGGGCGCAGCCTGTGCAACGCGCCGTGTCGATGCTTGGTTTTTCCATCGGCCATTGCAGGGCGCCACTGACCGGGCAGGCCATGCGGCAGGCGCCACATTCCGGGCCGTTGTAGGGCAGGCAGGTGTCGGTGTCGATGTTTACGTGTGAGAGTCTGGGCAGCGGTAGCGACTCGCCATCCTCCAGCCTGGGGTGTTGCAGGGCCCGGGACTCGCAGGCTACCACGCAGGGCCAGCCCTCGCACAGATGGCAGGCGTGGTTGAGCAAATCGAGTGCCGGTGTGTTGACCACCTCTGCACCCAGCCTCAGAGGCAGGGAAAATATCACCCCGTGCGGGCAGGCCCCGGCGCATTTTTCGCAACGGGTGCAGGCGAGGAGAAAGTCCAACTCGTCGATGGCATAGGGCGGACGGCACCAGTGCGCGGCCTTTTTACGTGCGCGATTTTCCGCCTCCCTGACGGCCACTGCAGAGACCTTGCTGATGCCATGGCGAAAAAATTCCCGACGATCCATGGTTACAGCCTCATGACCATGGGTTGCATCAGTATCCATACGTGAAACAGGTTGATCAGCACGGCAAAAAAAACCATGGGTAGCAGCGACCATGTCGCCCCTGGCAACACCCCGTTACGGCGATGACGGATGATCCGCATGGCGATCCAGAAACCAAAAACCATCAACAGTGCTTGCAGGAAAATCAGGCTGTCCTGCGAGATCAGCATCTGAAGATGGCCCATGTGTTTTTCCATCATGCTGAGCGGTTGGGTATCGTTGCCAAGTGGATTGATCATGAGTGTCGTAAGGCCGCTGCTTTCGCGTACCAGGTGGTTGAGATTGTGGGCCAGATGATAGGCAAAGGCGAGGGGCAGGGCGACGAAGGAGAAGGCGGAGAATATCTGCCGGAAGTCCTGCCGGTTTCCGGATAACCATTGTGTGAGTTTGACCGCCAGGGCAAAGAGGGCGGCTAGCACGGCCAGATTCAGGCCCAGGCCCAGGCTAAAGCTGATGAGCCGGTTTCCGGAGTCACCGATTTGCTGGGCCAACCCCGTCATCAACGACTCCCATGCGGGGAGCATGGTGATGCCATGAAAGGAGGTCAGGGCCAGCAGGCCGAGCATGAACCAGGCCTCGTCCCAGCGTGGCCGGGCATCCCGGATAACCTCCCGGCTGGGTGAGCGGATTTGCCAGTGGATGTTCTGTTCGGGACAGCTTTGCAGGCAGTTGCCACAGGCGGTGCAATAGGTATTTTGCGTCAGACGTCCCATCACCAGGTGCATGGGACAGGGCGCGATTTTTTTGTTTCCCCGGTAACATTCCAGGGTGTTGCAACGGGCACAGATGTCCGGCTCGATGGGACGCAGCTCGATCAGGGATAACTGTGAGTAGGCGCCTACGGTGCGGCCCACGGGGCAGAAGAAACGGCAGAAGGCCTTGTCTTCATAGAGGGCGGCGCTGATCACGGCCAGAACCACGATCAACAGGGCCAATGAGGCAGTGGCCTTCGGGTTGGTGGTGATGCCTACACCCAGTTCCAGCCAGGTCAGGATGATCAACAGTAACAGTGCCGGCCACAGATTCCGCAACACCTTGGGGGTTTTTAGATTCAGGGACAGGCCGGAGGTCGAACGGCCCCAGAGCCGGTGACGCACCAGCCAACTGGCGAGGGTGTCCCAGGGACAGACACCGCACCAGGTGGTGCCGAGAAAAAAAATACTGATGATCAATGCCGCCCACCAGATGTTCCAGGTCATCACGGTGGCGAAATTGCGTTCGGCCATGGGGGTGCCATAGAGCCCCGCAGCGATGATCAGCAAAAAGACGGCGACCAGGAAAATTTTCAGGCCAAGCTGTAGCCATGGTCGTTGCAGCAGCCGCTGCAACGGGATGCCAATCAGGGGCAGGTGTGCCAGGCGGATGACGCGGTTGTGTGGTGTTTCGCGGTGAATCAGCATCACCCCTAATCCCGTCAACAGCATCGTGATGACGATTCCCAACGCCCAGGTGATGGGAAGACCGGGGTGTGTCATCGTCATGCGTGCTTGTCCGTTCGGTCGGCGCGGATCTTGGCGCGCAGCAGTTGTTTGCGTTTGATGACATTGATGCCGGCGAGAAACAGCACGATGACGATGACGCTGACGGTAATGGGTGTCGCTGAGGCGGTGTCGCCGATGGTGAGCGGGAAGTCGATGACATAGGGTTCGCCGTCGGCCTCGAATCTCGCGGTGATGATGTAGTCGCCATCCTTGTTGAACTGGAAGCCCTGGCGGAAGACGCCGGCATCGATGGGCTGGGTGCCGAGGATTTCCTCATCGCTGGAGAACCAGCTGTCGTCTTTTACGCTGAAAGTAACCTGACCTGCGTAGGGTTCACCGCTGTCGATACGGGTGGCATAGAGGTTGACCCGGCCCGGCTCATTGGCGCGCGGAAAGGCGGGAAATACCATGTAGGTGACAAAAAATTTTCCGATCTGCGTTTCCACCTGCATGCTGGGCGGGGTGTTGGAGTCCTCACTGAGGCTGTAGGAGGGGCGACCCAGTACGTGATGGGCGAATGCCGGGGGCACGATGCAAACCTGGACAAGGGCAAGCAGTAGCAACAAACGGATTTTTTGCACGGACTTTCCTCCTTGGATCTGGTGGATCACTAGGCAATACGCGGTATCACTTGTCTACGTTCCACCTTCTATCCCCGGACTATCTTCAAAACTTTTGTTGTGCACGCGGCGGTACTGTCGACTCAGGTGTCCCGGCCCACGGTCAGGCTGATCCTTGGCCGTTACCTTGAAGACCAGGGCATCCGTCGGGCAGACCGCCATGCAGGCGGTGCAGTTATTGCATTCCATGCCGAAACCGTCACGCAGCGGGTCGAGGCCGAACTCGCACACCGCGTTGCATTTTGCACAATCGTTACAGTCTTCCACGACACGCTGAATCCGCAGCAGACGGAATCGGCCCAACAGGGAGTAGAGAGCGCCGCCGGGGCACAGGTAGCGGCAGAATCCCCGCCGGGCCACCAGCAGGTCGAAGAGCAGGGTGCCAGTAAAGAAGACGGCGCCGACACCGAAGCCGCCCAGGGCGATAGCGTAATAGATTTCACGGCCGACGATGGCGGGTGAGTAGATCGCGGCCACAGCGACGCTGCCCAGCAGGGGCGAAAGCAGCAATGTGACGAACAACACCAAATATTTGAACTTGCGACTCATGCGGCGTTGGCCGGTGTGGATGCCGATATTGCGCAGCCAGAAGCCGAAAGTGGTGTTGAGTTCATAGAGGAAGTTGGCGGGGCAGATCCAGCCACAGAAGAAGCGCCCGAAGATCATTGTCAGGCCGATGGGAATCAGGGCGGTCAGAACAAAGGGCCAAAGCAGTTTTCCGCTGGCGGCGATCTGTCCGGCAAGTGCAAGCGGGTCGCTCAGGTCAAGGCCGAACAGCCGCCCTGACCAGGTCGTGCCCTTCAGCAGATCCAGGTCATTTTCGGGATCGTTGACGAAGGGTGCGCTCAGCGTTTCCATGCTGTCGTAGATTATTTTTTCCGAGGGGTAAAGCAGGTCGTAGGCGTGGGCGGCGATGTAGGTCTGGTACAGGTGCAAAAATGGAATCAGTACCAGCATGAAAAACACCATGCTCAGGCTCAGCCAGCGCAGTTTGTTCAGATGGCGCCAGAAAAAGAAGGGTTTGGAGTCGACGGGTGTCATGACGATATCGTTCTCAGCGATGGTGAGGGATGATCCTGATGGCCTGGGGTATCTGGATGCATGAACGCTCGCACAGGCCGCACCCCACGCAGGCCTCGGAGACGTGGGGCTGTTCCAGCATGCCGACACGCAGGGCGATATCCGGCAACGGACAGGCGCGGTAACACACGCCGCAGGTCTTTCCCTGGTAAGACAGGCACAGTGTTTCGTCCACGCGCGCCTGACCCATGTCGACCTTGGCCATCACCTCTTCCGCAGTGCGTGTGATTTTCGGAATCGCCCCGGTGGGGCAGATGTCACCGCATTTCATACACAGGATGCAGGCCTGTTCCCGTGGTGTGATATAGGGGGTGTCCAGGGAGGCGACGCCGTTTTCCATGCCGAAAAATTTGATGGCGCGGTTGGGGCATGTCTCGCCACAGAGGCCGCAGCGGATGCAGTGATCGAGAAATTCAGCCTCTTCGTGGGCCCCGGGGGGACGCAAATAGCGTTGTCCGCCTTGTCGTACCGCCGCCTCGGTTGTCGTCAATGGCAGCAGGGAGGTGGCCGTCCCGGCAATGGCATAACCAAGAAAGGCGCGTCTCTTCATAACCACCATTCCAGGATAGGGAAGCTCTGATCAATTCCGGGAGAGTGGGATTGCGCGATGAAATGATTCAGCGTAAGGCGTGGATTGCCGCTAATAGTGGGACTATTGACAAGATTCTCATCAACAGTAGTCGCTTTTGGCGACGCCACGATGGGCAGTTTCAGTCGCAAGACCGTATTCCATGAATTGCTCAGAGCTTCCCTTATCAATGGCTCCATGGGCCCACCGTTATTATTGGATCTTTCTCCGTCATTGTACCAACGGAAGAAAAAATGGCGCCTTTTTTCAATAAAAAAGGCGCCATTTAAGCTTACTGTCTTTTCTCCATCATTGGCTTGATTCCAATCATACTTTTTCGATGCGACAGGCCAGTTTTTTGAAATCCACCTGACCGGAGACCACATCCCACACACGGCTGGATGTGGCGTTCACCAACCACTTGTTCTTGCGCGGATCGGCACTGTCGGCCACCGACAGATTCCATGGACTGAACACATAACCGCGCGGCACCGAGTTACGCGCCGGCCGGATCAGACTGTTGGTGCCCACCTGGGCGCGTGCCGAATAATGACCCCGACGGGTCACCAGTCGTACCTTGTCGCCATCCTTGATGCCGAGTTCCTCTGCATCCTTGGGATGTATTTCGACGTACATCTCTGGCACCAGACGACGGGTGGTGGGGCTGCGGCTGGACTTGGCGGTGTGGAAATGCTCGTACACGATACCCAGTCCCAGCCAGTAAGGATATTTGTCCAGGGGGATTTCCGACACGGGTCTACCGCGGTATCCCGCATCGGGCAGATCCGGTGTCAGGGCCATGTCGCGGGCTTTTTTTAGTAAATCGATATGATCGATGGTGTGCAGACCTTCCGTATGGCCGAACTCCATCAGCTGTTTGGTAATCTCCTCACGCTGGCTGTAGTCCTGCTGGACGAACTTGAAGTGCATCTTGCCGTCCTTGGTGCGGAAGTTGCCATAAGGCTTGTCCGTCCAGTCGCCTTCCTGCGCCATGTAACGGCGCTTGGTGCCACCGGCCTTGGCGATTTCATAGGTGGGTGCGGGCCACTGGATGCCCCGCAATTGACGGATCTGCTCATAGGGGCTCAGCTTGTCCTTTTTTTCCACCGCGAGGATGCCGGTGAGATCCGTATCGGTGCCCTCGGAAGCGCGGATGATGTCGCGGAATATCGCCTCGGTATCGTACGTGCCATCGGGCATTTTCCCCCAGGGAAAGATCTTCTTCACATCCAGGCCGAGTATTTCACCAATCTCCTTGCCCTTGTCGATC
This sequence comes from Gammaproteobacteria bacterium, assembly GCA_011051755.1. Taxonomy (GTDB): domain Bacteria; phylum Pseudomonadota; class Gammaproteobacteria; order SZUA-152; family SZUA-152; genus DRQN01. The sequence goes on from DRKN01000101.1 coordinate 7,464, forward strand.
ACCATGTCCAGGTCGGAATGGCAGCCGGGAGGCGGCTCGGCGGCCTTGTCGACGACATAGACGCGGCGCTCAGAGTTGATGTAGACCCCCTGTACCTCACCCCAGGTCGCAGCCGGAAAAATGACATCAGCGTACAGATTGTTGGGGGCGTGGCGGTAGATTTCCTGCACGATATTGAAGGTTTTCATCAATGCCGCGCGAACCAGTTTGTTTGAGTCGGGCAGGTCGATATGGGTGGCGTAGACAAAAAACATGGCCTTGACGCCTCCCTTCTGTGCCCGTTCCATCATGCCCACCGCAAAGCCGGGATTTTCGGAATTCATCGCCGTGCGCAAATTTTCCTCCGGCACGCCCCAGGCTTTGGCCATTTTAAAGCGATGTTTTTTGTTTTTTAGTGGCTCGTTGAAGGGCAGGCGGTCAGTCAGGCCCCCGGTAAAGCGTTCGCCCATGGCATTGGGTTGTCCCGTCATGGAAAAAGGGCCGCAGCCGGGCTTGGCCAGATTGCCGGTCATGCTGCACAGATTGATGATGGCAATGACGTTGTGCTGACCATGAATGTGCTGATTATAGCCGATGCCCCACATGATGATTGGCCCGCCATGACCGATACCCTTCGGGTCCTGCTTGGCGCGTTTCAGGCGCTTGCGCGTGGCGTCGGCATAGTAACGGGTCACCCGGCGGATCATTTCGGGTGTGACCTCCTCGGAACCCATGCGATCCTGTACCTGTTCCGGGCTGTAATCTTTTAGCACACCCTCGGTGTATTCCTGCCAGCCGGTGGTGTTGGCCTTCATGAAGTCCCAGTCGATGACATCGGGATGCTCCTTGAGCAGCACATGCGCCATGGCATTGAGGAAGCTGATGTCGCCGTTGAGAATGGGGACATGGATGGAATTATCGGGATTGATGTCACTGTAGCCCTGTACCGTACCGGTATTGCGGGGCTCCACGACAACCGTGGGAATGCCGTTTTTCCTTTTGTGATCGGCAATGCGCCAGAAGATAATGGGATGTGCCTCGCGGGCGTTATGACCGAAGTTCATCACCATGTCGCTGAGTTCGAGATCCTCATAGGAGAGTGGTGGCGTATCCGAACCCAGGGTCTTGAAATAGGCTGTTACCGCCGAGGTCATACACATGCGTGCATTGGCCTCGATGGTATTCGAACCCAGGATACCCTTCATGAACAGGTTTTCAAGATACTGGCCCTCCAGGGTGAGCTGGCCGGAGCCATACAGACCAATCGAATTGCCGGTATATTTTTTGGCGAAATGGGCGAGCTTGTGCGCCACCATCATCGAGGCTTCGTGATAGGGCACACGCACGAAGTGCTCTTCATCGAATGAGCCCTTGGTCTTGCTGATGTATTCGATGTTACCGTGTCCTGGTTTGCCCCATTCCTCCCAGACGTCCTTACGCACATAGGAATCGCCCTCCATCCGATCCACATAAATGGGTTCGGCGGCCGTCAGTCCCTTGATGCATTGCAGGCCTTTGTTGGTGGGATGATCCTTGTCGGGTCGCATGGAGACGATCTTGCCGTTCTCCACTTGAATCACCGTGCCGCAGCCCACGCCACAGTAGGGGCAGGCCGCCAACGCGGTGGTGCGATTGAGATCCGTCTCCGGTTTTGTCGGTGCGGCCTCCAGTTCGGGATTGCTGGCGACAAAAAGCCCGGCGCCGGCGGCGGAGCCGGTGATGAACGCGCTTCCTTTGAGAAAGCTGCGACGAGAAATTTTATTCCGTTTCATGGTCTACTCCACAGTCGCTTGATAGGTTGGCAGGCTACGGAGATAGACGATGATATCGTCTATCTCACGATCATCCAGGTCAGCCAGACCGGCCGTCGGACCCTGGAAACCGTACATGGCTGTATTGGAACGCCCTATCCTGATTGTTTCGCGGATGAAGCCGTCGGAGGCCTTGCTGAGGAAACCACGCTTACCAATCGCGGTGCCGGAGCCACCGGCCGCATAACCCTCTCCGGCCATGCCGTGACAGGTCGAACAGATTTGCTCATACCACTGTTGACCAAGCCGTGGATCACCAAAGGCGTCCGGCTGCCTGTCGACCTCGGCGGCACGGCTGGGGAGTTTTTCAAAAGAGCGGAGATAGGCGACGATGGCCTGGATACCCGATGAACCCAGCATACTGAATGCCGCCATACTGGTGCCATCCTGTCCGTCGCGGATGGTATCAATGAGGAATTTATCGGTTGCGATACTGAGCAATTCCTTGTTTGTCAACGAGGGTGCGATACCAACCTGACCGATACCGTTTTCCTGATGGCAAAAAATGCAGTGCTCCTCATAGAGCTGTTTTCCTGTTGTGATGGATGGGCTCTCGGCGGCAAAAACGGTGGCGGAGAATGAAACGCCCAATAAGGCGATAAATAGCGTTAAGTGATTAATTCTTTGGAATAGTCGTCGTGCTTGCATACATTACTCCCTCCTTGATTTGTCCTGGTAACGATGCGAGTGCATGTGGAAAAAATGCCCGGTTAATTAGCCATATTTCTTTGCATGTCGTTGTTTGGGCAATACCAGATCGTATTAGGGGGGGATGTATAATTCATTGATCCTCGTCAATCATATATAAATATCTAACTAGCAATTAGATAAAAAAGATTTACTAATCTGTAAATTATATTATGGGATTATGCGCATATTTTTTGTGAATGTCAGTTTAGTTCAATCTCATGAGCGGATGAAAAATACGAGGGAAAGGGGTCTTGGTTGTATGTTAAAGCTGCATTAATAATCAGTACTTGTGAAAATGTAGGGGCGATTTGTAAATACAGAATATCCTTGAATTGCTGCTTGTTTGTTTGGTGGTTTTGTCGTGGGCGTAGGTATTATTGCTGATTTGCATGAGGGCAATAAGCAGGGGAGGGTGTTTATTTTTTCATCAAATGTAGGATGCTGGTGAGCAGCAGCGAACCGCATCGTTCGTGTGTCATCAAGTTCTGGGTGCTGGTGATTGTGGGTGTCATCGCTCTCGACCGATGTGGTTTGTGGAACTTAGAAAAGTAGAAAAGGAGAAAAGGGGACGCTACCCTTTTCTAAACAGATACTTTCCGCATTAATGCCCATATGTTAAGTTTTAGGAATGCCAAAGAGAAGACGGGGGTCAAGTTTGCGTAATTGTGCTTCCAGAGACTTATAATACAAAAGCGCAAGCCTGACCCTGTTTCTCACATTCTGCGTATTTTAACAATGATACAATTAACCTGACCCCTTAATTGCTGAGACTTATAATACAAAAGCGCAAGCCTGACCCTGTTTCTCACATTCTGCGTATTTTAACAATGATACAATTAACCTGACCCCTTAACTTTCAATTAACCTGACCCCTTAACTTTGATTAACCTGACCCCTTAACTTTGACCCCTTAACTTGACCCTTAACTATTTTTTAAAGATTATAACTATTTATGATACAACTAACCTGACCCCTTAAGATCCCATGACCCCTTAAGATCCCAACTAACCTGACCCCTTAAGATCCCAACTAACCTGACCCCTTAAGATCCTAAGATCAACTAACCTGACCCCTTAAGATTTGATTGCGGTGTCTGTCAGTGGCATTTGGGGTAACTGCTCCGCCAGTGTTGGGGTAACCCCAAAAGTTACCCCTGCTAGATTCAGGATTCTATGGGGTAACTTTAGACCTTGTTGGACGTGTCGGCAATAAAAAAGCCCGCTGTTATGCGGGCTTGTGGACTTTCTGGGATGTTATTGGGAATTGAATTGGTGGAGGCGGCGGGAATCGAACCCGCGTCCGTAAATCCTCCGCCCTCGGATCTACATGCTTAGTCTGTCTTTGCGTTTAACGGCACGCTACCCGACAGACAGGGAAGACGTACCGCGAGTCCGGTAAGTTTTAGCGAATCCACCCCGAACAAGCTTCATCGCGATTCTGTGAGAGTCGACCCCTGGGAATCGGACGCACAGACACGGCTCCGGCCAGAGGGCACCCTACCGGTGTTTAGGCGGCGAGTGCGTAGTTGTCGTCGTTGGCAACTATAGGTTTTGCAGATGGATTTACGAGGTAATCCGCACCTCGGCATGCACCTCAGGTTTTGTGACCCACGTCGAAGCCAGGTCGCCCCCAAAGTAAAACAGTAGACAGTGTACTGGATCGCGAAGTTCCCGACTAGCCGCGTTTCAACAGGCGCTGTTTGTCGCGGTTCCATTCGCGGTCGCGCTCGGTGGCGCGCTTGTCCTGCTTCTGCTTGCCCTTGGCCAGACCCACCTCCAGTTTGGCCAGGCCGTGCTTCCAATACAGGGCCAGCGGCACCAGGGTGTAACCCTTGCGCTCCACGGCGCCGATGAGCTTGCTCAGCTCGGCGCGGTGCAGCAGCAGTTTGCGGGTGCGGGTGGGATCCGGATGGATGTGGGTGGAGGCGGAGAGCAGGGGGGTAATCAGGGCGCCGAGCAAAAAGGCCTCGCCATTCTTGACGATAACGTGGCTGTCGGCGATCTGCGCGCGGCCTTCTCGCAGGCTCTTGACCTCCCAGCCCTCCAGCATCAGCCCGGCCTCGAAGCGGTCTTCGACAAAGTAGTCGTGACGTGCCTTTTTGTTCAGGGCGATGGTGCTGCCGGTGGAGGTTTTCTTTTTTGGTGTCTTGGCCATCGGGGCATTATAACCAATTCTGCCTCTAAACAATTCTCCGTTTCCTGGCGGGGAGGGCAGGGCTCAGGTTTGCGGGTGATTGTTGGGGTGTTATCCGCTGTAGGAGCGGGCCATGCCCGCGATGACTGCCGAGAAGCAGGGATTCCGTGGGAGTAGGCTTTTGTTAGCCACGACTCAACAACTACCCGCTAAAACAGGTGGGTAGGATGTGGTGAGTTCCACGAACTGCATCGGTTGAGAACGGTCACACAATCACCCGCGCCCAGAACGTGATTACGCAAACGATGCGCTTCGCTACCGCTCACCAGCATCCTACAGTGACGACAAAGACAACCGAAACAACTTGCCTTCATACGCACCTTCAACAACCCAGACAACAAGCGGCACGGATAAATCTGACGGCCTAAAAGCGGTGGCTTTAACCTTAAAACAGGACGAATAAAACCAGCCGATATGCACGACTGAAGCCGCCCACAGATTGACTGTTTTCCCATCCATTGTCGCGGGCATGGCCCGCTCCTTGCGGGAGGCTTATAGAGCATGACACTAACACCTTCCCTTCATGCCGGTAGCCTCAAGCTGCGTATCGTTTCAGAGGTACAGAACCTAGTGTGGTGTAACGTATAAAGTGCACCTATCAGAGGCCCGCAAATGCCCCAAGACAAGGCGCAGTCCGCCGTTAATGGCCCCCTCCCTTAACAAGGACTGGAACGCAGGATTGGGGCATTTGCGGGCCTCCCTCCGGGCGC
>DRKN01000102.1 GCA_011051755.1 Gammaproteobacteria bacterium
GCCACCCTGGGCATGGGCGCCAGCATCGATTCGACCAGCCTCAACAAACCCATCGTGGGCTTCGTGTTCGGTAACAAGGGGCTGATGTACAACCTGACCTTCGAAGGTTCGAAATACACCCGGCTGGACAAATAGTCTGTTGTAGATCGTCAGACCCGCAGCCTACACCCTGAAGCGGCTGACCAGGTCGATCAGACGGGTGGAGACCTGGCCCAGCTCGTCGCTGGCGCCAAAGGTCACCTGCGCACTGTTGTTGGTCTGATCCGCCACCTGGCTGATGTTGACGATACTTTCATTCATCGACTCGGCCACGGTACTTTGCTCTCTCGCCGCATTGGCAATTTCATCATTCATGACATGGATCTTTTTCACCGCCAGGGTGATGGCATCCAGAGATCCGCCCGCCTCGGCCACCTGATCCACACTCTTCTGCGCCTGTTCACGGCTCAGGCCCATCACGCCCACCGCCTCGCCGACACCCGACTGCAGGCGCTCGATCATGGTCTGGATTTCCCGCGTGGATTCCTGGGTGCGGCTGGCCAGGGTGCGTACCTCATCGGCCACCACGGCAAACCCCCGCCCCTGATCCCCGGCCCGCGCCGCCTCGATGGCAGCATTCAGGGCCAGCAGATTGGTTTGTTCCGCAATGGTGCGAATGACGTCCAGCACACCACCAATGTTTTCACTTTCGACCTGCAGCGCGGTAATCACCCGCGCACCGCCTTCAATGCTGTCGGCCAGGGTGGTGATGACATTCACCGTATCGGCAACGATCACCTGGCCATTCCTGGACGCTTCATCCGCCTTGCGTGCGGCACCCGCCGCCTCCCCGGCATTGTGCGCCACTTCCTGCACCGTGGCCGTCATCTCATTCATGGCCGTGCTCAGCTGTTCGACTTCCATTTGTTGCTGCTGGGCGCCGCTGGCGGTTACTTGGGTAATCTCGGACAACTGCGAGGCATTGGCGCCCAGCTGAGTGGTTGCATCGACCACCTCCTTGATCAGGTCGTGCAGTTTTTGCAGGAAGTCATTGAAGTATTTCACCACCATGCCCGTTTCGTCGGCGCTGTTACTCTGCAGGCGCTTGGTCAGATCACCGCGGCCTTCCGCCAGCTCCTTCAGGGAATCAATGATGGTATTGAGATTTTTTGTGATCAGGGAAGAAACCAGCAAGATGGCACCCAGCAGCACGACAATGATCACCACCCCCGTCACCAATCCCGTCACCAGCACCTCCTGAGCAGCCTGGTCGGCCAGTTCAAGGGTATTACTGAACTGGCTATAGCGGCTGTCACGGAATGCGTTCAGTCGCGACTCGAAGGCCTCCAGTGCCTTGCCCATCACGTCGGCCTTGCCCTGGATGTCATCCAGCGCCAGGGTATCATTGAGCATGCCACTGGTCATCGAACGGGCGGTGGAATAATAGTGCTCAAACAGCTGGTTCAGTTCTGAAACATCATCCGCCAGGCCAGAATCCAGTTCCGTCATTTCCTGGAATACCTGCTTCATGTCACGGGCAAGCCCATCCGTGGCTTCCAGCAGTTCCTCTTCGCCACTGCTAACAGCGCTGGTCAAGGTCTCCTTGATCTTGTCCAGCCGCACGAGGTTTGCATCCGTTCGCTCAAGCAACGGGAAATAGATATCCTTGACGCCATGCAACCGCTTTGAATTTTCTTCCGTCACACTGTAGTTCAGCAGCAGAAAAATAATAAAGCCAATGCAACTGACTGCCGCAATCAAGAACAACTTATGACGAATCGATAGATCCGTTATCCACTGCATGTTCAACTCCCTCTGCCCGAGACAAGTTCTTCCTCAGGTCTTAACACTGATTGGGATGATGCCAGCATATACATTTCCTGAAGACGCCCGCATCACTTTGGCTGCTGGCCTACGGCAGCATGAAGGCCCACTGAAAGCCATACTGTGTCTCTGAATCACCCACTTTCGGTTCTAATCTTGACATCTCGAATTTCAGCGCATTGGTCTCACTCAGGTCATAGCGCAAGGCAAACACGTGACGCGTTTCCTGCATGGTGTCTAAAATCGTAAAATAGGCATCCGCATCATCGAAGCTCAGGGACTCGTAGCGATAAACAGGTTTGATAACTTCTGTCAGCTGATAGCCAAACTGCAGATAGTAGGCTACACCGGTATGACTGCCGGCAGTGCCGACCTTGTCGTCATTTTTCAGGCTGTAGTATTCGGCGATGGCATCAAACTGCTCACCGCTGTACTTGAAATCCAGACCAAGGATGGACTGTTTCACCAGCGTAGCGCCATAGCTCGCCACAGCCGCAGTGGCGTCTCCCGACTCCGCCACATCATTGAGCATGCCAAACATGCCGACCTGCACCGGCCAGGCCTCGGACGCATAGGTAAGACGGAAACCAGGTGACTTGGCACGGTTGGGGTCAGCGACATTGTTGACGTCGATCTCTCCACCACCGGGGCCATTCGAGGTGTCATAGGATGGCCCATTACCCACATACACCATATAACTCAGCTCACCAGCCCCCATTTCAACACTGCCATTGGTTTCCAGGCCGACAAAGTGCATGGGCAGTATGGCGCTGGCGCCGTCCTCGTATTCCAGAAAGGTCGGACGGCTGATGGTGTCCTGCAACAGGGCGCCGTGGTGATAATTGGTGTTCCAGTAACCCAGCGGGGTATGGAAGCGACCCATGCCGACGGTTATATCATCGGTGATCTCCCGCTTGATCCACAGTCGCTCGATATCCAGCACAAAACCAGAGCCATCATTTTCAAACACGATTTCGACAAAGCCACGTGTTCTGTCGTCGATAGTCTCCATCGCGTACAGATCGAGGGGACCGATCGAAAAGGCATTGGTTGCATCCTTTGCATCGCTGTCCCAATAGTTCACATCACCAAACATACCGAATTCAACGGCATTGACCGGGGTGATCACCAGGGTCGACATCAGGGCCGCGGCGCCCACAGACAATTTCTGCAATGTTTTCATATTCCTTTCTCCATAAAAAAATCAACGTAGCCAGCCGGCCTCACGGCAGGCGCAGCAGCACCTTGACCTTGTCATCCACGGACCCACTGTCCACGTAGCCCAAGCCATCTGGTGTGGACATGACCCATTCCTTGACGGCCTTATCATCGGGCAGCGCTTTGGGCGGCACTCCCTTGCCCGTAAACACCACCTTGGCCCAGTAGGACTTCAGCTGGCTGTCTGATTTCTTGAGAACCTTCTTGTTGAATTCATCACGCGCGGCACTCCCCGGCTTCTGATCCACCACCTTTACCTTGCCGCCGCCGGGAATACGTTTACTCTTTCCCAGCCAGAGCTTCGCCACCTGTTTGCTGGTCAATGAATCGGCGCCAATACCAGGATGTCCGATCACCACTACTTCGGCCCACGGCGATGCGCTGCACAGCATCAAGGTCAAACCTGTCACCCATCCGAGAATTCGTCTCGTTTCCTTCATCTGCATCTCCCTGTCAGCAGTGCCAATAACGTTTACAAAAGCTGCTTTCCCCCGCCTTTGGCAAGGTATATGCACTAACGACAAAGATGAACAAAACTTAAACAAATTCTTAAGTAAGCCTTAATTCCGCCCACAAAATACTTTATCCGAAAATAAGCATTCCTTATGGACAGCAGGAAGACCATGTGAAGAATGAGCCTTATGCGGTGAGTGAGACAGGTAGGAGTATCAGGCCGGGCAGGATGCCCGGTGGGGAGGGAATGCCGGTTGTTCATGGGTGGCAGCGGCACAATGCCCATGATTCGGCCGCTGCACCGTGGCAATGGCCGGCACGATCGATCAGGGCCAGCACGAGAGAACAAAAACCGGGTTCAGTCCTGCTGCAGCTCGATAATCCCATTGATGGACACCTGCAAGGTCTGCACACCGACCTCGAAACGGGGCGCGGTGCGCGCCTCACCCATCGCCGACATGGCGACACGCCCCAAAGGTCGCATCGGCCCGCCGGGGCTCTCGATGTTCATATCCACCACCCGATAGCGGCTGCGCCCCATCTGCTTGGCCACCAGCGCCGCCCGCTGCTGAAAGCGGGCAATGGCCTCGGCAATCAGTTCTTCCTCTACCGCATTGCGACGCTGCGGCGAGATCCGGTAGCCGACCTGCCCCACCGCCAGGCGTTCCTGCAACCTGCCGATCAGCTGGCTCAA
>DRKN01000103.1 GCA_011051755.1 Gammaproteobacteria bacterium
ACAAGATCTGCCCGCGCATGGACGAGGCGCTGGCGATGATTCGCCATGGCAACCTGCATCGCCTCAAGCCGCACCTGCCCGCGTTGTTGCAAGAGCTGACGCCCTTCTTCGAGCTGGTCAACCAGCAGTCGGCGGGGGCGAGGATCAATATTGAGCAGATTCGCGACATCGCCGAAAAACTGAAGGATTAGTGCAACCATTCGCCACAGCGTGTAGCCTGATGAGATGGTCTCCTCCCCCCTTATTAAGCGGCGTCGCAATGCGCCATGATGGAGATGTATTACTTACCATCGAAAAGAAAGGAGAAGACCATGGACAAGATTACGACGACTGGCCTGGATACTGCAAAAAATGTCTTTCATGCGGTGTGCTGTGACGCACGGGGAAAAGTTGTAAGAAGGCGCATGCTGAAGCGCAAAGAGGTATTGGAGTTCTTTGCCCGGCTGGAGCCCGGCCTGATCGGTCTGGAGGCCTGTGCGAGCGCCCATCACTGGGCCCGTCAGCTCACGACCCTGGGGCATGAAGTCAGATTGGTTCCACCGCAATATGTAAAAGCTTATCTGCGCGGCAACAAGAATGACTATAACGACGCCCTGGCCATCAGCGAGGCCGTCACCCGGCCCCAGATGCGGTTTGTTGCCATTAAGACCGCTGAACAACAAGACCTGCAGGCCCTGCACCGTCTGCGCGAGCGCAGCGTGAAAATGCGCACCGGCCTGTGCAACCAGATACGGGCTCTGGTGGGTGAATACGGCCTGGTGTGTGCGAAAGGCATTTCGACCCTGCGGCGGCAGATCCCCCAGTGGCTGGAGGATGGTGAAAACGGCCTGAGCGACGTGTTTCGACGCCTGTTATCGCGGAGCTACCAACAGCTCCAGACACTGGATGAAGACATCGATTTCTACACCCGGGAGCTGAAGCGCCATAGCCAGCAGGATGACGCCTGCCAACGACTGCAGACCATTCCCGGCTTTGGTCCCATCGTCGCCAGCGCCTTCCACAGCCACGTGGGCAATGGCGAGAATTATCGCCGTGGCCGTGACGTATCGGCATCGATTGGGCTGGTACCCCGGCAACACAGTAGCGGCGGAAAAGACACCCTGCTGGGCATTAGCAAACGCGGAAACCGCCAACTGCGCAGCCTGCTCGTACATGGCGCCCGCGCCGTCGTCAGTCGCGCAGAAAAGAAGGACGACCCGCTGAGCTGCTGGGTCAGCAAGATCCGCGCCGAGCGCGGTGTCAACAAAGCCACCGTGGCGCTGGCCAACAAACTGGCACGCATCGGCTGGGCGGTGCTGGCACACAACACCGTTTACAGGCCTGTACCGCAGGCGTGAATTTATCCGGGCCGGAAGAGACAAGGTCCTGCAAGGAGTCCCCTGCCAACGATTGCGAAGATTTTGACTGCGTGATGACACAACAGGTCAGACCGGCGTATTGAAAACCTGTAAAACCCAAAGGCTGTTCGAAGCCGATAGCCTGATAAGGACAATACGCGCGAAGTTCATCGAGGCCAGAGGAGAAGGTTCCTCACCAACAGGCCGGATATATGAGAGCAATCCTGTCCCTGCGCCACCCAGACAAAATCTTGCAAAACGGGAGGAGACCATATATGGGTTGAGCCCGCGAAACCCGGGGAATTTAAGCGATGAAACGAAACGAACCGCCATAATACAAAGCGAAAAAACGTGTGCACAACAGGCTTGGAGAATTGGCCACGCCTGTTTCCCGGGTTTCGCAAGCTCAACCCAGGCTACTTACTTTTTTAATCAGGAGACCGCCGAGTGCTTCCCATCGTATCCATCACCCTGTTTCTGCCGCTGCTCGGCGCGCTGCTCGTCATGGCCCTGCGCAAGGCGCCGGCGCCGCTCGTGCACGGTATCGGCATCGCCACCAGCGGCCTGACGCTCATCGGCGCCCTGTGGATGTGGTCGCGCGGGGTGAACGAAACGGGCTTTGCCCAGCTCGAAGAGCTGGCGTGGATGCCGTCCATCGGCGCCGCCTATCGCGTGGGTGTGGACGGCATCAGTCTGCCGTTGGTGCTGCTGAGTGCGGTGCTGTTCTTCCTGAGCTTTATCTATTCGGCCAAGGTGAAGGAGCGGCCCCACGCCTACGTGGTGCTGATGCTGCTGCTGGAGACCGCCGCCATCGGCACCTTCACCGCCCTGGACGCGATCCTGTTCTACGTGTTCTTCGAGGTGTCGCTGGTCTCCATGTATTTCATGATCGCCGGTTGGGGGCATGAAGACCGCCAGCGCGCGGCGCTGATGTTCTTCATCTATACCCTGTTAGGCAGCCTGCCGCTGTTGCTTGCCATCCTCGGCCTGTATCTGGGCAGCGAGCCGCACACCTTCGACATGCGCGTGTGGATCGACAACCCGCCCCTGGAGGGCGGCGCGGCCATGCTGGCGTTGATCGCGATGCTGTTTACTTTCGCGGTGAAGACGCCGGTGTTCCCCTTCCACACCTGGCTGCCGGCGGCACATGTGCAGGCGCCTGCCGCCGGCAGCGTGATCCTCGCCGGGGTGATGCTGAAGTTCGGCACCTATGGCCTGGTGCGTTTCGCCCTGCAGATGACGCCGGATGCGTTTCGCGATGCCGGCATCGTGGTCCTCGTGTTCGGCGTGGTCGCCGCCCTCTACGGCGCCTTCGCCGCCCTGGCACAGAGTGACCTCAAGCGCCTGATCGCCCTGACCTCGGTGAACCACATGGGCTATGTCGTCGTCGGCGTGGCCATCGCCGCGCTGGCGGTCGATCCGGCGGTGCGCGCCACGGC
>DRKN01000104.1 GCA_011051755.1 Gammaproteobacteria bacterium
GCCTCCCTCCGGGCGCGGCGGGAAGCCGTCATCTGCGGCGTTGCGTCTCTTGAAAAGGGCACGCCATTCCCGGCGAGACGCGCCTTGCAGCTAACGGCTTCCCACCACGCTGATAGGTACACTTTATACGTTACACCACACTAGTGTCTCATACTCAGTGTAGCTAATAGAAAGCCCGTCAATTTTGGCACTTCGGAGAGCGCCGTCAAGGGCCAGACCTGGATCGCCATTTCCGTTTATGTGCTCGTCGCTATTATTAGGAAACGGCTCGAACTCAAGGCCGACCGCTACACAATTCTACAGATTTTGAACTTGAGCCTTTATTAGGGAAAGAGCCGCTAATTCAACGACTTACTCAGGAAGAATATACAGTGGACGATCTGGGAGATTATAACCAATTGATTTTGTTCGATTAAACGTTGAGTCGGTAGTGTATGTAAATATTAAATACAGCGTTTGAAAAACGCGAATATAAAGTGGTTTGGCGGCTGACAGAATATATTCTGCATAGCCTGCGGCACTTTGTCGCGCGACAAAGTGTCACTTTTTGCCCGTCGTATTTCCCGATAGATTGACTCTCTGAGAGAACCCCTAAAACGAGCGTAATCAGCGAATGGCTTGCGGTTGTGAGTCATAGTGGGAGAGTCATATATGTGGGTTGCCGTTGTCTTCAGTTGCCGAACCGGCCAGCGACTCCAGTTCCGCCGTCTGGCCATGGCCTGTCTGATGGGCTTGTTTTATATCCCGTTGCAGGCCGCGCCTAATGCGATGGATCAGGCCGTGCTGCATCCTGCCATCCCGCTGCTGGATGAGGCCGGTGATCATGTGTTGGATAGTGGCAGGCCCTATAGCCCGCGTATGAGCTGCGGCAATGCTGGTTGCCATGACTATGAATCCATCACCCATGCCTATCATTTTGAGATGGGCCGTGACGAGGCCAGTGACGACTTCGGCGCCCAGCGTGATTTGCCGCACCTGGTTTCGCCCGGCTATTTTGGTGGTTATGCCTGCATGGGAGGCAGCAATCCCGAAGTGCTGGCGAAGAAGGTCAATGCCAGTGCCGATGACTTTGCCGACAAGGGTTCTGCCGGATTGGTGGCCCGTTGTATTTCCTGCCACAGTGGCGGTGGCTGGATGGAGAAGGATCGTAACGGCAACCGCTACGATGAAACCGACGTTTCGATGGTGGCCGAGTTCGACGGGGATTACTTTAATCGTGGCACCGATGCCAACAACCAGCCTGCCGATAACGCTACCGTTGCACGTTGGGATTGGAAGAAGAGCGGTGTGCTGGAGGCCGACTGTTTTATCTGCCATGCTGACTTCACCCAGCTGACCAAGACGGATCCACAGCTGAATATTGAGGGTAGCGCCAGCGCCTACGATCATTTTCGTGAGTTGCGTCGTACCCAGCTGGTTCGCGAAGGGTTTTTCTATCGTGAGGCGGCCTCGGCGATTCTCGAATTTCTCAATCTGCGTCATGACGACTGCGCCACTGGCGTGGCGGGCTGTGCCGCCAGCGACATGAGCCTGCTGAATTTCGCCCGTGACACCGCTGCCAGCAATGCCCCGCATTCGCGCACCAAGCCGCAATATGCGCTGTTGCTGGATGCGGCGGAAAAACCGCAGATCAATTGGAATCCGCAGGCCTTCGACAACAAGGGAAAGGTGCAGATTCCCATGCTGCGCTTTCCTGGTAACGACAATTGCATGATGTGCCATCGCACCAGCAATTCACGCCGGGGGTTTTACGGTTTTGGCGAGGGCGCGGCAGCGGTCTCCGATGAAGTCACCGGCATTATTGAAGAGGACTATCAGGACGACGTGCACAAGGGCAAGATCTGGCGCGCCGAAAACGGCGAGAGTCGCCGCATCGAAAATTGCAATGCCTGCCACTCGCGTCATTACTTCAAGCGCCCCTTCGACAATGTCGATCTTTCCGCCAATCACAATATTCTCAAAGGCAATTCCGACATGGATGTGCGCAACGATCTGGACTATGCGCCCAATGCCCGCTCCTGTGAGTATTGTCACAACGATGCGCCCGAGCCGGTGATTCCGTCGGCTCAGGACAGCATGCTCAAAGCCCACCTGGAGCGCTGGAAGCACAGCGGTGTCATGGCTGGTTATCCACAGAGTGCGCTGGAGCGCATCACCCGGACTCACCTCGATGTGGTGAGCTGTCAAGCCTGTCACATCAATGGCAAAAAATCGCGTGGCCGCCCCATCAATCCCCTCTATCGCTATCGCCAGGCGGAAAATGGCAGTCTCAAGATCATTCCTTACAATCCGCGCACGCGTTACTACTGGAAGGATCGCAACAGTGGCCGGGTGTTGAACAAGACCGAGCGCAACCGTGTGTTCAAAGTGGTCGAGGGCATGGACGGTAATTACGGCGCCATTGTCGATCCGCTTTCCGGCGCCGAGCTGGCGCGCGTCAGTGTGCGCCAGTCGCACGGCAGCTGGCGCTTTGGCGAGCCGCAGAGCTACAGCGATTTTCTTGCCCTGAAACGGGCCTATGACAAGCTGCTGCAACTCAAGGGCGTAAAAAATGCCGATGCCGTGCTGGTGTGGACGGAGTCCAACGAATACATCATGTCGCACAACACGCGCCCGGCGGTGTCCTCGGTGCAGTGCCGCGAGTGCCACAGCAAAAAACAGGATGGCTCTTTTAGCGCTCTGCTGTCGCAGGATGGTCTGTTCGGTGAAGCTAACCGTAAATCGGTGACCAGCCTGGTCGATCCACGCCTCATCGATGAGGGCCTGGTGATCCTCGATATGCCCTACATGAAGGTGGATGCGGCGGGCGAGGTGACGGTGAACGTGGCCGATATTTTGTATCAGACGCTCATCGACCCCTCCATGACCGTGTTGCGTTCCGCGCGCGCCCGCCAGGTGTCCGGCCTCATGCAACGCAAGCCGGTGGCGAGCATCATTGATGACGGCATTGTCGCCAATGCGGCGGATGCGCAAAAATTGCAAGACTTGTTCGGCAGTGGGGAGATTTTTGTTTACCGGCCGAACTATGGTGATGCAGCGTTACGCAGCACGGTACTGCTGGCCGAGATCAACGGCCAGAGCAACTTGCTGTATCCCAGCTATCGTTTTGAGTTCGCCCTTGCCACTGACAGCCGTACCCGTGAGCTGGAAGCCGCTGGGCAGGGGACGCTGGTTTCGCCACTGATCTCCCTGCTGGCCCGTGATCATGGCCGTCAGGCCGTGACCCGTTTCGATTCGGCGCGTTTGCTGGTCAGGTTACCCTATCGTGGCAGCAGCAATGACCGCCAGCAATTGCGGGTAGTGACGACATCCAGCACCGGCCAGTGGGTGCCTATCGACAGTGCAAACATCGTTGCCGTGCAACCACAGACCAGCATCAATGAAGGCTACGTGTTCTTCTGGACGACGCATTTCAGTGATTTTGCTGTCACCGATGTCGCACTTGGTGCCAGCACTCCTCCGACGCCGGATGTCAGCGATACCGAGGCTTCTGGTGGCGGTGCAGGTCTTGGACTGGTGCTGCTGGGTACCCTGGCCTTGTTTCAGCGTCGCAGAAAACTTGATCACTTGGGGTGAAATTCTCCACAGCTCGCCTGAAGCGCCTACTTTGGGTGGTGGTGCAGAGGTTTTTTGTTCAAAACGCCTAAGCGTTTGAACCCGGGGGTGGTTTATTGGGTTTGTAACGGTTGAATGCCACGGTGGTGTCTCCTCCCTTGACTGCCGTGGTATTCACCACTTTTTGCGGAGCTTGGCATTGACATGAAAGACCACTGTCCAGAACAAAATGGCCAAAAAACACCTTTTCAGCAGGCCTTGCCCTGGCTGGCGGGGGCTGGCTTTGCCCTCAGCCATGTCGCTTTGACAAGTAACTGCACCGTCCCCCGAGAGGGGCATTGCTCCACCTGTGGCAGCTGTGTCGTGGCCCTGGGGGCCATCGTTGCCTGGGCGGTGCTGAAAAATAAGCCAGTGAACGCCGACGTGGATTCGGCCGATAAGGCCTGAGGTCGAAATGTGCCAGTGCCTTACCCATTCGCTGTCCCGGTTTTCCTGCTGGCCGGCCTGTTTTTTACCGGCGTGGCCACGGCAGGATTGTCCGGGCGTGTCGATGTGCTGATGCAGGCGGACAAGCGCGCATTTGTCCATCAGGGACAGATTGAGGGACGGGGGGATTTATTATTTGCTGATGATGAACAGGGACTTCGTTCGGGATTGAGTCTGTCTCTGCGACAGCGTGAAGGGGGGAGTGAGGCCCGTCTTTATCAACTGTTCGTGGAAACACGCTTTCCGCAAGCACGCCTTTCAGATCAACAAATCCATGTCAGCCTGGGGCGTCTGCAACGCGCCGACGGACTCGGTTTTTATACCCTGGACGGCGCTCAGTTGCGCATGCAGGGCCAGCGGCTGAGCATCAATGCCTATGCCGGCCGTCCCGGGCGCATTGAAGGTTTTCACAGCCTCAGCGCACGGGCGTTGTATGGTGCGGATGTGCATTACCCGCTGTCTGTCCGGTCTGGCAAGGGGATGCTTCGCCTTGGCTGGCAACGGCTGGCCGATGACCGTTCCGTGGATCGTATCAATGCTGGCTGGCGTACATCGGCTGGTAATGCGTCCGTAGCGGCGTTGCTTCAGGGCAGCTATCTGCCAGCGCAAGGGCGGCTGGAAAATATGCAGGCCCAGGTCGAAGGGAAAGTCTGGAAAAAGTCCTTTGCGCGGTTGCGTTTCGAGACCTATACACCCAGCCATTTCCGGTTGAGCTTTCGCCAGCGCTTCTACGCTCACTATGCCCGAAACGGGCAAATGACTCTGAGCGGTGAATGGCATCAGCGTTCATGGCAGGATGTGCACGGACAGTTGCGGCTGCGGCGCGTGTGGCGAGAGATTGCCCGGGGCGGTTATGCCAACAATGGTCTTGGCATCAGTCTGGATGCCAGCGGCCGTCGTCCTCGTGGCCAGACCTGGGCTGCGCAGTTCGATCACCTGCGTCTGCACGACGATCAAAACACCGGCCTCTATTTCCAGTATGGAACTGCCCTGACGGCGCAGCGGCGCAGTATCGCCAGCGCTGTCGTGCAGTTTCAGGAGCGGCGTCTGATTGGCCGCAATCGTGTGCTGGGTCTGGAGGCGCAAGTAGAGCAGGCGATCCGTGCCGGCCTGTATGTATCCTGCGTTGTCAGCTTCATTCATAACAGCAATTTGCACAGTGAATACCGTGCCGGTGTGCGGCTCAGCTATCTCTTTGATGATCGTGGCCTGAGGCTGCTGCCATGAAGGGCCTGATACTGATGATGCTGCTGGCCTTGTTGAGCCCGCCCCTGTGTGCCACGGACGAAGCCGAAAAGGAAAAGCGTTGGTGGGAAAAGCGTCATCAGCGCACGGATATTTTTTATCCACACGCAGCCCACCAGGCGGTGATGGAAGAAGATGGCGATGCCTGTCTGCGCTGCCATCCCTTCAATGGCAGCGATATTCGCGACATTAAACGCTTGCAGGCGATCAATGTCATTGCCAATGAACCGCTGCGTGAGATTTGTCACAGTTGCCATGTCGTGCGGCTCAGTGCCCCCTGGCGTTGTGATCTATGCCATGACCAGCCGCAAAAGATCTGGCCGTTAGACCATAACTTTAATTATATCATACGGCATGGCGAGGATTCGCGGCTGGATGAATCAACGTGTCGCGAGTGCCATCTCGATCTTTCCTTCTGTACCGATTGCCATTTCCGCCGTGACAGCTCTCGCAATGGGTCTCGCCACCGTGTTCACCCCCTGGCCTATATTTCCGCGCATGGACTGGAGGCCCGCTTCGATACTGCCAGCTGCGGCCGTTGTCACAATGCGGGTTATTGTAGTGATTGTCACCGGAGGCGGCCATGAGCAGGGCTTGGCTGCCGTTTCTGCTGCTGTCGGTACTCGCGTTGTCGGGCTGTGATATTGACAGCAATGAATCGACGGTTTCGCTGCAATCCGGTCATCTCATTCTCGGCAGCGATCACGGCGATGACGGCTCGGCCTGGGGACTGACGGACTGTGCCGCCTGTCATCCGCTAATGCTGATTCACCGTCAAGCGCCACGCATCCGCGATCTCGTGCGTGACAAGGGTTTCGACAGTTGCACGGGCTGTCACGGCGGCAATGGCGGCAATGGCGGCCAGCCGCCGCGCCGCTGCGTGCTCTGTCACAACTCGAGCGACCTGCCGTCGCACCCGTTGGGTGATGGCATCAATGGCCACGACTTCGTGAAGCCCGGCCGTGATCCGTTGGCTGACGGGCAGTGTCTGGTCTGTCATGTGGCATCCGACATGAACGGGCGCTTCGATATCAATCGCGACCTGACCCGTTTTGCCGATGTCAGAGGGTCGGCCGCGCCCTATGCCTCGCTCAGTGACTTTTGCCTGCGTTGTCACAATCGTGACCACCAGCAGATCGGCTTCGAAATTACCGGCACGGCTTCGGATGACCCGCTCATCGCCATCGGGGATGCTTGGCGGTATAGCGATAAACACGGCTGGATCGATGGCGGCGGGCGCACCTATGCCGGTCTGCGTGACCAGTATGTCTACGGCAGCCGCGTGGCCTGCACGGACTGCCATGCCATGCACGGCACGCGAAATGCCGGGCTCATCATCGACCGCCCGGACAAGGGCGCCAGCCGGCTGACGGCGGCGTTTCGTCAACAGGCCTGGCCGGTGGTTACTCAGAATGGTGACTTTTCGCAGTTATGCGTGCTCTGTCATGCCATGGAAACGCTGTTGGAGCAAGGTGACGTGGATGTGGGCAATGGCCTGCGTGGTGTGCACCGGATGGGTGAAGACTGCCGTCCCTGTCATCGGCACGGCGAAGCGGTACAGGCGGGTATGTGAGATGCATTATGTCCTCGTTTTCGCCTTGTTGTTTGTTTCCATAGCCGCTGCGGCTCTGCGGCCTGTGGATTTGCCGCCGATGCATCACCCCGTCAACATCAAGCCGTCAAAGGCGGTGAACGTGCCAAAGGACTTTCCCTTGAACCATCGCGGTGAAATCGTCTGTGAGACTTGCCATGGCATCGAGGCGATTGAGGACATACCCTTCGACGAAGTGGATAAGTACGCGCCAGGTTTTTTGCGCGAAGGCCCCTATGCGAAGAGCACGGCGTTTTGCTATCGCTGCCACGAGGAAAAGGCCTACCGCCGGCAAAATATCCACGATCTGCTGGATGCGCAGGGAAATTACGATGAAAAGTCTTGTGAGTACTGTCACCAAAAAGCGTTGGATCCGGAAAAGGAATATACCCGCGAACAGTTGAAGCTGCGCCTGCCGCCAGAGACGATCTGCCTGGGCTGCCATTTGAAGACGCCGCATCTCAATGCCCTCAATCATCTGCTGAAACCCGGCAAGAAAATGCGCCGCCACATGCAGGCGGCAGAGCGGAAATTCAGCATCATTCTGCCGCTGGATGAACAGGGCCGGATCATGTGCGTCACCTGCCACGCACCCCACGAGCGCGGCCTGATAGGCGTGAACAAGCCGGCTGGAAACCAGGTGGCGGGTGGCGATTTAAAAGAGGGTGTGGTCTACGAGGATCATCCCTGGAATGCGGTGTATCGTGCCGACAAACAGGCACGGCTGGCGAAGTTGCAAGGCAATGCAACGCCAGTGACGCTGCATTATCGCCGCCTGCGTTCCGAGGTGTTGCTGCGCCTTTCCGCAAAGGATGGTTCCCTGTGCCTGGCCTGTCACGAGTTCGACAGGTAATCGTCGTGCAGTTTGTGAAAAAACTCCGCGCCATCCCCAACGGGCAGAAATACCGCTATGGATTGATCATGCTCAGTTGTGCGTTGTTTTTCGCCCCGTTCCTGTTCTTGCCGGGGCTGGTGGACAATCCGGATTTGTGTGGAAAGGCCTGCATCCGCCGTTTTTATCTCTATTTCCCCGGCATGACGCTGGACGATCTGGGCGCGCAGATGTCGGTGGCGATGATCGGTGTCATCGTCCTGTCGGCCATTCTCATCACGACCTTTTTCTTCGGCCGTATCTGGTGTGGCTATCTCTGTCCCGTGGGTGGATTTCCCGAGCTGGTCAGCCGCCTGCTCAATGACCGCTGGAAGATCGAATACCGCGCCCTGCCGCAAGTGCCGATTCGCTATGGTTATTTCGCCACGTATTTACTGTTGATGCCGATGCTGGGTATCAGCGCCTGTACCCTGTGCAATTTTATTACCGTGCCACGTATCTTCGAGGCCTTCAGCGGTGGCCTGATGGGCATTGCTTTTCTGTTTTCCGCCGTGGGTATCGTCAATCTCGGCCTGCTGTTCCTGCTCGGTTTTTTTGCCAGCAAGGGGCGCGCCTATTGTCAGTTCCTGTGTCCCATCGGCGCCATCGACGGCATCGTCAACCGCTTGGGGGCGAGGTTCCGTTTCACCCGCCGCATCCGCGTCGAGCG
The DNA here is from genome assembly GCA_011051755.1 of Gammaproteobacteria bacterium. Taxonomy (GTDB): domain Bacteria; phylum Pseudomonadota; class Gammaproteobacteria; order SZUA-152; family SZUA-152; genus DRQN01. Next base: position 8,419 of record DRKN01000104.1, read on the forward strand.
TGATCGTTGCACCGGTTGCAATGTGTGCGCCCGCCAGTGCATGACCGGCGCCATCAAAATGGTGGATCGGGTGGCAGTGGTGGATCAGTTTTCCTGCATGTCCTGCCACGAATGCGTGGATGTCTGCGACTGGCATGCTATCGATTGGCTGGCCATGCCGCCGGATATCACCCCGAAGCGAAAGAAGAAGGGGGTTGACTATCATCCCCAGCCGCAGTGGACGGCCCTGCACCGGCAAGAAACACCGCTGCCGGCCTGGCGGCGTATCAGCGGGCAACGGTTGATCCTGGTGCTGATCGTTTCTGTCGCCACCCTGTTTTTTTCTTTTTTAGTCGTTACCCAGGTAATGGCTGATGAACGGCAGGGGGATGTGGATGGCTGTCTGGCCTGCCACGCCCTGCCGGGATTGCAATATGTGGACAAGCAGGGCGTGCTGCGCGTGGCCAGCATCGATGCCTCGCACTATCTGAGTTCCCTGCATGGCAGCGTGCCGTGCAGGGATTGCCACCGCAAGATCCGTGACTATCCCCATCGTGCGGAAAACGGTGAAGTCGACTGCGCGGCCTCCTGCCATGTGGAAGAACCTTCCGGTGGCAAGCCCTACACCCACAAGGCGGTGACGGAGGAATTCAAGAAATCCGTACACGGCAAGGGCTGGAGCAAGGGTTTTAGCGGCGCCAATCGCCTGCGTGAGGCTGGTGACGAGGCCTTGCCCTCCTGCCGCAAGTGTCATCCCAATGAACTGTATATCGGCGCCCGGGACTTGCCGCGCTTTCGTGAAGACTTCAAGCATCTGGAAACCGAGTGTGGTGGTTGTCACCAGGGAAAAGTGTGGATGAACCGGTTTGGGGGCCACATCCTGCGCCGTTTTCTGGGTTCGCGCTGGGACAAGCGTGATCACAATCGTCTGTGCAGCGACTGCCACGCTGATCACCGGCGCATGGCGGAGGTGGAGATCGAAAACCCCGACACCGGCAAAAAGGAAAAGGCCGGCGCCCGCTTTGTGCTCGCCAGTGACAGTTATGCCATGACCCTGCACGCTCGTTTACTGCGAAGTGGCGTGGAGGTGGGTGCTTCCTGCATCGACTGCCATGCTCCGGCCGGATTCCGCCATGGCGTGCGGCGCGGCGATGATCCACTGGCGGCGACGCATGCGGATCATCTGGCCGATACCTGTGCCAGCGAAGGTTGCCACGGTTTTGCCCGTCATCCGCTCAACGCGGGTTTTGTGAATACCGATCTGCACGACATGGACATGATCGTCGTCAGCAGTGATATTGCACCGTTGGATAATTCCAGACTTTCAAGCAACTGGGGCAAGGCCATCATGGCTATGTTGCCGGTTGTCCTGGTATTGGGGGGCGGCAGCCTGTTGTGCTTGTTGTTTGGCAATAAACGCCAGGGCGTCACTTTTGCGGTGCTGGGTGGGGACAGTTTTCAACAACGGGTGATTGGCCGCAAACCAAGAAAGGGTGAGCGTCGGCCTCGTGTGAAAGCGATAAAAGAAAAAGACCGACCATGACCATGAAATTGCTTTCACTGGTATTCTTGTTTTCACTCTCTGCGTTGCCGGTGCCGGCAAAAAATCCCTATTTTATGTTGGGTGAGGTGCCGGATGCCAGAGCGTTACGGGAGGCAGGCAAGCAGGTTGACCATTACCGTGAGCCGAAGATCAGCGAGGTGGTGGGAATACCGCCTTTCCACCGGCGAAATTCCGCTACCGAAACGGATCGCCAGTCCCTGTGCCGGGTTTGCCATGCGGCGTTGCCGCACCGGGAGTCATTACGCAAACGAAGTTTTCTCAACATGCACACACGCTATATCGCCTGTGAGACCTGTCACTTCCAGCCGCAGGGTGTGTCGTTCGACTATCGCTGGCTCGATTATGGCGCGCTGGACTGTTGTCAGGTGATGGTCGCCGGGGGCATGGACAGAGAGGCCGTGCCATCCCTGGTTCCCCGTCCGGCCGCCCGCATCGCGCCCTTTTTTCAGGGCCGGCCTGCGCTGTTGTTCAAGGATGATTTTTTGGCACGGGAAATTCGCGCAACCTGGAAAGAGGGTGCTCGGGAAGACCGGGCCCGTCTCAAGGCCCGCTTGCACGCCTCACTGAAAAAAGACGGCCGCCGCTGCGCCGACTGCCATCACCGCAAACAGACACTGCTGGATTGGCGGGTATTGAATGCCAGTGAGGGCCAGGTACGCGCCATCGGGGACAATGCCATTGCGCGCTTTTTTTCCCGCTACAGGGACAAGGATCAGCGCCTGCGCATGACGGAGCTGTTGCGCTGAATATCATGATACTCGTAACACTGTTGGTCGGGTTGTTCCTGTGGCCGTGTCTGCTACAGGCCGGGGTGGTGGCCGAAGCGCTGATGATTCTGGACTCCGGCCTGGAGCAACCCACCGACGTGGCCGTGCACGATGATGGGCGCATCTATGTGCTGGATGGCGTCAACGGGCGTGTGGTGGTGTTTTCCCGCGAAGGGGAGCGTGATTTCAGTTTTTCCCGTTCGGGGCCGGATGAGTTGTCGTTGCCGGTGGGCATCAGCATCGATGGCGGGCGGGTTTTTGTGGCCGATACGGGCAATCACCGTATCGTCGTGTTCGATGTACGCGGTGATTTTGTACGCAATATTTTCCTGACCGGCGAGGCGCCGCCCGAGCCCGTCGCCCTGGCCGTGAGCGATGGCCTGCTGTGGTGGACGGATCGTCGTAACCACCGGCTCTGTGCCTACGACCTGCGCCATGACGTGACGGTACTCTGCCGGGGGACGCGGGGAGAAGGGCGGGAAAAATTCCATTTTCCCTTTCAGATCGCCAGTGATGACAGCGGCTATCTCCATGTCACGGATGTGCTCAACGGGCGGATTCAAGTGCTGCACCCGCGTGGGCGTTTCGTCTATGATATCGGTCGCTTCGGCCTGCGGCCGGGTGAGCTGTTTCGTCCCAATGGCTTGGCGTTTTCCCCGGACGGGTTATTTTTTTTGGTGGGGGACAGCTATGCGGGTACGATCACGCTGTTTCGTGACGGGCAGCCTGTCGGCCTGCTGAGCGACAGCACGGGCAGAAGATTGAATTTCAAGACGCCGGTGGGCATGACGATACGGGATCAACGCCTGTACGTGGTGGATGCGGGGCGCAATCGTGTCGAGGTGTTCCGGCTGCTGGCGCAGGCTTCGACAGCGGAAAAAGGCGGTGAAATAGCGGCGAGGGTAGTCCCATCGGCCTCGCGCAAGGGCTGTGTCATTTGTCATCGGTCGTGGGCATCGCCACCCGTCGGCGAGGAACGGCCGGGCGACAAGACGGTGCCGGCCGTGGCGTCGCCCCGCATGTGCTACAGCTGCCATCACGGCGTGGTGGTGGATTCCCGTCGGCGCATCGGCCGGGGCGGGCAGCACCCGGATGTGCATCATCGGCGGGAAAAGGTGCCGGCTGAGACGCTGGATGAGAAGCCGGACACGCCGCGCAAGGACAAGATTCCTGCGGTCTTTCCGCGTCTGGCGGATGGGGCGTTGTCCTGCGGCAGTTGCCATACGCCGCACGGCCAGGCGCTGGAAGGTCAGACCACCCGGCATGCCGCGCACGGCAATCCCTGGTTGCGCGTGCCGAACCGTGACGGCGATCTCTGCCAGCAGTGCCATGCCTCGAAGCTGGCCAGTCGTCTCGATGCCGAACACCCGCCGCGCGGTGTCAATCACCCGGTGGGCATTTCGCTCCAGGCGCCTCCCCCCAAAACCACCGAGCGGCGCAATTATGCCAGCGATGAACACCTGCACCGGGGCCTGCCGGCGCGCCTCGAAAAACGGGGCGGTACACTGGACTCGCAGACACGCATGACATGCCAGAGCTGTCACCAGATCCATGGCGGTGAGGGTGATGCAATGACGCTGCTGCCGGTGACCAAGGCCGAGCTATGCATCGAATGTCATTCGCGACAGCATGCCGTGGACAAAAAGGACGCAGGTAAAAAGGGCGTGCATGCGGTTGATTTCAAGCTGGACGAGGCGGTGACGATTGCCGGCAAGACTTTTGAGCGCGTGACCTGTTTTACCTGCCACAGCGTGCACAGTGGCAAGCCGGATACGCCGTTGCTGCGCGAGGATCATCGCGACGGCAAGTTGTGTGCTGTCTGTCACGAGGCGCAGGCAGCGGTACTCAACAGCGACCATGATCTGCGTTTGACGGCGCCGAAGAGTCACAATCTCGCCGGCAAATCGCCACGGCAGAGCGGGGTCTGCGGGGCCTGTCACCAGATGCATGGCGGCAAGCCGGGCGAGCCGGTGTTGCAGGCCTGGGAACGGCATGCTTACCAAGGAGAGGAAGCGGCGCTCGAACGCGATACCCTGTGTCTGGATTGTCATCGCCGGGAAGGGCTTGCCGATGGGGCGTGGGTCGCCCGTTTTTCTCATCCGGCACGGGATTTGATCCTGCGCGCCGATCCCGAACGTATGCCGTTGATCGATGCGAATGGCGAACTGGGAGAATTCGGCGCCATAGGTTGCATCACCTGCCATGACCCGCACCGTTGGACAGCGCCGAAAAAGGGCAACGGCCTGCAAGCGAAAAAAACACCCGTGCGCGGGCTGGGTAATCTAAGCGGGAATGTTCTCAGTCGTTTTTTGCGCCGGCGGAAGGACCGTTTTTGTGTCGATTGTCATGGCATCGAGGCAATACTGAAGTTTAAGTACTATCATGACACGAGGGTGCGGGACGGCGATGTAGACTATCTCAAGTGAATCACTGGCGGGCCGCTGTGTTCGTTTCACAGAAACGTAGCGCCTCGGTGTCTGCTTTCTGGCAATATAGGGTGCTTCAGGCGTGCCCTGTGAGAGGGAACTTCTGATTAATTTGTCTTTCGTTATTCCGGCGTAGGCCGGAATCCAGGAATTCGAAGTATCGAATCCCGGTTTGTAGCGGGATGATGAATTGATCAGGCTACCACAACCGACAATTTTCCACCGGCTGTCTTTTTGTGAGGCGGTCGTTTTCCCGGGAGCTGGCTTAATGCACGGACAATCCTTTTCTCTTCCCACGCTGTTTCAGCAGCAACTCGACGAAGCCGTTGACGAATGGCAGGCCGGCGGCAAGGTTGCGCGACTATGGGCCCGCGATGCCAGTCTCTGGAGCGGCTGCGACGAAGACCAGTGGCTGGACTGGCTGACCATCAGCCGTGAGTTGCGTGAGCATACCGACGAGCTGTCGCAGGCGCTGGCTTTTGTCCGCGAGGGCGATTTTAGCCACGCGGTGTTGCTCGGCATGGGGGGATCCAGCCTGGGCCCGGAGGTATTGCAGTTGACTTTTGGCAGTCAGCCCGGCTATCCCCAATGGTTGATCCTGGATTCCACCGACCCGGCGCACATCCGCGCCGTGGAAGCGCAGATCGACTATGCGCGCACGGTGTTCCTGGTGTCCAGCAAGTCCGGTTCCACCCTGGAGCCGAATATTTTCAAGGACTATTTTTTTACCCGCGCCACGCAAGCGTTGGGACAGGTCGAGGCCTCGGCCCGTTTCATGACCGTGACCGACCCCGGCTCTAACATGGAATCGGTGGCGCGTGCTGACGACTTCCGCGCCATCTTCTACGGCAAGCCGCAGATCGGTGGGCGCTATTCGGTCTTGTCCCATTTCGGTCTGGTGCCGGCGGCAGTGATGGGTGTCGATGTAGCACATTTCCTCGACCGCACGGAAGAAATGGTCGCCGCCTGTGAGGATACCCGCGTGGCGCAGAACCCGGGCGTGATGCTGGGGCTGGTGATGGGGCTTGCCGCGCGGCAGGGACGCGACAAGCTGACCGTGCTCACTTCGCCGGGCATCAGCGCCATGGGCGCATGGATGGAACAACTGGTGGCCGAGTCCACTGGCAAGCAGGGCAGGGGCATCATCCCCGTTGATGGCGAGGCTCTGGCCGCGGCGGAGAATTACGGCGACGACCGCCTGTTCGTCTACCTGCACATGGCCGGCGATGACGACAGCGCCGAGCGTGTCCGCCTCGACGCGTTGGTGGCGGCGGGTCATCCACTGGTGCGCATCGAGCTGTCTGCCGCCGACGACCTGGGCAAGGAATTTTTCCGTTGGGAGATCGCCACCGCAGTGGCCGGTGCAGTGCTGGACATCCATCCCTTCGACCAACCGGACGTGGAGGCCAGCAAGATCGAGACGCGCAAGCTGACCGAGGCCTTCGAGGCCAGCGGCAGGTTGCCGGAGGCGTCGGCGCTGGCCAGTGACGAGCACTTCACCCTGTTTACCGACACGGCCAATGCCACCACCCTGCGTGAGCTGGTGGGTGCCGATGCCAGTGTCGAGGACTATCTCAAGGCCCACCTGAACCGGCTCGGCGGCGGTGATTATTTCGCCCTGCTGGCCTATATCAACCGGTTGGAGTCACGACACGATGCGGCCTTGCAGCAGATCCGCAATCACGTCTGTCAGGGCGCAGGGGTTGCCACCTGCGTCGGTTACGGGCCGCGCTTCCTGCATTCCACCGGTCAAGCCTACAAGGGCGGGCCGAACAGCGGGGTGTTTTTGCAAATCACCTGCGATGATGCTCAAGACTTGCCGGTGCCGGGCCGCAAATACAGCTTTGGGATCGTCAAGGCAGCGCAGGCGCAGGGTGATTTTCAGGTGTTGTCGGCGCGCAAGCGCCGGGTTTTGCGCTTACATATCGGCACCGATACGGTTTCCGCCTTGACACGCCTGATCAATATTCTGGCCTGAAGGTCAGTGCAATAGTCAGTGTAATAAATGGAGAATAGCGAATGCAACTGGGAATGATTGGTCTGGGGCGCATGGGCGCCAACATGGTGCGCCGTCTGATGAAGGATGGCCACGAATGCGTGGTCTACAACCGCAGCCCTGAGCCGGTGAAAGCCATGGAAGGCGAGGGCGCCATTGGCGCCAGCGATCTCGATGAGTTTATCGCCACGCTGGAAACCCCGCGGGTGGTTTGGCTGATGGTGCCGGCGGCGGTGGTGGATCAGAACATCGACGCCCTGGTGGACAAGCTGGACGAAGGCGACATCATCATCGATGGCGGTAATTCCTATTACAAGGACGACATCGCCCGCGCCAAGCGCCTGCAAGCGAAGGGCATTCATTACCTGGATGTCGGCACCAGCGGTGGTGTGTGGGGCCTGGAGCGCGGCTACTGCCTGATGATCGGCGGTGAAAACGCCCCGGTGGCGCATCTGGATGCCGTGTTCAAATCGCTGGCCCCCGGCATGGACGACGTGGCGCGCTCGAAGGGCTTGACGGGTGAAGCCTCGCAGGCCGAGCAGGGTTATCTGCATTGCGGGCCGGTGGGCGCCGGCCACTTTGTCAAAATGGTGCACAATGGCATCGAATACGGCCTTATGGCCGCCTATGCCGAGGGCCTGAACATCCTCAAGCACGCCAATGTCGGCAAGACGTCACAGGAAATCGATGCCGAGACCTCACCGCTGCGCAACCCGGAAGACTTCCAGTACGATCTGAATCTGGCCGACATCACCGAGGTCTGGCGGCGCGGCAGCGTGGTGGCCTCCTGGCTACTGGATCTGACCGCCGATGCCCTGCACGCCAGCCCGCAATTGAGCGAATTTTCCGGCAACGTGTCCGATTCCGGCGAAGGCCGCTGGACCAGTATCGCCGCCATCGAAGCCGGTGTTCCGGCACGGGTGCTGAGCACGGCGCTGTACGACCGCTTTACCTCGCGTGGCGAAAGTGATTTCGCCGATCAGGTGCTCTCCGCCATGCGCTTCGGCTTTGGTGGCCACCACGAAAAGAAATAGCATGCGGCAAGACTGGCACACCTTCGATGATGCCGAGGCCGTGGCCCGGGCCACGGCCGAACGCATCCTGAATTCCGCAACGCAGGCCATTGAAACCCGGGGCCGGTTCAAGCTGGTGCTGGCCGGTGGCACCACGCCGGCGCTGGCCTATCGACTGTTGCGCACGGCCGGTGCCGACTGGGGCAAGTGGTTCATCTATTTCGGTGACGAACGCGGTCTGCCGGCCGATCATCCCGAACGCAACAGCGTCATGGCCGATGAAAACTGGTTGGCGCATGTGGCCCTTCCTGTGGAAAATATATTTCCTATCGCCACGGAAGAAGGCATCGACAGGGCAGTGGAAAAATACACGGCCGTTGTCACGGCCGCACAACCCTTCGATCTGGTTCTGCTCGGCATGGGCGAGGACGGTCACACGGCCAGTCTGTTTCCCGGGCATCCGCTGGACGCGTCGGCAATGGTCGTTGCCGTGCATGATGCGCCCAAGCCACCGCCGCAGCGCGTCAGCCTGGGGCTGGCGGCCCTGAATGCTGCACGCGAGGTGCTGATCATCGTCACCGGTAGTGGCAAGCAGGCGGCGGTGCGGCGTTGGCAGGCGGGCGAGGATCTGCCCGTTGCCCAGGTGCATGGGCGGGACGGCGCCGATGTCTATATTGATTCGGCGGCAGTGGTCATGCCGCTCGGCAACAGAATGTCCGAGCCTGTCCTGAAGAGACCGCATGAAGGGCACCTCTAATAACGGCCTGTGACCCCTGCGTAACCTGCCAAGGGTGGTTGCAAGGCGGCTTGCGCAGAGAAGGCTGGTTGTTCTTTCCAAGCAAGCCAGCGCGGCGACAGTCCTTGGCAGGCCGCGCCCTTCGAGGTCGACAGGCGGTTTCGTCCTCGGTGCCACCTAAAGCGCCTACGGTTGGCACCTTGAACGCTGACAGACTCGTTACGCGATGCAGCGCCGGGTCTGGGTATCGTCGGCGGGATTTGAAGCCGGCTGGGCGGGATGGCTGTCTCCACGGGTATTTTCGCACGGAATTAGGGGTTTACGCTTTAACTCAAGTACAATGGGTGGTTTACCATTTTCTGGATTACAGCGGAGTTTTACGAGAATGAGCATCGAAAGAACCTTTTCCATCGTCAAGCCTGACGCCGTCGCCAAGAACATCATTGGCAAGATCTACAGCCGTTTCGAGAAGGCCGGACTGACGGTCATCGCTTCCAGGATGATGCACCTGTCCCGCGAGCAGGCCGAGGGCTTTTACGCCGTGCATCGTGAGCGTCCTTTCTTCAACGATTTGGTGGATTTCATGATCTCCGGCCCGGTGGTGGTGCAGGTGCTGGAAGGCGAGAATGCCATTGCCAAGAACCGTGAAATCATGGGCGCCACCAACCCGGCCGAGGCCGCCGAAGGGACTATTCGCGCTGATTTCGCCAGCTCCATCGACGAAAATGCCGTGCATGGCTCCGACGCGCCAGAGACCGCAGCGCAGGAAATCAAGTATTTCTTCGCCGACATCGAGCTGTGCCCGCGTACCCGTTGACATTATCGATGAGCGGTCAGTGGTGTAACGTGAGATGAGCGACAAGATCAACCTGCTCGACCTGAATCGTGCCGACATGGAGGCCTTCTTTCTCGCCAGGGGGGAGAAGGCCTTTCGCGCTACGCAGGTATTGAAGTGGTTGCACCAGTATGGCGTGACCCACTTTGACGAGATGACCAATCTCGGCAAGGCACTGCGCGCCAAATTGGCTGAGTCTGCCGAAATTCGTGCGCCGGAAGTGGTTGTCGACCAGGTCGCTGCCGATGGCACGCACAAATGGCTGCTGCGTTTGGACAGCGGCAATTCGGTGGAGACGGTATTCATTCCCGAGCGTGGCCGTGGCACTCTGTGCGTGTCTTCGCAGGTGGGGTGCGCACTGGAATGCGCGTTCTGTTCCACCGGCCGCCAGGGTTTCAACCGAAATTTGAGCGTGGCCGAGATCATCGGTCAGGTGTGGGTGGCCAACAAGGCCCTGGGCCGTGATCCCAAAGGGGATCGTATTATCTCCAACGTGGTGTTGATGGGCATGGGCGAGCCGTTGCTCAACTTCGACAACGTGGTCAAGGCGATGGATCTGATGATGGATGACTTCGCCTATGGTCTGTCCAAGCGCCGTGTGACCCTGAGCACGTCCGGCGTGGTGCCGGCGCTGGAGAGACTCAAGCAGGCCAGCGATGTGGCGCTGGCCCTGTCGCTGCATGCGCCTAATGACAAGTTGCGTGATGAACTGGTGCCGCTGAATAAAAAATATCCCATTCGCGAAGTGCTGGATGCCTGCACGCGTTACATCGGCAGCCTCGATTCACGCCGTAAAATCACCGTGGAATATGTCATGCTCGATGGCGTCAACGACACGAATCAACAGGCCCGCGAGCTGGTCAAGGTGCTGCAAGGCGTGCCGGCCAAGGTCAATCTGATCCCCTTCAATCCCTTTCCCGGTACGCAGTACCGGCGCTCCACGCCGGAACGCATCGATTGCTTCCGCGATATCCTGCAAAAAGCTGGGGTGATCACGATCACCCGCAAGACGCGCGGCGATGATATCGATGCCGCTTGTGGGCAGTTGGTGGGCAAAGTGATGGATCGCAGCAAGCGGAATCCGCCTCGGGAGGCGATGGGCTGATGATGTCGCTTCGCTCGCTTGGCGTGTTTGTCCTGAGTCTTTTCCTTGTCGCTTGCGGTGGCGGTGTGAAGGAAGAGATCGACATACCGGAACTCGTTGAGACCAACCTGCACCTCGCCATTGGTTATCTGGAGCAGGGCCGCACCGAAGCCTCTCTGGAAAAATTGCAGAAGGCGCTGAAGATGGCGCCTGACTATGCACCGGCACACGGCACCATTGCCCTGGTCTACCAACGCCTGGGTGAGTTCGATCAGGCCGATGAGCATTTTCAGCGTGCCCTGTCATTGCAACCGATGGATGGCCGTACACACAATAATTATGCGGTGATGCTTTGTCAGGCACGCAAGTTCGACCAGGCGGAAAAACACTTTCTGATGGCCCTGGAAAGCCGCAACTACCAGACACCGGCAAGTGCCTTCGAGAATCTTGGTGTTTGCGCGCTGCAAAAACCCGATATCAAGAAGGCCGAAAAATATCTGCGTCGGGCACTGCAAATCGATCCGGTTCTGCCGGTTGCACTGTTGCGGATGGCGCAGATCAGCCTGGACAACCGGCGCTTCATGAGCGGCCGTGCCTACCTGCAGCGTTATCAGGCGGTGGCGCCGGATAACGCCGGCAGTTTGTGGCTGGGTATACAGATCGAGACGCAACTGGGCGATGCAGCGGCCGTGCGCGAGTACGCCAACCAACTGAGCCGGCATTTTCCCGATTCCGATGAAATGGGTCTGTTGCTCGATAGGGAAGCACGGCAGCGATGAATACGCCCGGGCAGATCGAGACAGAGGCCGGGACGACGGCGGTGCCCGGGGAACGTCTGCGTCTGGCGAGAGAAGCCCTGAAATTGAGCCAGCAGGATGTGGCTGAACGGATGCGTATCAGTGTTGACAAGGTGGCGGCGCTGGAAAGTGACGAGATTGCCAGGGTGGGTGCGCCGGTATTTGCGGTGGGCTATATCCGTGCCTATGCGCGGATCGTCAACTTGTCGGCGGATGAACTGATTCCGGGATTTACCGGCCTGGAGCAGCTTGGTACACGTTCGGCAATGCTGTTGTCCACTGCGGGTGATGGTGATTTGACGCGACCCGGTAGCGGCCGCCCTGTGGCTTTTTCCCGGGGGAATGGCAGACGCCGGAGACGCCCCCTGCGCATGATCGGTTTGCTGCTGCTTGTTCTGGCCAGCGTGGCCGTGGTGCTGTGGATGGTAAAGAGCGGAAACCTGCCGCTGGCAGAAGCACCACGAGAGAGAATGACGTCTAAGCCGTTGCCACAGCAACCGCTGTCAGAGCAACTCGCGCCAGAGCAATCCGTGCCGGAAGAGCCCGTGCCACAGCCAGCCCTGCCGGAACTTTCCGCAGAGCCCGCGGAGGAAAAAAGCGTCGCTGCCGGAGGGCGGGTGCTGGCTATCCCTGATCTGGATGTGCCGGCGTCGATCCCGGAACCTGTTGCCATCAATGAAGGTTTTTCGCTCGGGCTGGATGTTCGGCCTGTTTCATCCGCGGACGACCAGGCCGCTACCGAAAACGCGGTGGTTGTCGACAGCGAGAATGAGTTGCGTCTGCATTTCCAGGCGGATTCCTGGGTTGAGATACATGACGCCCGTGACGAACGCCTGATCCACCAACTGGCGCGAGCAGGACAGACTCATACCCTGCGCGGTGTGGCGCCTTTTGCCGTGGTGTTAGGATATGTTCCCGGAGTCAGCCTTTTACTGGACGGCGAGGCGGTGGATTTGGGCAAATACCAGGGTCGGCGTCTGGCGCGTTTTTCCGTGGGCGGCGAGACGGTTAACGAGAATTAGTTCTTTGACGATGCATAAACCCGAATATCAGATGATTCGACGCCGCAAATCGCGGCGGATCATGGTGGGTAATGTGCCGGTGGGTGGCGATGCGCCGGTCTCGGTGCAGAGCATGACCAATACGGACACCACCGATGTCGATGCCACCGTGGCGCAGATCGAGGCCCTTGAGCGCGCCGGCGCCGATATGGTGCGTGTTTCCGTGCCCAGCATGGAGGCCGCCGAGGCCTTTGGTGAGATCCGCCGCCGGGTCGATCCGCCCCTGATCAGTGATATTCATTTCGATTACAAAATCGCCCTGCGTGTCGCCGAGCTGGGTGTGGACTGTCTGCGCATCAATCCCGGCAACATTGGCCGCGAGGATCGTGTGCGTGCCGTGGTGAATGCGGCGCGCGACAAGGGCATTCCTATCCGCATCGGCGTCAATGCCGGTTCGCTGGAAAAGGATTTGCAAAAAAAATACGGTGAGCCGACGCCGGAGGCGCTGGTGGAATCCGCCCTGCGTCATATCGACATCCTCGACCGCCTCGATTTTCAGGATTTCAAGATCAGCCTCAAGGCCTCGGACGTCTTCATGACCGTCGCCGCCTATCGGCAATTGGCGAGCCAGATCGAGCAGCCCCTGCATCTGGGTATTACCGAGGCGGGGGGTGCACGCGCCGGGGCGGTGAAGTCCGCCATCGGCCTGGGCATGCTGCTGGCCGAGGGTATCGGCGACACCATCCGTGTTTCCCTGGCTGCCGACCCGGTACAGGAAATCAAAGTTGGTTTTGATATTTTGAAAAGCCTGCATGTGCGTGCCAAGGGCATCAATCTCATTGCCTGTCCCTCCTGCTCGCGGCAGTGCTTTGACGTGGTGGGCACCGCCAATGCCCTGGACGAGCGGTTGGAAGATATTCTCGAACCGCTGGACGTGGCGGTAATCGGCTGTGTGGTCAATGGTCCCGGCGAGGCGCGCGAGGCCGATATCGGCCTCACGGGCGGCGAGCCCAATCTGCTCTACGTGGGTGGCAAGCCGGATCACAAGGTGAGTGACGAAAAATTGGTCGACGAACTGGAACGCGTGGTGCGCGCGGAAGTGGCGCGGCGTCAGGGCGGGTAGAAAACCGTTTGCCACAGAGATACCGGGGGCACGGAGAAAATACACGTTGTTGGTCATTCCGGGCGAAGCGTAGCGCAGACCCGGAATCCAGTGGCGCGATTCAAGCGCAGGTCTGGATTCCGGCATATGCCGGAATAAATGAGACATGCATTAAAATGCTTTTCTCCATGGCCTCTGTGCCTCTGTGGCAACCTGAAAATTAAAAAACGAGAATAAAGACGGGAATCACAACCTTGGCAAACATGATTCAGGCCGTGCGCGGGATGAACGACATCCTGCCCGGCGACACCCCTTACTGGCAACGGCTCGAGGCGGAAATACGCGGCGTGCTGGCGCAGTATGGCTACCGGGAGATCCGTTTCCCCGTCGTCGAAAAGACCGAGCTGTTCAAGCGCTCCATCGGCGAGGTCACGGATATCGTCGAAAAGGAAATGTATACCTTCGAGGATCGCAACGGCGATAGCCTGACCCTGCGCCCGGAAGGTACCGCCTGTTGTGTGCGGGCCGGCATCCAGCACAGCCTGCTGAGCAATCAGCAGGTGCAGCGCCTGTGGTACATGGGCCCCATGTTCCGTCACGAACGGCCACAAAAAGGCCGCTACCGCCAATTCCATCAAGTGGGCGTGGAGACTTTCGGCATGGGCGGGCCGGATCTGGATGCCGAGCTGATTCTGATCAGTGCGCGACTGTGGCAGTGCCTGGGGCTGGACGGGCTGGTGTTGCAGATCAACTCCCTTGGTACCGCTGCGGCGCGTGCCGTGTATCGTGAAAAGCTGGTGGCCTATTTCAACCGGCACCGCGAGCAGTTGGACGCCGACAGCCTGCGGCGGCTGGAGAGCAATCCGCTGCGTATTCTGGACAGCAAGAATCCGCAACTGCGCGCGCTGGTGGCGGCCGCTCCCAAGCTGTCGGAGTACCTGGACGACGAATCGCGTGAGCATTTCGACACGCTGTGTGGTCTACTCGATGCGGCGGGCGTGAGGTATACCATCAATCCCTGTCTGGTGCGCGGGCTGGATTATTATTCACGCACCGTGTTCGAGTGGGTCACGGATCGTTTGGGCGCGCAGGGCACCGTGTGTGCCGGTGGTCGTTTCGATGTGCTGGTGGAACAATTGGGTGGTAAGCCGGCGCCGGCGGCGGGTTTTGCCATCGGCCTGGAGCGTCTGCTGGCATTGGTGCGCGATCAACTACAGCCGCAATATCTGCCGCATGCCTATCTGGTATTGGTGGGTCAGGCGGCGCAGGCCCAGGGTTTGGTTCTGGCGGAAAAGCTGCGTGATGCGCAGCCCGGTCTGCGTCTTGTCACTCACTGTGGCGGTGGTAGCTTCAAGAGCCAGTTCAAGCGCGCCGACAAGAGCGGCGCGCAGGTGGCCCTGGTGCTGGGTGAGGATGAAGTGGCGCAGGGCACCGTGGGCCTGAAATATCTGCGCGAAAACCGTGAGCAGGAAATCGTATCGCAGGAGGTATTGGCAGAGCACCTGATGGGCGCACTGACATCATCAGGCATTGCCGGGAAGTGAAAATTTTCCGACGGAATTGAAATCGTAAAACTTGAGAAGATAGCTGGAGACGCACAGTGGAAGTTTATAGAACTGAGGAAGAGCAGGTAGAAGCCATCAAAAAATGGTGGCGTGAAAACAGGCTGTCGGTTATTGGCGGCATTATTATCGGTATCGCCGTACTATGGGGCGGGCGTACCTGGATGGCCGGACAAGATGCCCATGCCGTAGCCGCCTCGAATGTCTATCAGATGATGATGGCAAAATTGTCCCGGGGTTCGCTGGAAGAGGCGGCGGCGGATGGTTCGGCCTTGCTGGGACAGTTTTCCGATACGCCCTACGCGGCCCTGGCCTCGCTGGCGCTGGCGAAGATCAAGCTTGAGCAGGGTGACATGGCCGCGGCCGGTTCGCACCTCAACTGGGCCTTGAGCAACACCGAGCAGGAAGAAGTAAAAATGGTGGCGCGCCTGCGTCTGGCGGAATTGCTGTTGGCCGAGGGCGATACGGCGGGCGCGCTGGCCCAGTTGAATGCCATTACCACGCCGGACACCTTTGAAGCGATCTATGAGCAGTTGAAAGGGGACATTTACATGGCCGATGGAAAAGCGGATCTGGCCCGCACGGCCTATGTGCGCGCCCTGTCTGTCATGGATCCCACCTCGCCCGGCCGCCGCCTGTTGCAGATGAAGCTTGACGAACTCGGTGGTAGCGGCGAAGAGGGTTCGTCATAACAATGCGGGGTTTGTTGCTTCTGCTGCTGGCCATCGGGCTGTCGGGCTGTGGTGTTTTCAAGAAGGACAGCAGTTTGCTGTTGCGTGATCTGCAACTGGAAGTAAAGCCTGTCTGGGCGATTCAGACCGGTGAACTGCCGGAAAATGCGAATGTCCAGCTGACGCCGTTTGTCACCGATGACAGACTTTACGTGGCGAATGTTGCCGGCGGCGTTGTCGCCATGAATAGCCGCGATGCCGGTTCCTTGTGGGCGGTGAATCTGGCTGAACAGCTGACGGGTGGCCCGGCCGTAGGCGGCGGCATGGTGCTGCTCGGTACCATCAAGGCCGAGCTGGTCGCCCTCGATGCAGAGGACGGTAAGACCCTGTGGCGCAGCAGGATTTGCAGTGAAATGCTGGCGCTGCCGGTGATCACGGATGACAAGATTCTGTTGCAGTGTATCGATGGTTATGTGATGGCGCTGAATCGTAGCGACGGCCAGCGCATCTGGAGTTATCGGCGTCCGCCGCCGACCCTGACCCTGCGCGGCACGGCCTCACCGCTGGTCGTGGGGGAACGGGTGATTGCCGGTTTTGCCGACGGTGTGCTGGTGTCGCTGAGTCTGGCCAAGGGTGAACTGGAATGGGAGGCCACCATCGCCGTACCGCGTGGGCGCAATGATCTGGAACGCATGGTCGATATCGATGGCCGGCTACAGGCTGCGGACGGTGTCATTTATGTGAGCAGTTATCAGGGGCGCGTGGCGGCCGTCAGTAGCGAAAACGGACGTTTTTTGTGGACGCGCGAAATGTCCTCTTATTCCGGTGTTGTGCTGGGTGACAGCCAGCTGTTCCTCAGTGACGATCCGGGGCGGATATGGGCGCTGGATCGTCGCACCGGCGCCACGTTGTGGCGGCAGGATCAGTTTTCCGGCCAGCGCGTCAGCGCACCGGCGGTGATGGGGCGCGCCGTGGTGGTGGCGGACGATCAGGGCGATATACACTGGCTTGATAGCCGTGATGGTCAAATCCTCGCCGGGCAGAACATCACCGAGGCCTGGCACTATTTTCATTATCCGTGGGAAGACGAAGAAGGTGATCAGAAAAAGCCGGATCATGCGGTGACGACCTATCCGGTGGTCGCCGGTGAGCGTCTCTATGTGCGCGACAATACCGGCGCCCTGGTGGCTTTCCGCATGCACGTGACCACAGGCATAACAGAAAGCAGCGATCAATGAAGCCCGTTATCGCCCTTGTCGGGCGTCCCAATGTGGGCAAATCCACGTTATTCAATTGCCTTACCCGCTCGCGCGATGCCCTGGTGGCCGATCTGCCGGGCATGACCCGTGACCGAAAGTACGGTGAAGGTCGGCTTGGTGATCGTCCCTATCTGGTGGTCGATACCGGCGGTCTCAGTGGTGAGGACGAAGGCATCGACGGGCTGATGGCCGGGCAGGTCTGGCTGGCGGTGGAAGAGGCCGATGTAATCCTGTTTCTGGTCGATGCCCGTGACGGCCTGTTGGCTGGCGATGACGAGATCGCCCGTCGTCTGCGCGCCAGTGGCAAATCGGTCTATCTGGTGGTCAACAAGATAGACGGCACCCATGCTGAAGTGGTCACGGCGGATTTCTACGCCCTCGGCCTGGGGGAGCCGACCGGCATCACGGCTTCGCACGGTCGCGGTGTTCGTTCATTGATGGATCTGGTGCTGGCCGGCCTGCCGGAACCCGATGAGGAAGAGGATGCCGGGGATCGGGGCGTCAAGATTGCCGTTCTCGGCCGGCCCAATGTCGGCAAGTCCACCCTGATCAACCGCATTCTCGGTGAACAGCGGGTGCTGGCCTATGACCTGCCGGGCACCACTCGCGACAGCATCTATGTGCCCTTTGCGCGCCGGGGGCAGGCATACACCTTCATCGACACCGCCGGCGTGCGGCGCCGGCGCAAGGTCAGTGACAAGCTGGAGAAATTCAGCATCATCAAAGCCCTGCAGGCCATCGAAGAGGCCCATGTGGTGGTGCTGGTGATCGATGCCCACGAAGGCGTGAGCGAGCAGGATGCCCACCTGCTGGGTTTCATTCTCGATGCCGGCCGTGCCCTGGTGATCGCCGTTAACAAGTGGGATGGTCTGGACAAATCCGCACGTGATCGGGTGCGTTACGAACTGGAACGCCGCCTGCAATTTGTCGATTTCGCCAGGCTGCATTTCATCTCCGCCCTGCACGGCACCGGCGTTGGTGACCTGTTTGCGCCCATTCTGCGCGCCTACGAATCGGCCAGCCGTCAGTTTTCCACGCCGGAGCTGACGCGCATCCTCGAACAGGCCGTGGAAGAACACCAGCCACCGCTGGTGCGTGGCCGCCGCATCAAGCTGCGCTATGCCCATCAGGGTGGCCGCAACCCGCCGGTGATCGTGATTCACGGCAACCAGACCAAGGATGTGCCGGCCGCCTACAAGCGTTATCTGGCCAACGTCTATCGCAAGGTGCTACGCCTGGAAGGGACGCCGGTTCGCATCGACTTCCGCACCGGCGCCAACCCCTATCAGGGGCGCAAGAACAAACTCACCAAACATCAGGCCGACAAGCGCCAGCGCCTCAAGCGCCATATCCGCAAGGCGCGCAAGCGGAGTTGAGTGGGTTTGATATACCGGCTCAGAGATCGATAACGCTATTGCTCCCACCATTGTCTGTCTTGGTGGCTATGCTGCCTGCGGGAGCGTTGACCGTGTTGTCGTTGCCCGAGAAGGTGAGGGCGGCAATCGTCGTGCCCGGCAGCACGGTGACGATATTGTTGCTGCCGCTGATGGTGAATTGGTTGAGGCGATTGTTTCCCGCAATGCTGACCGTGTTGCCGGAACCGCTGATACTCAGATCATAGAGGGTTGGTTGGTTGATGACCTTTGTCACGCCGCTGTCGCTAATCTCCACGGCGGTATCGGCGTTGCTAAGGTGGTTGTTGTCTCCACCGCAGGCAGAGAGCAGTATCAATATTGACGCCGTGGCAAAGGCATGCCATAGCATGCTGGATGTGGTGCGGGCTTTCATGCGGGCGCTCCTTGTGGTTTCACTCATTCGACGGGATTGTCAGTGTTCGAAATTTGGGCGTGGAGGTCTTTATTTCTCATAAGGCGTTACGATAGTCTACCTGCCTAGTTTAGGGAAGAACCCAATGCCATTAACCCGAACCCTCGGATTCAGGTTAATGGTATTGGGGAAAACCCCTTTTATTTCTGGACAAGGAGTCAGCCGTATGTACTGTCAAAAAGTCATCCGCAGGTGTTACACATGTTTTTCCGTGTCGGCCATTTCCCTGGCCATTGGCCTGTCTCTGGGGAGCGCCGCCCGGGCGGAGTCACCACAGCAGTGGTACCGTGATGGCGCTCAGGCTGTAAAGCAGGCCAAGCATCTGCACAAAAACAGGCGCCGAGCCAGGAATATCATTCTCTTCGTCGGTGATGGCATGGGCATCTCCACGGTAACCGCCGCGCGTATTCTCGAAGGTCAGCTGCGTGGGGAAAACGGCGAGGAGAACCGCCTTTCCTTCGAGCTGCTGCCCCACCTCGCCCTGTCGAAGACTTACAACACCAATCAGCAGACATCGGACTCTGCCGGCACCATGACGGCCATCATGACCGGCGTGAAGACCAAGGCCGGCGTCATTGCCGTTAATCAGTATGTCGAGCGTGGCAACTGCGCCAGCGCCATCGGCAATGAACTGACCACCTTTCTCGAACAGGCCGAGATGGTGGGTATGTCCACTGGCGTGGTCACCACCGCCCGCCTCACCCACTCCACACCCGCCGCCACCTATGCCCACGTGCCGGAGCGCGACTGGGAGAGTGACGACAGGCTCACCGACGAAGCCAGGCAGAGTGGCTGCAAGGACATTGCCCGTCAGCTCATCGAATTCCCCTACGGTAACGGCCTGGAAGTCGCCCTGGGCGGTGGTCGCCGTCATTTCATCCCGCGCGAGAGGGTTGATGGCGAGGGCAGGAGCGGCAGGCGTGAGGATGGGCGTGACCTGACCGCCGAGTGGGTGGCCAATTATGACGATGCCGCCTATGTGTGGAATAGCGAACAGTTCGATGCCATCGATGCCGACGCAGTGAAGCATCTGCTGGGCCTGTTCGAAAGCTCGCACATGGAATACGCATTTGATCGTCCCCTGGATGCGGGTGGCGAGCCGAGTTTGTCGGCGATGACCGTCAAGGCCATCGACGTGCTGGACAACAACCGGAAGGGCTACTTCCTGCACGTAGAGGCTGGCCGCATCGACCATGGTCACCATGCCGGAAATGCCTATCGTGCCCTGACCGACACCATCGAGTTCTCCAATGCCGTCAAGGCCGCCATGGAAAACGTGGACATGGATGATACGCTGATCCTGGTGACGGCCGACCACAGCCACGTGTTCACCATCGCCGGTTACCCGACGCGTGGCAATCCCATCCTCGGCAAGGTGGTGGGTAACGACAGCGCCGGCAACGCCTCTTCCCACGCGCTGTTGGCTGAAGACGGCATGCCCTACACCACTCTGGGCTACATCAATGGCCGTGGTTTTCATGACCTCGAGATTGGCGGTGACAGGGTCTATGGCGAGCCCATCAATGCCGGCAGCCGTACCGATCTGAGCGCCGTGGATACCGAGAGTCAAGGTTTCCACCAGGAGGCGCTGGTGCCGTTATTCCTCGAGACCCACGCTGGCGAGGACGTCGCCATCTATGCCGGTGGCCCGGGTGCGTACATGGTGCATGGCGTGCAGGAGCAGAATGTGATCTATCACGTCATGCGCGAGGCGACCCGTATGGATCGCCGCTTGAAGCGTGCAGGGCACAAGAAGCATGACCACGACGACTGATCGGAGTCAGGGTCGAGAAATCCGCTGCTGAAAAAAGAGCAGGAGCACTTGCTGCTCCTTGCCTTATTATTGCCGCACAGTTTGAGACCCGCAGCATCCAGCTGGCGCGGTCGCCACAGCAGCATGTAGGGTGGGCAGGTTTTTGTGCCCACGCGGTTGGCGCATATTCCACGTGGGCATGAAAAGCCTGCCCACCCTACATGCATGGCTTTGTAAGTTTTATCTGTCCCCTGATTCTGGATTAAAAATTTATTATGGATTGCGCAGAAACGTCGACTGGGTTGAGCGTGAGGGATTTCGCGGGAGGCGCACGATGAACTCCCTGCCTTCGTGCAGCAATTGCAGCTGGTCGAGGGTGGCTGCCGGCACCATTGAGCTGGCCATCTAATCAAGGATGGGTTCGTGATATGGTTTGCCGCTGTTTGCCACAGAGAAAAGCGTTTTAAAATATTCCGGGCCATCGGCCTCAAGCCAGCAGCAGTTCCTGCAGGATGCGTTCGTACATTTCTGACAACAGATCGAGATCGGCCACGCTGACGCATTCGTCCACCTTGTGGATGGTGGCGTTGAGCGGGCCCAGTTCCAGCACCTGCGCACCGGTGGGGGCGATGAAACGGCCGTCGGAGGTACCGCCGGCGGTGGAGAGTTCGGGCGTCTGTCCGCTCACGGTTTTCACTGCGGCACGAGCCGCTGTGACCAGCTCGCCACTGGCGGTGAGGAAAGGCATGCCGGAGAGTTCCCATTTCAAGTCATACGCGAGCTTGTGCCGATTGAGGATTACCTCGACCTGCCGTTGTAATTCCTCGGGCGTCACCTCGGTAGAGAAACGAAAGTTGAACCTTATCTCCAGCTCGCCGGGGATGACATTGGTGGCGCTGGTGCCGCCGTTGATGTTGGATATTTGAAAGGTGGTGGCAGGAAAAAAGTCATTGCCCGCGTCCCACTGTGCGCTGGTCAGTTCCGCCAGTGCCGGGGCGGCGAGGTGGATGGGGTTTTTCGCCAGATGGGGGTAGGCCACATGGCCCTGCATACCGCGCACGATGAGCTTGCCTCCCAACGAGCCACGGCGGCCGTTCTTGATTACGTCGCCCACGCGTGTGCTGGACGAGGGCTCGCCGACCAGGCAACCGGTCATTTTTTCGCCGCGCGCTTCGAGATGTTCGACCACTTTCACCGTGCCGTCGATGGCTGGGCCTTCCTCGTCGCTGGTGATGAGAAAACCGATGGAGCCGGTGTGATCCGGGTATTTGGCGATGAAGCGTTCACAGGCGGTGAGCATGGCGGCGAGACTGCCCTTCATATCCGCCGCACCGCGACCGTAGAGCATGCCAGCGTCGATGGTGGGCTCGAAGGGTGGGTATTTCCAGTTTGACTCGGGGCCGCTGGGCACCACGTCGGTGTGGCCAGCAAAGGCGTACAGTGGTTTGCTGCTTCCCCGCCGTGCCCAGAAATTATCCACCTCGCCAAAGCGCAGGCGCTCGATGCTGAAGCCGATGACTTCGAGCCGGGCAATCATCAACGCCTGACAGCCGGCATCTGCGGGGGTGACGGAGCGGCGGGCGATGAGATCCTTGGCCAGTTTCAGGGTTTCCGACACGTCTTTATCCTCGCTGAAAAATGCTTTCGTAGTCGGCGGGTTTGAAGCCGACGTGGGTTTGGCCGTCATTGGTGACCAGTACCGGGCGTTTGATCAGGGTCGGGTTTTCCAACATCCATTGGATGGCCTTTGGCTCATCGATGCCGTCGCGTTGCGCCTCGGGCAGTTTGCGCCAGGTGGTGCCGCGGCGGTTGAGCAGGGTTTCCCAACCCATGCTCCCGGCCCAGTCGTACAGGGTGGCCTCGTCCAGCCCATCGGCGCGCAGGTCGTGGAAAGTATAGGGGATGTCGTGTGTTGCCAGCCACTGACGGGCCTTGCGCACGCTGTCGCAGTTCTTGATGCCGTAGAGGGTGGTCATGCGGCTCTCCAAATATACACCAAATGTAGGAGCGGGCCATGCCCGCGATAATCCATTCCAGTTGGAAAAAAACAATTGTGGGAGCGGCTGAAAGCGCTCCCACATTAGGGGTTATTTTCTATTCTTTAATCGCGGGTCTGGCCCGCTCCTTGTTTGTTATTCAGATATCACGCAGCAATTCGTTGATGCCGACCTTGCTGCGGGTCTTTGCATCGACCTTTTTCACGATTACCGCGCAGTACAGCGAGTAGCTGCCGTCCTTGGAGGGCAGGTTACCGGACACCACCACCGAGCCGGCGGGCACACGGCCATAACTGACCTCACCGGTCTCGCGGTCGTAGATCTTGGTGCTCTGGCCGATATACACGCCCATGGAGATCACCGCGCCTTCTTCGACGATGACGCCTTCGACCACTTCGGAGCGGGCGCCGATGAAGCAGTTGTCTTCGATGATCGTCGGTGCGGCCTGTAGTGGTTCCAGCACGCCGCCGATGCCGACACCGCCGGACAGGTGTACGTTTTTGCCGATCTGCGCACAGGAGCCGACGGTGGCCCAGGTGTCGACCATGGTGCCGGAATCGACGTAGGCGCCGATGTTGACATAGGAGGGCATCAGTACCACTGAGGGCGCGATGTACGAGCCCTTGCGCACCGAAGCGGGTGGTACCACGCGCACACCGGCCTCGCGGAAGTCGCGGGCGTTGTATTCGGAATACTTGGACGTGACCTTGTCGAAGTAGTTGGTGAAGCCACCCTTCATGAATTCGTTGTCGTTGATACGGAAAGACAGTAGCACGGCCTTTTTCAGCCATTCATTGACCACCCAGTTGCCGTCGGTCTTTTCCGCCACACGCAGCTCACCGCTGTCGAGCAGGCGGATGGCCTCGTTGACGTATTCCTTGACATGGGTGTCGACGCTGCGGGGGGTGATGTCGGCGCGGTGCTCGAAGGCATCTTCGATGACTTTCTTCAGGTCTGCCATGTTTGTAATCCTCTGAATAATGTTAGTTTGATTGTCGATTTGCAATTTCAAGACAATGATTCGACATAACTACGAATACGCCTTGCAGCGTCGATGCATTCTTGTAGTGGCGCCACCAGCGCCATGCGCACGCGGTTTTCGCCGGGGTTGATGCCGTGCGCGTCGCGTGACAGGTAGCTGCCGGGTACTACGTTGACGTTCTGCTGTGCAAACAGGTCACGGGCGAAGATCTCGTCGCTGACGGGCGTCTGTGCCCAGAGATAGAAGCCGGCCTGTGGTTTTTCCACCTTGAGCACCGGGCGCAGGATATCCAGCACGGCCGTGAATTTTTCCCGGTACAGTGCGCGGTTTTTTTGCACATGTATTTCATCGTCCCAGGCCTTGATGCTGGCGGCCTGTGTCGGCGGCGGCATGGCACAGCCGTGATAGGTACGGTAGAGCAGAAATTTTGCCAGGATTTCAGCATCGCCGGCGACGAAGCCGGAGCGCAGGCCGGGCAGGTTGGAGCGTTTGGAGAGGCTGTGGAAAACCACGCAGCGGTGGTAGTCCGTGCGGCCCATCCCGGCGGCCACCTGCAGCAGGCCGACGGGCGGCTGGTGTTCGTCGAAATAGATCTCCGAGTAGCACTCGTCGGCGGCGATGATGAAGTCGTGTTCATCGGCCAGCGTGATGAGGCGGCGCAGGCTGGCGGCGTCCACTACGGCGCCGGTGGGGTTGCCCGGTGAGCAGAGGTAGATCAACTGGCAACGCTGCCACACGTCCACGGGTACGCTGTCGATGTCCGGTACGAAACCGGTGTTGGCCAGGGTGTTGAGAAACCACGGCTCGGCGCCGGCCAGCAGGGCCGCGCCCTCGTAGATTTGGTAGAAGGGGTTGGGCATCACCACCAGTGGATCCGTGCTGCGATCCACCACCGCCTGGGCGAAGGCGAATAGGGCCTCACGGGTGCCGTTAACGGGCAGTATCTGGGTTTCCGGGTCAATACCCCGGCCATTCTGTGCAGAGGCGGCGAGGCCGAAGCGTCGTTGCAGCCAGGTGGCGATGGCTTCGCGCAAGGGGGCGCTGCCCTTGGTGAGCGGATAATTTTCCAAGCCGTGCAGGTGGCTGATCAGTACCTCGATGACGAAATGCGGGGGTATATGTTTCGGTTCGCCGATGGAGAGGGCGATAGGTGACTTGCCCGCAGGCGCTTGCAGGCCGTCCTTGAGCTGGCGCAGTTTCTCGAACGGGTAGGGCTGAAGCCTGTTAAGGTTCGGATTCATATCGTATTTTTATGTTGGATGTGTGACGCGGGGCGGGCAGTGAAAACAGGCCGCGTAGTATACCCAAGAACGACAATGGATACACGGCGAATCAGTTTCCCTGTCCAATGTGCTGTTGCGCCGTTTGCAACATCTGCCGGAACCGCCGCGGGTATTTGTCGGTGTGGTGGGCAGGGTGGTGGCTGCTGAGCGGGGCGAATGTTCCCCAAGTGGCGTTGTCGGTGTGGAGTGGGGCGCTGTTGCTGGGGGGAATGGGCGTCATCCTTGCTGGGCTGGCGGTGATGTACGGAGTGTCGCACATGCCCGTGCATCGTTCGGCGGTGATCATGTTGTTTGAGTTGACGGCAGGGGTGGTGTCATCCCAGCGCTTGACGGATGACGTGGTGACTGGAGTGGCTGGGTGGTGGTTTGATCGTGTCGGAGGCTTACTGGTTGGCACGCAGCAGTGGCGAGACAGAAAAAGTACAGGGGCAATGATAATGATGGCATTGATCTTGAACTGTTTGTATATTCGAAGGTAGCTGTAACCCATGGGTGCACTGTAGATTTTTAGCCAGAGTCGAAGATACGCAGAGGAAGCGGTTTGTCGTGATGGGATAACCTGACTGTCTAATTCCAGGTTTAATCAGAGGGGCTGCGATGATAGATGTGGAACTGATTTTTTGTCAGTTGGAAGATGCATTGAAGGGCGTGGATGAAACCACTGTCGATCGGTTCGACGAAGGCGACCGGATTCGTATCGCGGAAATGATCATTAACCTGCAAATGCAGCTGGACATGGTGGGTGCAGAGGCCCATGAACGCTTCGGTGCGCGGCTGAATGCACTACAGGCGACCGCGGCGTCCGCCGGTCTTGAGTGGCGTTTGAAATAGGGGCTTTAAGCCGCTGAGCCGGGTAGAAAAGATGAGTCGCTCCCTGGTTGGACAGCAGGTAGGGTGGGCACGTCTTTCGTGCCCACGCGGCAGGCTGGTGGCCGGTGGGCAGGAGGTTAAAAAAATGTGCAAAAATACCCGTCACGGAAAAACGCCTTCCCCCGGGCTTTGAATTTCCCTAGAATTTGCCGGAACGCTCTCTCCGTCACATGGAACCTCTGCATGGACAGCCC